>LJUP01000240.1 GCA_001303955.1 Bacteroides sp. SM23_62 | reverse complement strand
GCAAGCCCGACCGGACTATTGACTTGCTGACGGGATATACAGATAAATGGGGTATCAGGGTGGTGAATAAGGCATGGGAACTGGGGGATCTTCTGTGGACCAAATACGACGAATTGTTTTAGATCCCGTCATTTATTAATATTTTTATTACTGCAAACCTTTCATTTCATGAACAAAAGGGGATTCGCAAGTGACAATAATGCCGGGGTTCATCCGGAAATAATGAAGGCCATTGAAAATGTGAATTCAGGTCACACCATTGCTTACGGGGATGATCCTTATACGGCTTCCGCAGTAAAAAAGATACAAAGCATCCTCGGTGATAAGGTCCAGCCATTTTTTGTTTTTATCGGAACTGCCGCCAATGTACTTGGACTGGATGCAGTGACCAAACCCTATCATTCCATTATCTGTGCCGAGACCTCCCATATCCATGAGGATGAATGCGGGGCCCCGGAGAGATGGACCGGTTGTAAACTGCTCCCGGTGGAATCTCCTGATGGCAAAATTTCCCCTGCTTCGATTGAAAAGCATATGTACGGGATCGGCTTTGAGCATCACTCACAGCCACGCGTTATCTCCATTACACAGTCCACCGAAATGGGAACGGTCTATTCCCCTGACGAGATACGGGCCATTACAAATTATGCACATGATCACAATATGCTGGTCCACATGGATGGAGCCCGGATCAGCAATGCAGCTGCCAGCCTCCAGATCGGATTCAGGGATATTACGGTGGACGCGGGCATTGATGTATTATCTTTCGGAGGTACTAAAAATGGGATGATGTATGGTGAAGCTGTTGTGTTTATGAGCGAAGCATTTACCTATGATTTCAAATACCTGAGGAAACAGGGTATGCAACTGGCATCCAAGATGCGTTATATAGCCGCCCAGTTTGAGAGGTTCCTCGATGAGGATGTCTGGCTGAAAAATGCCAGCCATGCCAACCTTATGGCCAAAATGCTCGAAGCAGAGGTGATGAAGATTGACGGGATCCGGATCACACAGCCTGTTCAGTCCAATGCTGTATTTGCCATTCTGCCAAAAGAAATCATTCCCGTCCTCCAGGAAGCCTTTTTCTTTTATGTTTGGAACGAGGCTACCGGTGAAGTACGTTGGATGTGTTCATATGACACGACCGAAGAAGATGTCATTAATTTCACCTCCTTGATAAGGGAAGTAATGAACTGACCTATCGTTCAAATTAAAATGTTTGATATGAAACAGCAATTTTTATTAATCGTCATAATGACTGGATCCATTATTTATGGATCCTATGCACAGATAAGACTGCCCAGAGTATATTCCAACATGGGACTGGAATATGATAATGTTTTCCTGGTAAGGGATGAAGCAAAGATATACAATGTGGATTTGCCGGCGGATCATACGCTTGCCCAGATGCTTGGCAACCCTGTTGGTAATGAGCGGGGAATTATCTTTGATTTCCAGGATTCCACACTTGAAGGAACATTGTACTATGGATTGATACACTATGATGATTCGAAGCATCCCCTGCCGGTTTATTTTCGAATCAATTCACCGATTGTTCGTGGCAAATCGCAGATCATCATCAGCGACGTACTTTCCGGGAGGTATGATATGATTGGATGGGAGAAAAGCGGGGAAGGTACCATCGGTTACCGTGTGATTGACAACGAGGGAAATATGGTTTATGATGGCAGGGTAGCATTCAAAGGTACGGGACCATTCGAGATAGGCATTACAGTGACAGAAGGCCCCTTTGTTAATATATTGACCGAGGAGGGCGCTACCATCACTTTTAAAACGAACACCGAGATGGTGGCAACGGTAATGGTGGATGGCCGGAGTTTTGTTGATCAGCAGGCCACCACCGAGCATGCTATAGAAATCACCGGCCTGTCTTCTGATACTGAATATGAGTACCATTTGCAAACCGGTGGGATTGAACAAAAGTATGCATTCCGGACCGCCCCTGTGCCTGGATCAAGAACCCCTTTTACTTTTGCTTATGCCAGCGATTCCAGAAGCGGACAGGGCGGCGGTGAACGGGATATCTACGGGGTAAACAGCTATATCATGAAAAAGATCATGGCAGCAACAGTCATGCATGGAGCCAGATTTCTCCAGTTCACGGGCGACCTGATCAATGGCTACCTTACCAGCAAGGAGGCAACCAACCTGCAGTATGCCAATTGGAAAAGATCCATTGAGGCTTTCGCACATTACATGCCTGTTTATGTGGGAATGGGAAACCATGAAGCATTGGAATTTTGGTTTTATGATGAGAGAGATAAAAGGGTAATGAAGGTCGACCGTTTCCCATTTGCGACCGAGTCTTCCGAGGCAGTTTTTATGGATAACTTTCATATGCCCTTGAACGGGCCGGAAAGCGAAGATGGGGCAGTCTATGATCCCAATCCGAGAAGACCGGATTTTCCTTCCTACAAGGAATCCGTGTTCTACTATATCTATGATAATGTAGCTGTTGTTGTCCTCAATTCGGATTACCTATATGCTTCCTCCACTCCCTTTGTCAGGTTAACCAGCGGAAATCTGCATGGTTTTATACTGGATAAGCAGCTTGAATGGCTGGCCTCAACCCTACAGACATTGGAAGCGGATGAACGCATTGATCATATTTTTGTTACCCAACATACACCTGCCTTCCCCAATGGCGGTCATGTAGCGGATGATATGTGGTATAGCGGTAATAACCAGTACCGTCCCTATATTGCGGGGAAACCTCATCCAAAGGGGATCATTGAACGCAGGGATGAATACCTTGACCTTGTTGTCAATAAAAGCAGCAAGGTAGTAGCCATCCTTACCGGCGATGAACACAACTATAACCGTTTGAAGGTTTCCTCCGATATGACCATATATCCAGATATGTATTTTGCTGAGAAGATCGAGATTAACCGGGAGGTATGGCAGATTAACAATGGTGCTGCCGGTGCCCCCTATTACGCCCAGGAACAGACCCCCTGGTCAGCACATGTTCAGGGATTCACCACCCAAAATGCACTGGTGCTGATCCATGTTGACGGTAAAAAAGTGACAATGGAGGTAATTAACCCGGATACGCTGGAGTTGATTGATGAAGCTGTTCTCAGGGAATAAGCAGGGAGCTGTCACCATAACTTAAAAAACGGAAATCATTGGCAAGGGCATAATCATAGACGATTTTCCAGTCGTCCCCGATGAATGCAGCTACCAGCATTAACAATGTACTGCCGGGCAGGTGAAAATTCGTGATCATCCGGTCTACCATATTGAAATTATATCCCGGGACGATCATCAGTCTGGTGATTCCTTCCATGACTTCCAGTCCATTCTTTTCCATGTACCTCAAGATTTGGCGGAGACTGTCCCTGCGGCTGCCAGGCGCTGTCTCATAGGCCTCCCACTGGTCAAGAAATACAGGAGAACCAACGGATTGCTTTCGGTCTGCAAGCCTGAGACCAAGCCAGTGCAGGGATTCAAGCAAACGTGTTGTGGTGGTTCCCACAGCCATAATATCTCCCTGGTGATCCATCAATGTCTTTACAGCCCTCCGGCTTACATAAAAATGTTCGGCATGCATGGGATGTTGTGCAGGATCATCCGTCGATAAGGGCTGGAAAGTGCCGGCGCCAACATGCAATGTGAGGTTCAGCCGTGCGACACCTTTCCTGTCAATCTGTTCCAGTAACGCATCCGTAAAATGCAGTCCCGCTGTCGGTGCTGCCACCGAACCGTCAATCAGGGAATATACAGTCTGGTAAGTGTACCTGTCCCCTGGTTCTGCATCCCTGTTCAGGTAGGGTGGGATAGGGGTTTGTCCGGCTGCCTCGAGGATCTCACCAAAAGGAATATCCCTGGGATCCCATCGAAACCTGATGAGAAATGAATCCCTGTCCCGGCCGGTTTTTTCAGACTGCAGTGAGATGGTTTTCTTATAACTGCTGGTATTCAGATCAACCTCCATGTACAGCGGACCTGATTTCCATTTTTTTGCATTGCCCACCAGGCATTTCCAAGTACTTTCCGAGGTCTGCTGGAACGCCTGGTAGTATTCAGCGGGTTCATATGGTTCCAGGCAGAAGATCTCAATACTGGACCCGGTTGTTTTTTTAAATTGCAAGCGGGCCTGAACCACTCTTGTATCATTGAAAACCATCAGCATTTCCGGGGGGATCAATGACGGAAGCTCCCTGAAGGTCTGGTGGGAAATCCTGCCCTGATTATAGATTAATAGTTTGGAACTATTTCTTTCTTCCAATGGGTATTTTGCAATTTTATTTTCAGGCAATATGTAGCTCAGGTTATGCATCCAATGGGTTGTTCCTAACAGTTCCAAACTTATAGTTCCAAGCTGATAGTTCCAAACTTATCTATGATTATTTGAAAATTTTGTAATTTTGCCGCAATTCAGCAGGACGTTCTATCGTTCTTTGGATCCCGGCAACGGGGTAAAAAGAAAGGAAAGTCCGGGCAGCACAGAGCGCCATACTTTCGGGAGAAAGATATCCGTGAGGGTATAGTAGCGGAGAAGAAAATAACCGCCCCGTACTGATTCGTCGGAAGGGGTAAGGGTGAGAAGGTGAGGTAAGATCTCACCGGTGCCGGTGGTGACACCGGAGGCCGTCCGCCTTTTGGGCTGAAAGACCATGTATACCGGCTGTCAAGGGTTGCTCGCCCGATGCCGGGGGGTAGGTCGATCAGATAAATGATAGAGATCCCGGACCCGGCCCTACTGGGGACGATCGGGATACAGAACCCGGCTTACAGACCTGCTGGAGAAAAAACAGGAGCCCCGAAAAGGGCTCCTGTCCATTTAGGTATAATCCACTTAGTTTTCAACTTCTGCATCAAAATCCCCGCGGGTGGTAATTTTGACCTTTTCCTGTCCGCCCTTTACCAAGGCAGCATTTATATCTTCAAGATGTTCGGTCAACAGTCCGTCCACCTCGGCTTCCATGGCCCTGACCTCAAGGTCCAGTAATTCCAGGCGCTGCAGCTGAGCGTCTGTAGGCTTGCCCGGATAATACCCTATCGAACCATAAACCGCCGCGACCTTTTCCCTTAGCTGTTGTTCTCCTCGAAGGTCTCCCGGTTTGAGCACCAGCATGCGGTTCCTGACATCCTCAAGTGAGGCGGACAGGGCATCTAGTTTTTTTGTGAGTGATCCGCTGACCTGGATCCTGTCTGGAATATCGGGGATTTGTCCACGTACATCATTGATGCGCCTGTCGAGATAAGCAAGATCTTCCAGGAGCCTGTATCCTTCCATCATCTTCTCACGCCTCAATTCCATTTCTTCCTTAGTAAAGTTCAGGTCAGGATTCTTATGAACCTCCACCGTCGATTCATAAACATCTTCGCCTTTGGTTATTTTGACCTTGTATTCCCCAGGGGGATATTCTGGCATGGTCATGAATACCCGTATCATCGTCGGCATCATGACATCGGTTTTAGGTATCCTTGGCAATCTCATGTAGGGTGACCAGTAGGCCTTGTTTATGCCCTTGGTGGAAACCGGGGATAATTCGGCAATCGGTTTATCATCCGTATCGAATATTTCTATGGACATTTTACCGAAAACATGCCGTTTTTTCATGTAAAAGGTGATGGGAACGGCGGAAGAAGGATTTCTTCCATAATATTCATCGTCCAATCCTGGCCATGCCGGTCCGGGTACAATCATCGGCACACTGGACCGCTGATCAAGGAAAACCAGGTCAGATTCAAGTACTTCACCTGTGAGTTGCCTGAGCGGGATAATATCATCAATAATATAAACCCCCCGGCCATGGGTCCCCAACACCAGGTCATGCTCCCTGGGATGGATCACCATATCCATAACGGATACATTCGGCAGGTTTCCCTTAAATTGTGTCCAGGACTGGCCGCCATCCACTGATATAAACAATCCAAATTCAGAGCCAACAAATAGAAGATCAGGATTTACCAGGTCTTCGAGTACTTTATAGCAATGGACCTTGATATTGTCATCGGCCAGGGATACCCAGGTATTTCCGAAATCAGTTGTCCTGTATATATAGGGTGTAATGTCATCATTCCGGTGTCCGTCAAAAGTGGCATAGGCAGTACCCTTGTCAAAGCGGCTAGGGTAAACACTGGAACACCATGTATTCGGCGGAAGACCGGGGATATTCCCGGAGACATTCAACCAGTTTTCCCCACCATCACGGGTTATCTGCAGGTTCCCGTCATCCGTGCCAGCCCAGATAAGCTGTTTGTCCAGGGCAGATTCGGCAATACAGGTTATGGTACAATGGTTTTCGGCCGTGGAATTATCGATGGTAAGCCCACCCGATTCATCCTGCTTTTGCTTTTCCGGATCGTTGCTTGTCAGATCCGGAGAGATCCTTTCCCAGGTGTCACCCCGGTTAACAGATTTAAAAACAAACTGGGCACCGATGTAAAGTGTATTGTCCACGGGACTGAAAGCAATGGCGGCATCCCAGTTGAACCTGAGCTTACCGGAACACTCATCTTCATAGGGGAAAATAAATTTACGGGTTTTGGTTGTTTTATTGTCCCGGGCGAATACCCCGCCCTGTAATTGCCAGTAGATGATATCCTTGTCCTCTTTATCTGCATATACCGAGAAACCATCACCCATCCCATATTCCTGCCAGTGATAATTGCGGATCCCGCCTGGGGCCCGGGAAGGTGCGGACCAGCTACCATTGTCCTGGAGTCCACCATAAACATGATAGGGTTTTTGCATATCAACACTGATCCGGTAAAATTGGGAAACCGGCATGTTGCGGAAATGCCTCCAGGAACTTCCCTTGTCGTTGGAAACATAGGCTCCCCCATCCGTACCGAGGTACATGTAGTCGGGATCATTATGGCTGATCCAGAGTGCGTGATGATCTGCATGGACGGATCCACCGGCATGGAAAGCAGTCCTGAACTTTTCTCCCCCGTCAGTGCTCACGGAAAGTGTTGTCCAGCCTGGCTTATAGATCCGGTTCGTATCTAACGGATCGGGAACGATCAGGCTGAAATAAAAGGGTCTTTCACCCATCATGACGGAGCTGTTTTGTTCTCTCCAGCTGGCACCAGAATCGTTAGACCTGTACAGGGCGGTCTTTTCTGCTTCGATTAAGGTATATACGATATTGGGACTGGCAGGTGATACCCTTACGGCAATCCTGCCCTTTTCGCCATCCGGCAGATCCTGAGTGAGTTGTTCCCAGTTTTCACCGCCATCAACCGATTTATATAGGCCGCTTCCGGGTCCACCCGAATAAAAATCCCAGGCTCTTCTCCTGAATTGCCACATGCCGGCATATACAATATCCGGATTATCGGGATCGATATCAATATCCGAGCACCCGGTGTTTTCATCAATATATAAAACCTTGTTCCAGGTTTGTCCGCCATCCTTCGTTTTAAATACACCGCGTTGTTCATTGGGTCCCCACAGATGTCCCAGTGCTGCCACAAAAACGATATCCGGATTATCCGGGTGGATAATGATTCTGGCAATCCTTTCCGTGCTTTCCAGTCCCATATGCTTCCACCATTCCCCACCATCGGTTGATTTATATATCCCTGTTCCGATGGAAACGCTGTTGCGTGTCCATGACTCACCCGTCCCCACCCAGACGGTATCCGGGTGATCCTGGTCAATGCAGACGGTACCGATGGACTGGGTATGTTTATCGAATACGGGTTTGACAATCACGCCTCCATTGGTACTTTTCCAGAGTCCTCCGCTGGCTGTTCCAATATAGACCAGTCTTGGATCAGCCTGAAGGGCATCGATGGTTGTAACACGGCCGCTCATGATAGCGGGACCAATATTCCTGGCTTTGAGTTCGCCAAAAGTATTTGAGGTTATTTTGGTTTGTGCAGCTCCAGGACCCCATGATGTGACGGCAAGGCATAATACCGCCACTTGAAAATATACCGATCTCATAAGTTTGCCGGATCAAGGTTAGTACATTATTGCTCTTCAGCTTCGGTCGGGGCTGGCTTGAGGAATATGGCATCATCAATCTCCTCATTGATTTTTACCTCCTCTATGTTGACAGTCATGCCTGTCTGCCCGTCGAATCTCTGTTCCGTGGTGAACGGTACCAGCACCCCTTTTACATCCTGGTAATTGCTGAAGAGGATTTCCATCTTTGTCTCCTGCCCATTGATCACAATTTTACTGGTCATTTTCATGACGACAAAATTATCTGTATCGATAAAATAATGGTCAACATCTCCCCCTTCTTTGGTGAGTTTCAGAAAATACACTTCAGCACCCTCCATTTCTTCGGTTCCGACCAGTTCCAGTTGATGTCCCTTTTCCTCATAGTTCCAAAGGTTTCCGTCCATGTCCGCCATTTCTTTTACAGACCTGGCTTCCGGTCCAGACAGGTCAATCGGATCAGCGGATCCGGTCCACGGTGCTATCATCCAGCCATTTTCCCCGTCATATGCCTGTTTCATCATGGCTCCCTGGATTTCCATCTCGAGGTAGGATTTGTTGGGCCTCTTTGTGATGGCCTTAAAGGGCATTTCCATTCCCATCTGCAGGATTTTCCCGGTTGAGATCTGCGATTTGACCTTGAGTAAATTTTCCTGTCCTATGGTTTTAAAATATTTGTCCAGGATTTCCTGCAGATCCTGAGCATATGCAGACCCCATGGTTAAAACTGCAAGACTTAAAATGGTAAAAATGGTCTTTTTCATGATAGTTGAGTTTTAGAAATGATCATTTGATTTTCAGTTTAATAACGGTTTCTCTGAGCAGCCTGAGATTCTCCAGCAGGTTTTCGATGCCGGCAAGTTCAAGCATATTAGCACCATCCGGCCGCTGACCCCGCTTTCCTGGTTCGGTTGCTGCAGAGAATGCGTAATATCCAACACCACCGGATAGCCGGTTTTTTGCATCTCGGTAATTCCCCTGAAATCAACGATCAGGTCCCGGTACCCGAACATGGTTCCCCGATCAGTTAGCAGAATGTTACTGTTGCCCCGACCGGCTACTTTTTCAGCTGCAAACCTCATGGAGGCAGGTGCCATGAACTGTCCCTTCTTGATATTTACAAATTTACCGGTTTCCGCTGCAGCTGTCAGTAAATCAGTCTGCCGGCTCAGGAAAGCAGGGATCTGCAGT
>LJUP01000239.1 GCA_001303955.1 Bacteroides sp. SM23_62 | reverse complement strand
AGAAACGCTATACTAGTTATGGAATGAGAATTCACCTGATTCGTTTATAAATCTGACAATCTACTTCAAAAACTGCCGTTTATTTATGTAAAAGTATCATTAGCCCGATAACAATTAAATAACTTTCTTCGAAATCTTTGATATATCTTGATCGTAGATCTTTTTATTGCATGACGAATTGAAATGAAAATTGTGATTATCGCTTGTAATAAAACAATAAACCATGAATCAGGGCAGGTATGTCTTCGCTCAACTTAAAGATTTTTATCACAACGAGTGTTTGACCTCTGGTACATAAATACGATGGAAATAAGTATATTAATCACATTTCCAGCTGGAATCTACTTCTCAGTATGGTATTTGGACGATCAAAAGGAAGAGACAGTTTGAGAGATCTCATGGTTAGCTTGCAACCACAAAAACCAAAATACTATCATCTTGGATTCGGAAAAGGAATCTCACGGTCCTATTTTGCCAATGCAGCTAGGTGCATCAGCGTGAAATCTTTGAAATGTATGCCTTCTATCTTATCAATCATGCAAGGCAATCCTCACTATAGGATGAAGATTTTCAATTGACCATTGATGGAAAGCTGAACTGTGTTTCAAGTGGATAAAGCAGCGCGTGAAAATGAAATCATTTCAAGGAACAAGCTAAAATGCAGTTAAAATCCAGGTCTATTCTGCAATAATTGCTTACTGTCTGTATGCATTGGTTCGTAGCAAATTGAAAATTGACCGTTCAATCTACGAAATATTGCAAATTTTGAGTATATCTCCACTCAACAAAACGCCTCTAAATGAGCTACTTACAAATCAGAATTACAAAGCAGTCAAAAGATCATATTGTAAACAGCTGAAAATCAGCTGGGATTAATTGGACACTCGTGCAATAGTATATTTTTTAATTTGGTTAAATTCTGTAAATAACTTAAGTTGCAAAAATTGGAATTCAATAGAATAATATTCAACCATACATCGCATTAATGGTTCCAAAGCGTGAACTAGGATGATGGAGTATAAATCAACCATAAAAAAATTCAAAGAAGGAGATGCGGCTGCATTTGATTCAATTTATAAAATGTACAGCAGAAAATTATATATTTTTTCTTATGGATTACTTAAAGATCAAGACAGTGCAGCAGAATTGGTTCAGGAAGTTTTTGTCAATTTATGGGAGAAACGAAATCAAGTAGATATCACACTGAACTTTGATAATTATGTCTTTACGATTACCTATAATTCGATCCGAAAATATTTCAGGAAAAAATCGATAGAAAGAAAAGTCAAAGACTATGTTATTAAGAGCTCACCGGAATTCATAGATGATACCGATAGTGGGATCATTTATAATGAATTGCTTGAACTGGCTAATAAAACGATCGAAAAACTACCCTTAAAACGAAAAACCGTATATAAACTCAGTAGACAAGAGGGCATGAAAATAAAAGAAATCGCCGGCAAGTTAAATATTTCAAGCCGGACAGCTGAAAATCACCTGGCCAAAGCATTAAAATTCCTGAAAGAAGAGATGAACGGTATTTCACTGCTTGCTTTATTATTCTTTTGCCTTTTTTTAAGCTAATGCAGCTTTCAATATTGTGTTAGTTATTTACTTATTCAACTTTCGAAGTCGATATACAATTTATTAAAATTCAGCATTTTACACAAAATCATTCTGTTTTTGAAATAATTATCAAATTAAGAGTAGGTATTTTAATCCTTTTGAGGATATATAATATACTGCAGAAGGTTTTTTAGGGTTAAGCCAAGGTAATTTTAAAGTACCCTGATTAGAGGATGATTTTAGTTATGCTATTTTGAAATTATTGATTATATGAATTCTGAATTTCAACCAAACAAGGAAATTAGGTACAGCATTTTAAAAAAATATTTTGAGGATAAGGCATCGGATGAAGAGAAAAAATTAGTTAATTATTGGTTAAATACTCCTGAAAATTCATTCATTCTTGAAAATTCTCTCGGGCAGCTGTGGAAGGATATAGATATTGATATCAATGCACCGGACATTGATCTGAATGCCTTGCTGGACAAGACCCATCATGAAATCAATCTCGCCAGGAAAAAAGAAAAGAACAGTTTTGTATCCAGCAAATCCGGCTCTTCTGTTACATTCAGTCTTGCTGTACGAAATATTGCCAGGATAGCTGCCATTTTGTTATTGCCATTGATGGGCTACGTTGGCTGGGAGATTTACTATCAGAAAATGTGGATAAAGAATCAGGCTGATATTGTGTACAATGAAATTATTTGTCCCCTCGGTGCTAGGAGCCATTTCGAGTTACCCGATGGGACAAAGGGTAGCCTTAATAATGGTAGCTGGTTAAAATATCCGGTAAAATTCTCAGGAGAATTCAGGGAAGTTGAACTGGTTGGGGAAGCCTTTTTTAATGTTTACCAGTGTAAAGACAAACCATTCATTATCCATACGAATGGTTTGGGTGTTAAAGTGTTGGGAACCAGATTGAACATATACTCATATCCCGGGGAAAACTATCAGGAATTTACACTGGAATCAGGATCCATTGAATTGATACAAGGAGAAAAAGAACAGATATCCGTCGCAAAAATGAAACCTGGGCAGCATGTGGTATACAGATTTAACCAGGACAATACTGAGATTCAACTGGAAGCAACAGAAAAGGATCTTTTAAACATTGACAACAAGCATGAACTGGACGGTATTATAAATCGGATGAAACCTGGCCAGAGTGTGGTCTATAAATTGAATAACGGTAATATGGAAATTAAATTCGATAAGAAGACCGAACAGTACACGGCATGGAAAGAAGGAAAACTTATTCTCAGAGATGACCCCATGCCTAATTTATTAAAAAGAATTGAGCGGTGGTATAATGTCAAATTCAACATCCTTGATGAAAGTATCAATGAATTCACTTATTGGGCAACTTTTGAAGAGGAAAACCTTGATCAGGTACTGCATCTTTTATCACTTACCGGTCCCATTAAGTTTAAAAAATACCAGCGGGAAAAAATGACCGATGGAACTTATAAAATTCAGGAGATCGATGTTATGTTAAACAATTAATCCTGGTGAGATTATAACACTGATATTTAATTAGATTAAAGTTAATAAAGTAATCATAACTGAAATGTGAACTAAAAAAACTACGAGCCTATGACAGAAACCTGACCTAAAAAATCAGGAAAGTGCTGCCACACTTTCCTGAATGAATTTAGCATTAAACCTTATTCACTGACTCCGTCAGAAAAATTTTATGTAAAACGCTAAACCAATCAAAATTATGAAAAAATGTAGAGACCATCTTGGCGTGGCGGCACAATTTGACTGCGTCATGAAAATTATTCGAATCATGAAACTAACCAGTCTACTACTTCTGATCCTTACTTTCCAGGTCTTTGCCAGAGGTACATACTCGCAAAAAACGACCATGACACTAAACCTCAATGAAACAACTGTCGAACAAGTACTGAAAGAAGTTGAGAATCAAAGTGAATTCTACTTTTTATTCAATCAGAAGCTGGTTGATACGGAAAGGAAGGTCAGCCTGCAAATGACTGATAAGAAGATTGACGACATACTTGCCCAGGTATTTGACGGGACTGATATTGAGTATATCATCATTGACAGGCAAATTGTTCTTTCACCGAGTAAATACCTGGCAGAGGCCAAGGCAAAATTACAACCTTTGACAGTTACAGGAACCGTGATAGATGAGAATGGAGATCCTGTCCCCGGGGCCAATGTAACCATCAAGGGTACCACCATTGGAACCATTACCGGTCTTGAAGGCAGATATTCCATTGATGTCGGTGATCCATCGACTGCGGTGCTTATATTTTCATTCGTTGGTTATCAAACCCAGGAAATTACGGTCGGAAATCAGACCGAAATCAATGTTTCATTACAATTGGATATACTGGGCCTGGAAGAGGTCGTGGTTATCGGTTACGGTACCCAGAGAAAAGTTGACCTGACAGGTTCCATTGCCAGTGCACAGGGGGAGGCGATAGTTGAACGGAATACAACACAATTCTCACAGGCCCTGCAGGGCCTCATGTCAGGTGTCACGGTTACCCGTAATAACAATGCTCCCGGATCTGCTGCCACCATCCGTATCCGCGGGATCACCACCATAGGAAACAGTGATCCATTGATCATTGTTGACGGTGTTCCCATGGATAATATCGATGATATCAACCCGAATGATGTTGAAAGCATATCGGTGTTGAAGGATGCCGCTTCAGCTGCTATATACGGGGCACGTGCGGCGGCAGGCGTCATTCTGGTAACCACAAAAAGATCCGGTGCAGGCCAGCTCGATCTGACGTATAATGCTGAGTTTGGATTTGAGCAGCCAACGCAATGGCCAGAAATGGTGGATGTGGTTCGCTTCATGCAGTTCGACAACGAGATGCGATGGAATGACAATGACAATACAGGCACTGAATATTCCACGTATCCGCAGGATCTGATAGAGAATTACTTGTCCTTAAATGCCGAAAATCCGAATTTATACCCCAATACCGACTGGTATGGATTGGTCATGAAGAACAGGGCTCCGCGCCAGAGCCATATACTTAGCCTTTCCGGAGGTACCAATACCATTGCTACTAAGGCTTCCATAATCTATGACAAAACAGAAGGATTGTATGATTATAAATCTTATGACAGGATTACGGCACGCATCAATAATGATGTTAACTTCAACAAATTCTTATCGGCTTCTTTGGATTTATTTTTCAAGCGGGCCAAGTCAAGTGATGCGAGTATTGACCCGATCTACCCGGTCCTTCTCGCAGCTCCGGTGTATACAGCCGAATGGGATGATGGGCGGGTTTCACCGGGGAAAGCCGGCCACAATATCTATGGACAGATAAAATACGGAGGAACCCGTGAAGGATGGTACAATAATGTCGGGGGAAGGGCTTCGATCGATTTTACTCCGCTGGAAGGACTGAAACTGTCGGCCATAGTGGCACCGAGTTTTTATTTTAACAAACAAAAAAACTGGCTGAAATCAGTTGAAACGACCATCTACGAGGATCCGACCGTATCGGCCGGACCTCTGCAATGGCAGCCAACTACCTATCTGGGTGAAAGCAGGAATGACAATTACCATGTAACCACCCAAATCCTGGCCAATTATATGAAGTCATTCGGTGATCATAACCTTAACCTCATGGGCGGTTATGAATATTATTATGCATACCATGAAGAATTGGCGGCTTCACGCGATCAGTATGTGTTGACATCATTCCCCTACCTGAACATAGGTCCCCTTGAGTACCGCGATAACAGCGGAAGTGCCTGGGAAATTGCTTACCGTTCCTTCTTCGGACGTGTGATGTATAATTATCAGCGCAAGTATCTGTTCCAGGCAAACTTAAGGTACGACGGATCTTCCCGCTTCCACAAGGATCACCGCTGGGGAGCTTTCCCCTCCTTCTCCGCAGGATGGGTTATGTCGGAAGAATCATTTATGCAGGGATTGTCCTGGCTCTCCTTCCTGAAGCTCAGGGCTTCCTGGGGTTCTCTTGGGAATGAACGCATCGGGAACTATCCTTACCAGTCAACCATTGCCTTTAATAATGCCCTGTTCTTTCAGGGTTCAAATGTGGTATCCGAGCAAACCGCCGCACAAACAAAATATGCCATCAGGGATATTTCCTGGGAAACCACTGAGTCCCTTGATTTCGGAATCGATCTCGGATTTCTTGACAACAGGTTGAGGTTTACTTATGATTATTATATAAAGACTACAAAAGACATGCTGTTGGCGCTTGAAATACCTGATTTTATGGGATATGACAATCCTGACCAGAATACCGGCATCATGGATACGAAAGGCTGGGATGCCGATATCAGTTGGAATAATCAGGTGGGTGATCTTCGTTATTCGATTTCCTTCAATATGTCCGATTTCAAATCCGTAATGGGAGACTTAGGGGGTACAGAATTTCTGGGTGATCAGATAAAAATTGAAGGTAGTGAATTCAATGAATGGTACGGCTATCAATCCGCTGGATTGTTTCAGACCCAGGCTGAAGTGGATGAGTCACCGGTACTGAGCGCTGCTACCAGGGCTGGTGATGTTAAATACGTTGATATCAGCGGACCGGACGGAGTGAAGGATGGCATCATATCGCCCGAATATGACAGGATACTGCTGGGTGGTTCTCTGCCAAGATACTCCTACGGTGGAAACATCCGCCTTGATTACAAAGGAATCGATTTTTCCATCATCATTCACGGGATCGGCAAACAAAATTCCAGGACCACGACCCTCATGGTACAACCGCTGAGGGAAAACTGGGGAAATGCACCTGCTATCATTGACGGGAAATACTGGAGCCATTACAATACCACTGAACAGAATGCCGGGGCAGAATATCCGAGGCTTTCATGGTCTGCCAGGACCAATAACTATGCCATGTCGGACATCTGGTTGTTCAATGGCGGCTACTTCAGGGTAAAGAACATCACTTTGGGTTATACGATACCGACCAAAATCACGCAAAGGGTCAGCATTGATAATCTAAGGATTTATACCACGATAGCGGATCTGATATCGCTGAATAAATATCCGGAAGGCTGGGATCCTGAATTGGCCGGAGGATCGGGTTACCCCATCACCAGGTCATTTGTTTTTGGTCTTTCTGTTAACTTTTAAATCCGTGTCATCATGAAAAAATATTTGATATTGCTAACAGTAATTTTCCTGGCCCTTACGGCTTGCGAATCACTCGACCTGAATCCATTGTCGGAGGGTTCGAGCGAAACCTGGTTCTCCACCAGGGAGGAAATAAGAATGGCGCTCAATGATCTTTACAGGCAGGACTTCTGGTATATGAATGTAGAGGATAATGGACAGGGTTCCTGGACGGATGACTGGACCTCCCGTAATGTGGTATCTGAAATTACAGGTGGAACCATCAACGGCGAATGGGGAGTGGTGATTAACCGATGGAGAAACTCCTACAAAGCCATAACACGTGCCAATACGATTCTGGCAAATCTTGACAAAACGGTGGAAGATATACCCCAGGTGACGCTTGACCAGTTTGCTGCAGAGGCACGCTTTGCCAGGGCAGGCATGTATTCCTTCCTGATCTCCCATTATGGAGATGTTCCTTATTATACCCAGGAATTGGACATTGATGAGGCTTTTACCATGGGAAGGACCGATAAAAATACCATTCTCCAGGCCATCTACGATGATTACGATTATGCCATCGCCAATCTTCCTGAATCCTTTGCAAGCGGCCAAAGCAAAAGGGCTACCAAAGGGGCAGCCATGGGGATGAAAGCCAGGATTGCCTTGTATAATGAGGATTGGGCAACTGCCCGGGAGGCGGCAAAGGCATGCATGGATCTTGAAGTTCATTCATTGCATCCCGATTTCAGGGAACTGTTTCTGACCAGTACCAAAAACCCGTCCGAAATTATTTTTGCCATTCCGCGATCAGTTACCCTGGGTGTTTCCATAGGTTCAAGTTATCCGATCCGGGCCACCATCACAAGAAATGCCGGTGGATGGGGATCGTGGAACCCTTCCTGGGATCTGCTGGCTGCATTCCTCTGTACCGATGGATTGCCTATCGATGAGTCACCCCTGTTCAATCCGAGGGATCCTTTTGCAAACCGTGATCCGCGGTGTAATGAAACGATTGTCCCATTTGAGACCGAACATCTGGGATTCATGTACCAGCCCCACCCGGACACCTTGCAGGTATTAAACTTCAAGACAGGCAGCTACCAGCAAAATAACGATAATCGCGTAAATGCCCAGTATGCATCCTATAATGCATTGATTTTTAGAAAGTTTGTTGATGAAGACTGGTCGGATGACAGGCAGACCGATCCTGATAATTTCATCCTGCGCTATGCCGATGTGTTGCTGATGTATGCTGAAGCTTCAATTGAATTAGGGCAAATCGACCAGTCTGTGCTGGATGCCATCAATATGGTGCGTGCCAGGGCATACAAGGTGAGCATTGATCAGACCGATGATTATCCTGCGGTAACAACCACAGATCAGGCTGAATTGAGAAAAGTTCTGCGCATTGAACGACGCATGGAATTCGTCTGGGAAGGATTGCGTTACATGGATCTGATTCGCTGGAAGCTGGCCGAGAAGGCCTTAACAACCACCATATATGGAATGCTTGACCCGGCCGACCTGCAAAGCACGGTGATCCCCCAGGGATTATGGTTTTGGTCGGAAACACCCCAGGTGGATGAAGATGGGATTGCAGACTTTACGCCCATGTTCAATGCCGGTTATTGTAAGGTACTGGCCATCCGGAAATTCGATGCCTCGAGACAATACCTCTGGCCCATTCCATCCAAGGAAATCTTAATCAATGAGAACATCAAACAAAATCCAGGTTACTAGCAATTTTTTCACGGGCAATAGGTTAGGTTTAAGTAGTGGTTAGGTTCTAGATAGCGCATTGCAGCACCATGCAATGCGCTATCTTAAAAGCACCATGCAATGCGCTATCTTAAATATGTCCAGTTTTTTTTGGGCACATGAATATCCATAAATATACAATAGTTGGGCTATTTGTCCTGCTGATTTTGATTTCCTGTAAATATGACAGAAGCAACATGGGGGACAAAAAAGCGATGCCCAATATCCTGCTCATCCAAACGGATCAGCAACGATACAATACCATTCATGCACTGGGGAATGAAGTGATATCGACTCCAAATCTTGACAGGTTGGTAAAAAGCGGCATGTCTTTCACAAACTCCTTTGTTTCGGTACCGGTTTGTCTGCCTTCCAGATGGAGCCTGCACTCAGGAATGTATACCACCACGCATCAAAGCTGGTCCAATCACCATCTGGGACCACGCCCGGGGACCAACCTGCCCCTTGAATTAAAGAATGCAGGATACCAGACTGCCCTGATGGGGAAAAACCATTCATTTTTAAACAAGAATGAAATGGATGTGATTTT
>LJUP01000238.1 GCA_001303955.1 Bacteroides sp. SM23_62 | reverse complement strand
GATATAACAGGTGCTTTTTCATTTTGATTCGATGTTTTCTTAAAAACCAATATTGAGACCAATGTTAAAAACCCTGGCAGAAGGATAGGTTCCCCAGTCTATACCAACTGCCAGGTCTCCATCAAGTTTCGCATTATCACTGGTCTGCATTTCAGGATCCAGACCGGGATATTTGGTGAAGGTGATTAAGTTTTGTGCACTCACATATATTTTGATCCTTTTTGCTCTGATCTTTTCAATTATATTACTGCTGAATGTATAACCCAGACTGATATTTTTCAAACGCAGATAGGACCCGTCAAACAGAAAGCGCGTAGAGGGCTTTTTGTTATTGGTTGATCCCGACCAGGAAACACGGGGCTGTGTTTGACTGGTTCCAGGACCTGTCCATCTTTCATTGTAAACCCTGGTGGTAAGGTTAAATGCCCTGTAAAATCCTTCTATATCGTGAGCTGCCTGCCAGTAGATCTTATTGCCATAGATCCCTTCCATAAATAATGAAAAGTCCCAATTCTTATAGTTGAGTGTTGTGTTGAATCCATATGTAAAATCCGGCAATGGGCTGCCGACATGGCTCCGGTCATGTGAATCAATGATCCCGTCAGGTATTCCATCCGGTCCACTAAGATCTTTAAACTTCACATCACCTGGTTGAATATTGGTGCCCTGAAAGGCGTGGTTGTCAATCTCTGTCTGGTCCTGGAAAATCCCTTCCATCTCATGTAAATAGAAGGACCCGATAGGGTGTCCTTCCTCAGTTAGCGTAGCATAAACTCCATGATCAATCCTGCCGGCCGGAATAGGACTGCCGCCATACAATTCCAGTACCCGGTTCGAATAATGTGAGAACAACAGCCCTACGCTGTATTTTAGTTTATTGACCTGGTCCTTGAATATCAATTCAGATTCAAACCCTTCGTTTCGTACTTTCCCTGCATTGAAAAAGGATGGTTCAGCACTTCCGCTGCTGGGCGGTAAAGGTGCCTGCACGAGCATATCATTGGTGAGCTTAATATAGTAATCAAGGTAAATGAATATTTTATTCTTGAGTAAACCTATATCCATTCCTGCATCATACTGGGTTTGACTTTCCCATTTTAGATTTTCATTGCCATGTTTTTGTAAATAATATCCTGAAGCAACATTGGTTCCAAATGGATAATAGGAACCACTTGTTACCAATGAAGCATAACTGTAATTACCAATTTCCTGATTCCCCAGCTGTCCGGCACTCATACGAAGTTTTAAATGGGAGATAAACTGGCTCTGGGCAAGAAAAGATTCCCTGTCAATTCTCCAGCCCAGGGATGCCGCAGGAAAAACTCCGTAAGGATTGTTTTTCCCGAAACGGGAGGAACCATCCCGGCGCAATACAACTTCTGCAAAATATTTGTCCTTGTACCTATAGGCTATTCGTCCAAATAAGGAAAACAATGACCAGTTTTGCTGGCCCCCGGAAACACGTTCATTCCTGGTGCCATTGTCCAGGTACCTCAAATTCTTTATTTGATCCGGAAAGTCGTGGGCGGTACTTGTATGGTCGTGCGATCTGCTCCTGATCAATTCTGAACCCAGCAGAATGTCCAGATTGTGTGATCCAAGAAAATCGACATTATAGTTCAGGGTATTTTTCCAGGTTTGTATATCTATGACCGTCGTAGATTCAAACAGTGAATTGGGATTATTGATCCTGCCCTCATACCCCCAGTTTTCATTGAACCGTTTACTGTATATGATATTATGATCGATCCCGTAGTCGGACTTTAAATTTAGTCCATTAATTATTTCCCAATTGATAAAAGCATTCCCGAAAACACGGTTCTCTGTACTTTTCCAGTCATACTTATTGGCAAATCCGACAGGGTTATAGCCATCCCCAAAGATACTAGCATGCTGGGGATAGTAGTCTATATATTCGCCATTTTTATCGTACACCGGATAGATCGGGGTCCTAAAAAACGCATAACGTACGACGCTTCCCCCGTTTCCCATAAATCCATCCCCTGAATTACCAACAAGGTCGGTAGTAGACCTGGAGAGATTAATATTGGTCCCGATTGATATTCTCTTCGAGAGCGCTGTAGAAACACTGGTTTTGAATGAATATCGGTCATATCCCGAATTAAGTATGATCCCATCCTGTTTAAAATAATTACCCGATATTAAATAATTGGTGTTTTCTGTCCCACCACTGATGGTTAAATGATGGTTGGTTATTATTGCCGGCCTGAATATTTCCTCCCACCAATCCGTATCCGGCAAGGTGTCAATCATTCCCTGATCTATTGTTTGCCTTCCATCAGCAGTAGCAGCTTCATTATACAGTTCAACATACTGGTCCCGGTCAGTCATCTCGGTCAGATTATAGGCACTCTGAACTCCAAAGTATGTTGTATAGTCGATACGCGGGGCACCTGTTTTACCCTTTTTTGTAGTAATCAGGATCACCCCGTTTGCCGCTCTTGAACCATATATGGAAGCAGCTGAAGCATCCTTTAAAACAGATATTGATTCAACATCTACTGGGGACAGGGTATTGAAGGCATCTTTGGTGGGTATTCCATCAACTATATACAGCGGATCATTATCATTAATTGTACCGATTCCCCTTATGCGAACCACTACACCTTCACCGGGTGCTCCTGAAAACTGTGTAACCTTTACCCCGGATGCCCTGCCCTGAAGTGCCTGGTCTATGGAGGATAATGGCAAAGCGGATATTTCATCGGATTTGACAACCGAAACCGCTCCTATGATATCACCCTGCTTTTTTGTACCATATCCAATGGCAACCACTTCATCCAGAGCTATCGCACTTACGAACAAGGTGACGTTGATTTCTGTGCGTCCGTTGATGGGCTCGGTAACTGTTCTATAGCCAACATATGAGAAGACCAATTCACTATTCATATCAGGTACTTCAATCTGATAGTTCCCGTCAATATCAGTGATGGTACCAATTGTGCTGCCTTTTACAACTACGGTCACTCCGATCAAAGTTTCTCCGCTTTCGTCTTTTATATTCCCACTGATCAGGAAACCCTGGCTCAATTCAACGGAAGCTGTCTGAGGAACAATTACAATATGTCTGTCGACATATTTATAGGTAAGTTCCATATCACTTAATGCAAGCGCAAGAATATTGTCAACATCAGTCTGTCTGGAATTAAATGCGACTTTTCTGCTTACATCAAATTGGTCATTTTGGTAAAATATAGTGTAATCGGTTTGATTCTCAATATATTGAAATATTTCTTCTAAGCTCTTTGTTTGATCGTATTCCTGAGATATTGCTATCTCTGATATGGAAAGAAAACAAAATATAAGATTCAGGATTACCAGGTATTTAAATTGTATTTGTGAAAAATGATGATCCGTTTTCATTACAATCAATTTTTATTTACAATTTCTAATTGATAGTGATAGTATCTCCGGCAATTTCAAAATCAAAATCTGATGCTAGACTTATAATTTCCAGGATTTTGCTGATCTCATCACTCCTGGAAAATTCCCCTGTATACCTGCTGTTCAGGATCTGTTTGTTTCTTATGTCAAATACTACGTCATGTGATCTTTCAAGGTCTTTAGCAATATCCTTGAAACGATGATTCCTGAGGATGATCCTCCCTTCAGTCCACGAGAAATGGTCTTCCACCTTTTCCGTCCTGAATACCTTGGAAGAGTTTATATCCCTGATCAGGAGATATGTTTGATTGGGATTGAGATAATAGGATTCTTCATGCTGATCAGAGATCTTTATTTGACCCCTTTCAAGGCTTGTCTGGTGAATGTTCCCATCGGGATACGCCTTTACATTGAATGCAGTACCCAGGACTGTTATTTCGTTTTCGCAGGTATGCACGATAAAAGGTATCTCGGAATTGTAAGTTACAATAAAATATGCTTCTCCGTCAAGTGAAACGGCCCTATTTTTCTTTCCAAAGTTGTCACTGTAACTCAGCTTTGTGTCAGCATTAAGGAACAATAATGTTCCATCAGGTAAAAGTATGTTCCTGATTTGTCCCTTGGGCACAACTATTTCATTAATTGTGATTGCCTCATGCTGGTTGAAAACTGAGCCTGAGAAGATAACACCTAATAATGAAATTAATATTGCAATGGCGGCGGCATAATGCCATACTTTTATGCTGGATTTGAACTTGACTGAAGAGGAGGCTGTCTCATTATATAACTCCAGATTATTACTTAAACGATTCCACTCAGCATCAATAAGTTTATCCGGCAATGATTCCCTTCCTGGAAATAGCTGGAGGATGAAGATTTTGGCTTCATCAGCGATTTCTTTGTTATTGGGATTTGTTGTAAACCAGTCCTCCCATTTTTTGATATCACCGGGAACTAATCCCCTGCAATAATTAATAAAAGCATTATCTGCAATAAAATCTTCGAATTTGTAAGTTGCAAAATCTCTCATCAGGGGTGATGTTTATATATGTAAGAGTAAAAAAAGCCGGTCAGATACTCAGTAATAATGAAAATAATGTCATTAATGGAATTTATCCTGATGGTTTAACCGGATCTTCAGAAATTGTTATAATGCATGAATACCCCGTGTAAGAATGGTGAGATTAAGTGACAGGAGGTTATTTCATAATTTTCTGCGAAGTTTATTGATGGTTCTGTGTAACAGATTTGAAACCGATTGTTTTTTAATTGACAAGGTCTGGCCGATTTCAGCAATTGACAGATTGCATTTGAATCTTAAGTATAATATCTCCTTTTGTTTATCTGTCAAATCCACAAGAACATCAGAAATTGTTTTAGATATTTCTGATCTGTTTTCCTTTTCAATGATAATATCTTCCGGAGAAAGAATAGACTCATTCTCAGGTATTTTTCTGATATCCATAAGAAAGAAGAAACTCACGTTTTTATGAGAAGTTTTTAATAATTTATTTCGAAAGGTTTTAAACAAATAAGCCTTAACATTTTGAACATCCGATAGTCTCTTTCTATCCTCCCATAAGATTGAAAATACATCCTGAATGGTATCAAGGATTAAGTCATTATCCTTCACTAATTTGGATCCATAAAAGTACAAGTCGTCATAAAATCTATAGAAAAGGGCATGAAGCACATCAGGATTGCCATCTCTTCTGAGCTCAATCCAAAGTTGACAGTCACTCAAGTTTGATATTTTGCTATTTTCAGTGGCAATTATCTTCATATACTGTAAATTTAGTTAAAATGGATGACGATCTATCTCATCCTGCGGCTGAGCGCAAGTATAAATCGTTGCATGATCATAATAAGTTTACCTGTATATTATATCGTATATTAGCTTTCATGCCCTTCATGGCAATTGCCCAATTTTAATGACTAAGAAATCGAAACATGGTAGCAGCAAGTGATTAATATATCCCTTAATGGAAAATGGAAAGTTCGTGATGTACCTCTTTCATGCAGTGACCTAACAGGCCTGAACAGGGTGACTGAAGCTAGCACTGGTTGGATGCCCGCCAAAATACCCGGAGAGATACATCTTGATCTAATGCGTTCCGGACGCATTAACGAGCCATTGGTCAGTCTTAATGCCAAGGAATGCCGCTGGCCCGAAAATCGGTCATGGTGGTATGTGAAGTCCTTTAATGTTCCGGTATCATATATAATGCATGAACGCCAGCAACTTGTATTCGATGGCCTGGATTTATATGCACAGGTGTTCCTGAACGGTACATTTCTTGGCGAGGCGCAAAATGCTTTTGTGCCGTGGGTGTACAACGTGCGTCATGTAATCAGGAAAGGCATAAACACACTTGTTGTAAGGCTTACCGCAGGAGCGGAACTGGTCCCTGAAACACTAAAACCGAGAGCTTTCAATAAAAGACAGGTTTACGCAGGCAGACAAAGTTTTCCCGGAATCAGTCATTTACGCAAGCCCCAGTTTACCTATGGTTGGGATTGGGTCGATGCTTTACCGAACATAGGGATCTGGCGCGGCGTTTCTCTCCAGGCACACTCGGGTGTTGTTTTACATGATGTCCATCTCGATACGCAGATGGATAAGGAAGATGTTTTCCTCAACACTAAGATAACTGTGGAAAACCTCCATCCATGGAGTGAGCGAACCGGCACGTTGGAACTGGTCATAACACAACCATCGGGAAAAAAGATCAACCAGAGCATAAGTTTCAGCGCTCAGGTAGGTCGGTCATCCCTGGTGTCGCGGTTGAGAATTCCAGATCCTCATCTCTGGTGGCCTAACGGAATGGGAGAACAACCGCTTTATCATGTAGTTGTGCGCATTGTATCCAACAAGGAGGTTTGTGATATACGCAAATTGTATATCGGTCTTCGAACAATAGGGCTTGACCGCTCCGGCATCTCGACCGGTAACTCCCGTTTCTGCATCCAGGTAAACGGGCGCGATGTGTTCTGTAAGGGCGGGAACTGGATTCCTGCAGATGCGATCATCGCCCGGGTTAACAAGAGGAAATATGAACATCTGATCACAGAGGCATGTAATGCCAATATCAACATGCTGCGTGTTTGGGGCGGAGGTGTGTATGAATCTTCAGATTTCTACGATGCATGTGACCGAGCTGGCATCCTGGTCTGGCAAGACTTCATGTTCGCCTGCTCGGAGTATCCGGATAGCAGCAGGGAATTCTGTGCGGCCGTCCGAGATGAAGCTGAGAAGGTTGTAATGTCGCTCCGCCACCATCCCTGTATTGTCCTTTGGTGCGGCAACAATGAAAATATATGGGGTTTCCAGGATTGGTGGAACAAGGGCAGGGACATAGGGGACAAGGATCTGAATATTGGGGGAAGCATTATCTATAACCAGGTTCTGCCTGATATCTGTCACGTGCTTGATCCCCAACGTCCCTATTGGCCAAGTAGTCCTTTCGGGGGCAAACTACCCAATGCCGAGACAAGCGGGGATTGCCACTGGTGGCATCCATTCACCATGAATGAGGATATCAACCGACGTATCACGCATGAAGTATTCGACGAATGCAGAGCCCGTTTTGTGAGCGAGTATGGTGTTATCGGCCCCTGCCATCTTGCCTCAGTGAAACAGTATCTGAGTCAGGAAGAATTATACATTGGCTCCCGGGCATGGAAAGAACATACAAATACCTACGAGAAAGATACGACTTCTGCGGGAATCAACCGACATTACGCAAATTCTGAAAATCTGAGTATTTCGGATTACATCCTTTATGGACAAATGTTCCAGGCAACGCTATACGGTCAATCCATAGAGGCATTACGCTTCCGTAAGAATGATCCGCGTGACGATTGCCAGGGAGCACTTATCTGGATGTATAATGATTGTTGGGGAGAAACCGGCTGGACACCCATTGACTATTATCTGCGACGCAAGCCAAGTTACTATTCGATCCGTCATGCCAACACCCCGGTAAAGGCCATTGTGCGCAGGCGGGGAAAGTACTTGGTGACACGGATTGTGAATGACACCCTGAAACAACTGGAACTTGATGTCGATTACGGCTGGATGCGTGTCGATGGGTCAGATTCAATAATGAATTCAAAAACAATCTCCATTGATGCGAATCGTATGGTCGAGATCGGGAGTGAAGCGATTGCCAGCCAAAAGGTGTTAAATCCACGTGAATGGATTTATACTGCATATCTAACGCATGGAGATACTGGTCTGTGTCCATCGGTCTGGCTTCTCGTACCGTATCGTGACCTCGATATTCCGGATCCGAACATCCACATGACAGTCAAAGGAAAAAATATCCAACTCCTCAGCAAGACATACTGTCACGGTGTGCATTACAAGGATCAAGGAAAGAGCGTATTTTCTGACAACTACTTTGATCTACTGCCACATGTTCCCAAGTCCATAATATGTCTGGCATCGAGTGTTCCCAGAACAATAAAGTTTCATACAATTACGTGACTGAAAAGGTTGGATGCCTTGTTATCGATCCTAGGCAGCGTTCACATGTTTTTGCTGTTGCTGCTCTATCAAGGTCTTCAGAAGCCCTGTAATCAATATCCATGACTTGCGGGATTTGGAGGCTTTTCTCCTGAACCATACATCACAGATGAGCATGATCATACCGGTGCATACAAATACCACCGAAGGCAATGCGTGTTGCAGGGCAATAAGCACCAACCCGGCAGAAATCATTATTAGGGATGATAACCGCAGGATCAATGCCCTGGAATACAAAATATGTGTTTGTTCCTGATGCAGGATGGTTTTCCACTCGATTATTTTCTGATAGCTGTCAGCCGATTTATGAGTATACAGCTTTTCGAAGAAACCCCTCATTTCCTTCCTGCTTTTCCATGGATATTTCTCCTTAAAAGAAAATTTCAATCCCTGCAGAAAAACTTCATCATCAAAGCGGAATCCGAAATTGTCCGGATAGCCCAATATTAAATTCTTTAGTTCTTGTAACATACTTCCTTTTACGGATGATCCTGAGTAATGTTTCTTGAATCGCATGTTGATTTTTTTCCGTAACTTATTTTTTTAAAAATCCTCTCCTGTGACATAAATTTCTAACAAAGAAAAAGAGATCAATCTGAAAGATGAAAAGAAAGGTATTTCATTTTTCAACAAATTACTCTCATATATCAACCATCATTCTGTCTGTACTTGCACTTTCACTGGGCGGAATCATCTACATTTCCCTGCGGCCATCAGAACATGTTTTCTTTGGCTGGATCAGCGCTGTCGGATTGGACAGCTGGCTGAACCTCGCCAGACATAATTCCCTGTCCCTCGATCTTCTTCTCCCGGAATGGTTCGTTTATTCACTGCCCAATGGATTATGGGCATTTGCCTATGCCCTGTTGATCACCGTTATCTGGTCGGGGAGCAGGACCTGGTTAAGATACTTCTGGATGGCCAGCATACCTGTTCTGGTGCTGGGTTATGAAGTGCTGCAATATGCCATGATCATCCCCGGAACATTTTGTATAGGTGCTGGGTTATGAAGTGCTGCAATATGCCATGATCATCCCCGGAACATTTTGTATAAAGGACATAGCCCTGGGTATAGCAGGACTGAGTCTGGGAATCTTTGTTGGATATAAATTATCTGAATCGAATAATTATGAAAAAATATGCAAGTGAAAAGTCATTATGGCAATCATTATTGTCGCTGTTTGCGCTGGGTATTTTTATCATATTGGCAGCGGGATCAGTGTCATTGCCTTTTCCAATAAATCAGACACTGGAACTACATGATAATGGGGACTATGAAGAAACTTTGGATTATTTAAATTATGTAGAGATTACTACTGGTAAACGTAATAAAGACGGGAAATGGCATGGTCCAGTCACAATAAGACGTCAATATCTATTGGATGTGGGATCAAGTTCTACTGAAGAGGTCATTATGGAA
>LJUP01000237.1 GCA_001303955.1 Bacteroides sp. SM23_62 | reverse complement strand
AAATTGATTCCACAATATATATAAGGTATACCTCCCCAAAAAACCGGTTTCGTTCAACACAAAGCACATATTTGGCCAAGGCCAAAAACGATGCTTAATTGTTATATTCGAAAATTAAAATAAGGAAAACGAAGACATCTTGACAACTACTATGAAATATAAGGTCTTTGTTGATGATAATTTCCATTATATGGATGAATCTCCTCGTTATAAATTGGGTGAGTTTAAAACTTTGGAAAAGGCTATCAATGCGTGTAAAAAAATCGTAGATGAATTTCTTCTTGAGAATTACAAACCTGGAATGACATCAAGTGAGTTAACATCACAATATGTTTTGTACGGGGAAGATCCATTTATTATTGGAGCAGATGAAAGGATTCCATTTTTTACACGTGACTATACAAGTCTGAAAGCCGAAGAAATTTGTCAATCTGTCTAATCTTACGTTGTCTTATTTTCCGGGAATGCTTCATTTTTAAGTAAGGCTACATCAAGACCAATTTTCAACCCTCTACTTTCTTTGGCAAGTAAAACAAGGATAGACTCATTTATCAATTAAATTCTTTTATTGAGTGTTACATTCCAGTATGGAGGAGGAATTGCCTTCCATTTGGCATACACCAGGCACAGTAGACACTTGATCTACTGTCCCCAGTGAATTCCTGGAAAAAAACAAAGTAATAGGTAAGGGGAAATCCTGTCTTAATTTCTTATGTTTTCCCTTATGTCATTTTTACTGGTGGAGGTCCAGGAGGAGGCTGGTCTAATCTCATATCATGAAAATCCTCAATATGCTGTCTCATCCACAGATCAAAACTTTGATCTGATTGTCCAAGCTTTTGCATGAATGAATCAGCACCAGGTCCTTCATGCAAGACAACTGCCATTGCCCCATTTGGTACATCAACAAGCCAAACATCATGTCTTGTTAATCCATAACGCTGATTGAATTCATCGAATTCATTTTTCTTTGATCCCGTAAATTCTCTATTCCAGCTTTTCCAAGCTTCCAGTTTACCCTCCACGATCGGAGCTACTACTAGTCCCATTTTAATAATGATTTAAGTTGGTGATTAAATATTATAGTTAAATATAAGACATGCGTATCTTTTATTCCTTATTTTTTTGTATAACTTTGTTATAAATAGTGCCACTGCTGATAAATACCTGTAAACATGGAAATTAAAAGCCTTATTGCCCAACATGCTAAACGAACAGATTGAATAATAGGTCGATTAATAGAAAAAATTGTATGGTCGAAAACGAAAGAATTCAATCAATGGACTGTTTCCTTACTCAATAAGTACCCTGTTCCTTTTTAAATTGAGCAGTCTGTTTACAGTTAAATTATAGTTAAAATAATACTGGCATGGTTAAATTATTTTTGAAAATTAGAAAATGACAGCTTTTTATAATAGTTTTGACGCTCTGCCATCCCTTTTAATAATCCCCCCTGGATTCCTAAAGGTTTTGACACCATTCAAGAAGCAAATAAAGAATTAAGAAGATATATAGGACCTGTTATTATGAAAATTAAAGAACTGTTTGTAATTACATTTATAAATGATTATCCATTTTCAGATTATAAGAAAATTTGGGCATTTAATGAAGATGAAGCATTAAGAATTTTTGAAGAGAGATGTGGAATTATGAAAGAATGTGTAAAATATATTGAAACCCATGATGAATGGTTACAATCAGATGTTAGTTAAATAAAACTTTATGATATGCCTATTTACAAGACGAGGTTTACCGCGGTATGCTTGTATAGGTTTAACGTTCTGACTGTAAGCCTGAAAAACATAATCAAGCAAGTTTACAGAAATACCAATCAGGAGTTTATATTATGAGGATTTATCAATCCCAAGGAAATCGAATCTTGAATTATAGAATTATTAAGAGATAACTATGCACTGTTGTGGTTAAAAACTGTGTTTTCATTGAAGCGAAAAGTGTGCAGTTTTATTTTTCAATTTAGCCACAAGGATAAACTAGATGATTACATTCAAGGAATAATAAATGAAGAGTATCAAGATATGATAATGGAAGGTTATCCAGAATATGAAGAATTTCAAGACCACAAGAAAATCGTAAATGAATTTTTACATGATAATTACAAACCACGCATGACAAGTAGTGAGTTGCTTGCTCAGTTTGCTTTGTATGGGGAAGGTCCATTTATAGCTGAGCAACTGTTAAAATCCTAAATACCTGATTTATATCACTAGCATCCCCTTAATTTGAAGAGAAGAAAGTGTATGAAAAGATATAAAAACCTAGTGAGATCCCTTTACAAATGAATAGTTATACCCTGTAGTCTCGCAGATAGGATTCTATCAAGGATATCGACAACTACTAAATAAGGCCTTATAAATCGGATGGTAAATATCCAGAACTTAATTAATTTCTGGCGTTTCCAACAGCTCGAAGAATTGATCCAATTCCGGAAGAATGATGATTTCCGTTCTTCGATTGATTGCACGGCCTTCTGCCGTTTCATTGGTCGATTTCGGAATATATTCTGACCTTCCGCCAGCCGTCATTCGCGTTGGGGCAATTCCATGTTTGGTCTGAAGCCTTCTGACGACAGAAGTTGCCCTCTTGACGCTCAAGTCCCAGTTATCGACCATGCAGGCTGTTGAAATGGGCACGCTATCTGTATGACCTTCTACCAAAATTTCCAGTTGTCGATGATCGTTCAAAATACTTGCGATTTTTCCGAGCACCAGATCTGCCTGCGCACTTATTTCGGCACTGCCTGATTTGAACATCATTCTGTCTGAAATTGAAATATAGACCACACCCTTCTTCACTTCAATGCTGATATCCTTGTCATCGAAATCCGCCAGTGAACGTTTGAGATTCATAACCAAAGCCAGATTAAGGGAATCTTTCTGTCTGATAGAAGAAGTCAGATCCTTTATATAAATGTTCTGTTCATTCAGTGCTTCGAGGGATTTCTTAATGCTTTCCGCACCTGCTTTGCTTACTACTGACAAATCAGCCAAACGATCCAGCAGATTTGTGTTTGTGCTTTTAAAATATTCCAGTTGTCCTTTAAGTAAATCATTTTCACTTTGACAATTTGCCAGTTGCATTTCAAGGCTTAAAATCATATTTGCCAGTTCCCTGTTCCTTTGGTTCATATCGTCAAAGTTAGCTTGGCACTCTGCAAGGTTCTCAAAACATTTTGCACTTTTATCCTGTTCTGATAAAAGGATTTTCTTACTGACACATGACGAAAATATCAGACTTATCAGGATCAATCCTATCGTGCACTTCATAAAATGGTATGCGCCTTTTTGTCCGGATTCAGATTTTTCCCGGAGTTTCCGGAAGTCTCCTCCAGGAAGATCTTGATTATGAGACACTTTTCCTTTCATGGTATTTCCTTTCATTAAAGGTTCGTAAAATTATTTCATGGCTAAATTCGGGAAAACGGAAAATTCAACCGCCGCAAAATTTCTACTTACTAAATTAATGGTTGATGACAAGGAAATTAAGAACAATTAAAAAAATTTACCTTTTAATTCAAAAAATTGATGATCTCGTAGTGATGTGAACCGATTTAAACCTGTAATTAATGTCTTATGAAAAAGTTTTATTAAAGACTGCTTGACTTCAGCAGTATACTAATTTCCAAATTCATCAACGAAATCATCAACGTCCATAAAAAAGTCCCTGCAGACCATTAATCCACAGAGACTTACTGAGAGGGAGAGTGGTACCACCTGTGACACATAATCGGGCGGAAATTTGCAATTCATCATCTCTTTCATCAACCTCCTGAGTTTCACAAGAAACTCAGTATAATCACAATAATGATAAAAGCGTCCTTCAACAACACAATTCTTTACAAATTCACTACAGATTTATTCAGTTCTTCATACCTCTTATATTCAGATATTTAAACATGCGTTTACCATGGTGAGTCAAAGATAGTATATGTAGAATTACTAATTGAAAATTAGAAAATTATTCGATTAGAAATCTTTGAATTTTCACTGTCTCGTTCGATTCCTCTTACTACTCGAACTGTTAATTATCCTTGATTTTACCTTATTAATCTGATAAGTATGATTAAGTTCTAATACCCGCAGTTTAATTGGACAATGAAAGGTGGTTTCAAAGATGGTTTTAAACAAAGAACTTAAGATAGAGAACTCCAATTTTGACTGGCCCGGTTATGGGAAGCTTGCAAGGTAAGCTAAATGAATTGTCCAAAAGTTCGCTGTTCGAAATAGGGTAAGTCTTCAATTACGGGTAAGGCTACAAGGGGTACCTCTCACTTCCAACCTTCATTTGGTCGTTTGCCCTCCTGACATCTAATTCCGTAGGAAGACTCATAAGGTATTCTTTAGCAGTTTTTACAGCTGATTGAGTAAGCATTCTCGTAATTCTTCAATTTTCGATTTCCATTCGTATGCAAATTCCTAAATGCAAAGCTTATAAAAATCTTGTTTGTAGCTATCGTATCGGGCATTCAGATTAAAGGTTGTAAGCCTGTCAAGCCAATCCTCCTTAATTGGGTTCAAATCCAATCCAAGGCCTGAAGTTAATCGTAATAAATCATGACCATGAACTGCATGCCTTTTATTCACCTTATCAATATCTATGTTTTCTTCTGACATTAAAACAAATATTGTGTTATTAAAAATTCATTCCGAGATATTTTTTTCATCAAAATCCCAGGTTATTCGATTGTTATGGCTCTGGGGGACGCTTACAGTACCGCCTTCATTCATGAGGATCTAAGAGCATTTCATTCAAATCCCTGACAAACTCCTGGATCTCTTCCTCCCCAAATCCTTTTTCCCTGGCGGCTTCCTCAAGCGTGCCCCAGATAGGTTCCCCGCAGGCAATGCATTTAATGCCCTTCTCAGCCAGGTAAGTGACTGCATCTGGCAGGATTTCCACCAGCTCCTCGATCCAAATCTTCTTGTCAATCATTTTCTCTATCGGTGATTTTTCAATATTTTGGTACAAAATTAACAAGCTATACCGATTATGACACGTGATGAAGCACTGGACCTGCTCCGGCAACACATTAAAAACGAGAAAATGATCTATCACTGCCTCTCCTCCGAAGCCGTTCTGCGGGCACTGGCAAAAAGGCTGGGCAGGGATGAGGAAAAATGGGCACTGGCCGGATTGCTCCATGATATTGATGTGGAGGTCACGAATGCGGACCCTAAAACACATTCCCTGAAGGCCAGGGAGCTGTTGGCAGATTATGACCTGGATGAAGATTTACTTGATGCCATCAGCATGCATAATGAGATGGCTACAGGCAAACCAAGGGAAACCGAATTCCAGCATGCACTGGCTGCAGGCGAAACGGTAACCGGGCTCATTTATGCCACCGCACTTATCTATCCAGACAAAAAGATCGCACCGGTAAAGCCAAAATCCATCGTGAAGAGGATGAAGGAGAAAGCTTTTGCCGCTTCCGTGAACAGGGACATCATCATGGAATGTGAAAAGATCGGTATCCCGCTTCCCGAATTCGCAGAGATCAGTCTGAACGCCATGAAAGAGATCGGGGAGGATATTGGTCTTTAAATCAGAGGTTCTTCCTGATCGAATTCAGGATCTGGTAACCGATCAGTCTGTCATAGCGGGAGGTATTTGTGCTGAGGTAAACGTAGACTACATAGTCATTTTCCGCCTCGTAGTAACTTCCTTCAATAAAAGTTGCGTCAGGGAACCTTGAGCCCTCCTTGATATATACATATTCATAATTGTAATATCCCTGCTTCAGCAACAGATCAAGTTCGTATGATTTTGTATCAAAATTGTAACTCATCTGGTTGGTTTCATTGCACTGCCAGTTGGAGAGGGCACCACAGACATAGAGTTTCCCGTCGATGATGGGAGCCTCAATGGGCAGGGTGAAATGGACATGGACATAATCCGATTCAGTGTGTCTTTTCACCCCTTCCTGGACTTCCACATAATACCTTCCGTTCAGGTCCTCCCGGTAAAAATAATTACCCCTGTACCTGGGCTGGTCGGGGACAAGGTACACATGGTAATGGGGTGGCTCATATGCGATGTCCCTGACCATCTCAGCCTGGTACCGCATGCTTTTGATATCGATATAGCGGTATTCATTTCCCCCTTTGAAAATGTTCCCTGACTGGTGGTCATAGTCCAGTATGCCATCCCTGATAAAAAGCGGTTTCAGGTTCCTGATGGACATGTTCCAGCGGTTGTTTTGCTGTATGGCAACCTTGATCTCGGAATACGGATCATTGATGCTGACCGATCCCAGGAATACCTTGAAACTTACCTGGTGGCCATCGTCATGGTATGGATCTGCAACCGGCCTTCCTGCCACTCCCTGGATGCTTGTCAAGGATTCCGATACCGAAAAACGCTGCGTAAGCACAAGGTTGGTTTCATCAAAATCTTCGAAGATCTTCAGGATATAATTCCCGGAAAGCTTGATCCCCATGTCATTATTTGGCAAAACTACCTTATAATTGACATAATTTACATGGGTATTGAATGACAGGGAATAATCCTGGACAGGTTGGTGATTGAATCCATCAATATATTCGTCCACAGTAAGATTTGAGGGCATCCAATCCGCATCACAGTGTTCTATTGTATATGAATAGTTTTTAACCTCATCGCTCAGATCATCAAAACGGAGTTCAAGCTGATCTGCACTGTTCAGTTCAATGATGGGATAGGTCATATCCCAACCGGCCCTGTGGAGTTGAACGGATCTGATCGTGGGACGAAAGGTACAGTCGGTATAGAATACTTCCTGGCAAAAAAGTCCTGAAACTCCCATAAAAGCTAATAATACACCGGCCAATAAGGATCTTTTTAAACGGTATGTAGAATGTTGTGTTGACATATGTCTATTAAAAACATGACATATAAAGTTATATTGTCTGAATGGCAACTAATCCGACTTGCAGGAACATTAAAAATACCTATTTTTGTCAAACGCTTTTTGCAAACCAAAAAAATTTCCATGTCCAAGGTAATTAAGATCAAGAAAGGTCTTGATATAAAGTTGAAAGGAGCCGCCGAAAAAATTATTTCCAACGTCCAGCCTGCCTCGACATACGCTGTTAAACCAACCGATTTTCCAGGGATTGTGCCAAAACTGGCTGCCAGGCCGGGAGACAAGGTAAAAGCGGGATCCATCCTTTTTTTTGATAAGCTCAGGCCCGAGGTAAAATTTGCCTCACCGGTAAGTGGTGAGGTAAAAGCCGTTAACCGCGGAGAGAGAAGGAAAATTCTGGAAATCGTTGTGGATGCTGACGGAAAGAATGAATATGAAGAATTCGGGGCCGCCGATCCGGTAAAACTTGACCGGGAGCAAATTGTTATGAAAATTCAGGATGCCGGGCTATGGCCCTGCATCCGGCAGAGGCCCTATGCGGTGATAGCACGTTCCCAAACAGAGCCAAAAGCCATTTTTATTTCAGGTTTTGATACCGCTCCGCTGGCACCTGATATGGATTTCGTAGTGAAAGGGAACAACAGCGCCTTCCAAACCGGGATCAATGCCTTGAATAAGCTGACAAGGGGTGAGGTCCACCTTTCACTGCAGGCCGACAATCCTGCTGCTGACGTATTTACCCGGGCAAGCGGCGTAAGCCTGCATTACTTTAAGGGACCGCATCCGGCGGGGAATCCAGGCGTTCAGATCCATCATATTGATCCGGTCAACAAGGATGAGGTTGTATGGTATATACAACCCCAGGAGGTGATCATGATCGGCCGTTTGTTCGAGAAGGGGATCTATGACGCTACCAGGGTAATTGCCGTAACCGGTTCTGAGGTAAAAAAGCCGAGGTATTTCAGGGTTTTGGGTGGGGCCAGTATTGAACCTTACGTAATGGATAACGTTAATCCCGGGGAATTAAGATACATCAGCGGAAATGCACTTACCGGCAGCAGGATTAGCAAAATTGGATACATTGGTTTTTATGACAGCCAGTTAACCGTTCTGCCTGAAGGCAATTATTATGAGATGTTTGGCTGGATGGCCCCTGGATTTAAGAAACTGAGTGTTTCCAGGAGTTTCCCTTCCTGGCTGATGCCCGGCAGGGAATACAAGGTTGATACCAATCTGAAAGGCGGGGCACGGCCATTTGTACAAACCGGCGAGTATGAAAAGGTCCTGCCTATGAATATATACCCCATGCACCTGTTGAAAGCCATCCTTGTGGATGATATTGAAAAAATGGAACAATTGGGAATCTACGAGGTCGCCGAAGAAGATTTCGCCCTGTGCGAATTTGTCTGTCCCTCGAAAATTGAGATCCAATCCATAATCCGGCAGGGAATTGACCTGATGATCAAAGAACTAGAGTAAATCATCACCAAAAAAATCATCCCAAAGCATATGAATTCACTGAGAAGGTTTGTAGATAAGATCAAGCCGAATTTTGAAAAGGGTGGAAAGTTTGCGGCACTGCAGTCCACCTTCGAGGCCTTTGAGACATTCCTGTTCGTCCCCAATCATGTAACCCAGAAAGGGTCACATATCCGGGATGCAATGGACATGAAACGTACCATGATCGTGGTGGTGCTGGCATTGGTGCCCGCCGTCCTGATGGGGATGTGGAATGCCGGATATCAGAATGCCCTGGCCTTCGGACTGGAACGCACTGTCCCGGGGAATTTCTGGTTTGGGTTCCTGAAAGTGTTCCCGATTATTGTTGTATCATATGTAGTCGGACTGGGTATAGAGTTTATGTTCGCCCAGATCAGGAGACATGAAGTAAGTGAAGGCTACCTTGTTTCGGGCATCCTGGTTCCGCTTGTTATCCCGGTCGACACCCCCCTCTGGATGGTGGCTGTAGCAACGGTATTTGCCGTGATCATCGGCAAGGAGGTTTTTGGGGGAGTAGGTATGAATATTCTTAATCCGGCGCTAACAGCAAGGGCCTTTTTGTTTTTTGCCTATCCCACATTTATGTCGGGAGACAAGGTCTGGATCGAGGGATTGATAAAGGGGGAAGGTATCGTCGACGGATTCAGTGGA
>LJUP01000236.1 GCA_001303955.1 Bacteroides sp. SM23_62 | reverse complement strand
ACCTCATAAAAAGCATCCAGCGTGGTCCCGGCGGCTCCGTTCATGGTCATCCCCAGGGCATAGGATACACTTAAGGGGGATATCATGAAATTATCCTCCTCAGTGAGCTCGTTGACCTTACCCAGCAGCTCGAAGGCAAATTGCTGGTCTGCTTCAATGATCTCCTCAGATTTATAATTCAGTGTTATTTTGGCAGGATCCTTTTGCACCGGTCCGGATTTCTCACAGGAGAAAGTGAGCCCTGCGGCTATGAGGATTATTATAGGGAGGATCAACTTTGTTTTCATGATCAGAAATTAACAGGTTCAATTTATTGACGATAAAGAAGGGCTGAGGGTTGCGTGTTGTTGGATTTTTCCTGTTAAATGCTCAGGAAGAGAAAAGGCTCCGGTAAGAAAGGAAAATACCTCCACGGGAAGGATAAAACTTTTTATAGCAAAGACAGAAGTGGTTATAGCAGAGGCAGATCTAAAGGGAGCGGTAAGAAAAACACCCAGGGGCCATTAAATCACGGCCCTGAGATATCTTTTCGAGCATAATTCTCCAATTCTGCGGGATGACGAACTTATCTGAGTACAAGGCATAATCAATTGTATGAAAGGCAGTTAATTGGGTATTTTCGCCTGAACATGGAATCGTCTTATTTTTGTAAATTAAGCAGAAATAAAAACACCTGCTATGAAAACCAACCGACGCCTTTTTCTTTCAACTGCCGTTTCCGGTGGGCTTGCTGCCACCTTCCCACTTTCATCCTGCAGCCGGAGCGATTCAGTCAATGGTCCCACTTTACTACAGGAAAATTACGATAAGCTGGATCAGATCCTTCAACAACCGGTATTCAGGAAAGAATTGTTCGGTTCACCGGTCATCATTGAGACAATAGAATTACTCCGTTATGAAAATAATTTTCTTTGCCGGGTACGCTCAAAGGATGGGGCGGTAGGTATTTCTGTCGGCCACGGTTCCCAGTTGCGGACCCTGTACCCGGTTTTTACCAATCTGGTACAGCCTTTTTTCATTAATAAAGATGCACGTGACCTCGACCTGATACTGGAAAAAGTATATATCTATAAACTTAATTTCAGGTTATCAGGGTTGGCGATAGGAGTCCCTCTTGCCACCCTCGAACTTGCCATTCTAGATATGATGGGACATATCGCAGGAAAATCCATCGGCCAGCTGATCGGGGAAATACATCATCCGGAAATCGAAGTATACCAGGCCACCGAGTACCGCCATTTACCGGTCGAAGAGTCTATAGAACTGATAACCCGTGATGTGAAGGAGAATAATGCCAGGGCGGTTAAAATAAAGATTGGCGGACTCATGTTCCACACTGAGGATATGCATGCTGTTGGTCCTCCGGGAAGGACAGAGGCTATGATCCCCTTGGTGCGGAGAACATTTGGCGATGATATGGTATTGTATGCCGATTCAAACGGTTTCTATTCTGTTGAGGAAGCGATCCGCGCAGGAAAATTACTGGAAGATTACAATTACCAGTTTTTTGAAGAGCCGGTTCCATTCCACTGGTATGAGGAGACCAGGCAGGTTGCCGATTCCCTGTCAATTCCGGTGGCCGGTGGCGAACAGGAATTCAGCCTTCACGGATTTCGCTGGTTGATCGCCAACGACGGACTTGAGATTGTCCAGCCCGATGTCTTCTATTTTGGTGGTATGGTCAGGGCGATGAAAGTTGCATTAATGGCCAAGGCATTTGGAAAATCCTGTACACCACATATGTCGGGTGGAGATCTGGGATTTCTTTATATGATGCATTTTGCATCATCACTCCCCAATGCGATGCCCCATCATGAGTTCAAAGGATTCAAAACCAATATTGATTTTGAATGCAAAACCTCACCACTTCAGAGCGTAAATGGTGTGGTAAAAGTCCCCACAGGGCCCGGATTAGGAGTGGACATTAATCCGGATTTTATTGAGAAGTTCCATGTTGTCAAAGGTTGAGTGATTAAAATCTGAGGGAAAGACAGCTAAGTCCCCCATCCAGTTTTTCAAATTCTGAAACATCTAAAGTTATGGTTGGGTAACCGGCCTGTTCAATATTGTTCCTGGTTATCGGAAATCCGGCCGGGACCAGGACAGTGCCATTCACCCAGAGTGAATTTGCAGCATAATCCTCATCAGCACCTGTTTTGATTTTCCGGAATTTATAAAATGCCGGATGATTTAAAGATCCGTTTTGGACCAGGAGATTATTATCCTCCAGGTATGACATGCCGGATTTCAAATGCAACAGCTGATTTATTTCGATTTTTTCTCCCGTCATCCGGTATCTTTCCAGTATGTGGATCATCTGGTCTGCACCCTGATGATTGGTGCGGTCTGAAATACCGATATAAAAATGACGTCCGGCCATCATCACATCACCAGCCTCAAGCGTTCCAGGAGCCTCAATGTGTTCAATAGAGTCGTAAAACGAACCAAGTACCATCTCCATGTCAATCTGTTCCCCTTTGCGTGAAGCTGCACCGGGATTCGTGACCACTGACAATCCGAAAGTGCACAAGGCAACATCTTCCACGAAAGTGGAATCAGGGAAACTGCTATCTGGTTCCAGGACGGTTATTTCCAGTCCAAGCGACCGAAGGGCCTCAACGTATTCCTTATGCTGGTTCAGGGCCAGGGCATAGTCTGGTTTCCCCAGCTTTGAAGAGGTGATCCCATGGATCATTTCCGGGCATGGAGTGCGTACAATGGCATGTTTAAACATCGATTCTCAGTTTGTATTTTTCATCCTTTTCTTGCCTCGTTTGTTTAATATCAGTAATGCTATTCCGGCTATAATTACGAGGTAATTGATTAATGATAAAGACCATTTAATCCGTGTGAGAACAGATGCGATCTGGACATCCCCCGGAGATAAGGAATGGAACAGGATGAACTGTGATACCAATGCATTTTCAAAATAATTCTCAAACAGATCAGCCAGCAATGGGAGCAGGGGGAAAAGATTGATCAATTTATAGCTAACATTCCTGAACCGGACATTCTTATAAAGAATTGATAACCATGCAATGTACATGCTTCCATATAGAAATGGGAATATATTATCCCACACCCTGAGCAATTTAGCATAACAAGTTAAGGCTTCTGAACTCAGTAGATTAAAAAGCTGCAAAGCGGATTCATAACTATATCCAAAACGCAATCCCAGGAGGGAAATGCCTTCGGTCAGTTCACCCGTGACACATTCGCTTTGAGATCCCATTACGATCGATGCATACAATACCATAAGGATGGTCAGGAAAATGCAAAGAAGGAGACTGGATCTTGAATATGCGAAGTCACTAAACCTTTTCAATTTAAAACTTTGTTATTTTCTAAAATGTTCTGTAATCAATTGTTTATCGAATCCAAACTTCTTCTGCAACCACTTCAGCCATTCTTCCTCTAATTGTACAGGAGTCTTATTAAAGATATCTTCAAGAAAATAATGTATATTTTTCTGTTTTTCATCCGGATTTCCGCCATACATATTACGAAGTTTGCTTAGTCCATAGGATTCTAACAGGAATTGGATGAATGATCCTGAGGCTGGATAGCCTATTCGGGTCGGTTTATCACCTGACCCGATATTGAAATCCAGCATTTCATCCAGATGTACCAATTCTCCCTCTTCCAGGAATTGTATCACTTTTTTATGGTTTTGATCCTTATTTTCAGCCATTGCTTCTGCATACTTGGCAATCCCCTCATCGAAAAATGATTCAGATCCACCCCAGTTTTGATATATCAGCGTATGGGTATTTTCATGTACGGCCAATCCATAATCAGGTATTTCTCTATCATGCACATAGAAATTTCCAAGTCTGGCCGAGGATAATCCTCTCCCCCAGTGATGTGTATAGAAGAGCTTGACATCATAATCCCTGAAATAACAGGAAAAGATCTTCTTCCATTCAAGCCCGGCCTCTTTGAATAATTCAAGAATAAAATCAACTGATTCCTGGTTAACTTTAATGATCTCTTCCATTTCATCCCTTGAGATATAGTCTCCGCGAAAACAAAATTCAAAATCATTTGTTTCGATCCGGTCAAAATCCCCCTCCATTTTAAGAGACATCTTACTTATTAATGCCCGTGATGTGAATTCACCCTTCTTCCATTTTTCAAACATCTCATCAGGTTTTATCCTGGAACTCATCAGTATTTTTTCAGCTGCTTGCATGTTTATGGTGATAACCGGTATCTCAGGTATACTGTCAAAATCCAGCTTATCATAAACCAAAAAAGGATTAGGATCTTCCCACGAGATTAGCACTATACCTGCAACATGTTTTTGAAAAGCATCATCAATCCTTTCTACCAATGAGGTCCCTGCTTCAAGATCAGCATGAACAGTATCAGGAAAGTCGTAAAAAAACAATACAAATTTATCTTTAACATCCTGATCCTTATAGCAATCATAATCTTCCCCGGATATGCCATTACCTATAAAAACGACCGGAGCTGAAACATTAATATCTCTGGAATACTTGTCAGTTCCCATTGGCGCCATTTTATAGCATATCACTGGAAGAAACGGAATTTTCATCTGGCTTCCCCCATCAAAATATATATTACAGGAAGCCCAAGGTAATTCTACTTCAGAATAGTAATAGTATGCCTTTCCGGGTCCCTGTCCATATAATTCCCCTGGTAGAATTGAAAGGATCATAAAAAGTATGGAAGCATACAATCCTCTCAAATAAGTATACTTTTTAGTAAACTCAGCAATGCGGCAGTCATTTGATTTTGTTTTCATATCAGGAGAAATTCATTTTTGACATTTTACAACATAGAAGTGTCCGGTAAAGGATTAAGTAAGAGAAAATTAAAAATATAGAAATTATCCTAACAGGGGTCTATCTTGTAACAGGAATTCCATTTTAAGTTGCACCCAAACAGGTACACTTTACAGCTTTTTCTCAAACTGATTAAATAAATGTCCGGATGGACTGAAAAACCCGCTATAGGAATACTGTGGTTGCTGAATCCATTGAAGGCAAATTACCGGCCATTCGAAGAGCGTTGAAGCCGAAAAGCATAATCCCAATTCCCCGGAATTAGGGATAATTTAGATTTGCCTTCATCAATGCAATAGTTACTGCATACCTGAACCGGTAGAGAGAATAGCTGGCACCTGAGACAGCGTCCACCTTCAATATGTCCTGAGTGCTCAGCAGCTTTTGTTCCAGAATGGGGTATGCAATTGAGGGCGTAGTGCCCGTAACGCTCATTTCTTCACAGTATTCAGCGTCTTCCTGCTTACCCTTCCCACCCTTTTTCACTTCATTGTAATCAACTTCAATGATTTTATGGTTGTTGATGTTAATGAATTTTCATTACTAGATCCTTCATCCTGAAGGAAGTCTGCAATATAACACTTAATGTTATAATATGACCAGTTTGCTCCGGAGCAAGTTACACAGTTGATTCGGATAGGGCACTCTGATTAATGTGATTTTTTCATGACGCTTCAAAGAAGAGAAGGAAAGATTATTATTTTTAGAGCAAAATTATTTTTCATTTTAATACAATAACGCAAACGTATGGCCGACTTCAAATATTTACTTTTTATTTTCGCCTTGCCGATCGTAGACTCCATTTCAGTAACTCAGGCAGAAAACTGGCCAAACTGGCGTGGTCCCAATGGAGACGGTACCAGTATCGAAACCAACCTGCCTACCAGGTGGGATTCAGTGACAAACGTAGTGTGGAAAAGTCCTGTGCCAGGCATTGGCCATTCTTCACCAATTATATGGGAGGATAAGCTTTTCGTTACAACAGCCCTGCCTGAAAACCAGGAGAAAATTCTGCTTTGTTATGATTGTAAAAGCGGCCATTTGTTATGGCAGAAAACCGTGCTCAAATCTGCATTTGAAAAAAAACACAATCACAATAGTTACGCCTCGGGCACACCTGCCACAGACGGCACCTTGGTTTATTTATCATTTCTGGACGGGGAAGATGTGGTGGTGGCAGCTTACGATTTTACAGGAAAACAGATCTGGCTGCAACGGCCCGGTAAGTTTTCGAGTCCGCATGGTTACAGTTGTTCACCGGCATTGTTTGAAGACAAAGTAATGATTAATGGCAGTAGTCAGGGAAATCCTTTTGTGGCAGCATTAAGCAGGACCGATGGAAAGATCATTTGGAAAGTTTCACACGAAAATCCTACCCACAGTTTTAGTACGCCTATTTTCAGGGAAATGGCTGGTAAAATGCAGATGATTTTTTTGGGCAACCAGGAAGTTGCTTCCTATAATCCTGACGATGGTTCAAAATATTGGTTTGTAAAGGGCCCTTCCTTGGATTTCTGTGCCAGTCCTGTTTATAATGAAAAGACTGGCTTGGTCCTCATAAGCAGTGCGTGGCCCCAGCGTTATTTGTTAGCGATCAAACCTGATGGCACCGGCGATGTTACTGAAAGCCACGTGGTCTGGCGAACCAGAGAAGGCGCTTATTATGTGCCATCTCCGGTTTGTACCGACGATTACCTTTTTACAACCATGACCAGCGGTAAAGTCCACTGCATTGAAATTGCTACCGGCAAGATTCTCTGGGTGGAAGATATGGGTAAACAATATTCTTCTGCTGTTCTGGCAAACGGCCTGGTTTACATGCCAAACGACGAAGGTTTGATAACGGTGATAAAACCAGGTCCGACTTTCGCAGCCATTGCAAGAAATCCCATCGGAGAAAGAATGAATGCATCACCGGCCATAAGCAATGGAAAAATATATCTGCGGGGATATAAACACCTCTATTGCATTGGAAAATAATGAATAGCCCGGGAAGCTGCAAGCTGGCTCAAAGAGTATTCTTGGCCAACTCATCGGCAGTGAAACAAAAGTTCGACAGGTATCTCGCCAATGGAGCAAATCATCACGTTTTCCGATGCGATGGTCGGAAAAATGCTGGAGGCCTTCGAGAAATCTGAATTTTCCAATAATACGATTGTCGTAATATGGGCTTATTTCAGGACGAAATGTTGAGGTTCTATTAATAATAATCATTCCTTTGAAAGGGTTGCCTGATAGATGAACTTCTGTACACGTTTTCCCTTGTAAACCTCAGTCGTATATATATTGCCGATGGAATCCACTGCAAGGCTATGTACCCAGATGAACTGACCGGCGTAACGTCCAATCCTGCCGAAATGTCCAGCCACCTTAAGATTATAGCGACGTAGTAACCATACACATTGGTTTGTACCATCGGTAACATAGATATATGTCTGCCTGGGATCATGAGAAAAATCAATGTCCCATGCTGACCCATTTCCCAGCGTTTCCCTGGCAATAAATCCTTCCTGCACAAACTTGCCATCTTTTTGAAAGACCTGGATTCGGTCGTTACGCCTGTCGCACACATAGACTAGACCATCATTGGAGATCCGAACGGCATGCACTGGATTTGCGAACTGATGGGGAGGAGACATGTTTGGGGCGTATGGATCCTGGGGAGAATCGTCCGGACTCTTCCCATAGGCTCCCCAATGCCGCAAATACTTACCAGTATTGGCATCGAAAATGATGATGCGACGGTTAAGATAGCCATCGGCAATATAGACTTCATTTTTAACAGGATCTACATCAAACTCAGCCGGACGTCCCAGTAGACTCTTGTCGTTACTTCCACCGGTCTTTCCGGCATTCCCGATTTGAAAGAGAAATGTCCCGTCCGGACGGAATTTTAAAACCTGATGGTCATTAGGTCCACTTCCACCAATCCATACATTGTCTTCATGGTCGACGAAAATACCATGCGGATTAACTGGCCAATCGAAGTCCTTGCCTGGACCTCCCCAGGCTTGGACAACATTTCCTTCCACATCAAACTCTATTACTGGTGGGGCAGGGATATATGGCAGACCAGATGCTGGTTGTTCGGTCGGCGCATATTCATCTGCTCCAAGGCTTTTTGGTCGATGGACAATCCAGATATGATTTCTTGAATCTACTGCTACACCTGCCACCTGGCCAATCAGCCAGTCGTTGGGTAAAGGTTTGGGCCAAAATGGATCCACTCTGAACGAGGGAATTGAGTCTGTAAATTCACCGGCAGCTCCTTTTTCTTTAGGCAACCCACACACAACTGAAAAAGAAACAAGTAGTAATAAGATAGTAATAACATGGGAGTAATTTAGTTTTTTCATGTCATCCTCCTTTGGTTTTTACAATCGGTAGCGTATTTCATCCAGTTGTCATAATTGTTTACAAATTATGTGCCCTTACACTTAACCACAGGCAAAGCGGAATCGCACACCAAGACCGTTAAGATTTTACTTACTCAATCTCAGGAAAATTCATTTTGTCCAATATCTCCTGGAAACGGGGCTCTTTTCGAAGGCTGTCATACAAAGGTTCAACCTGCATAAGAACCAGCCAGCCTTCACGGGTTTCATAGGCTTGTTCAAGATATTCAAGGGCTTTGTCATACTCCCCGAGGCCCGTGTAAATTACTGTGAAATCAGTAGGTTTTACGAATTCTGATTTTGAGCGTTCAAGATAGTATTCCAGGACCTCTTGCGCCTTCTCTTTTTCTCCAGTTACTCCGTAGATGTATCCATCCACCCAATCAATATCTTTCACCTTGGAGATTTCACTCAGGGCTTCCTGGTTCATTCCCTTACTGAGGTAGGCCAGCGAAAGCCAGCTACGTTCAAAATCAGAATCAGGATAGTTCCTGAGGAGTTTTTGAAATTCCGCAATGGCCCGGTCATAATCCCGGGCATATGAGTAAGCACGGGCAAGCCAGCTCCAGAAGGGATTGGATAATGGGTCCAGTTCCATGGCACGTTTTGCCTCTGCGATGGATTCTTCGTGTCGTCCGATAAATGTCAGCAGCCAGGAATAATTGCGATGAGCAATTGCGTAATTTGGATTTAATTCAAGAGCAAGCTTGAGTCCCCTTTCACCCTCTTTCCAGTTGAAATCCTGGTAAATCCGGGTCCATGCCAGCTCGGCATGCGCCTCCCCCAGTGTATTGTCAATGGATAATGCCTTCCGGGCT
>LJUP01000235.1 GCA_001303955.1 Bacteroides sp. SM23_62 | reverse complement strand
GTTGTAATAAGGACAATTATACTGCTGCCTTCATCAAAAAATCAGGCACATTTTCGGTCTCCGTGTTACACCAGGATACGCCTGCAGAGATTTTTGGCCGGTTTGGCTACAAAAACGGCCGGGATATTGACAAACTGGATGGAATGCAAATACAATACGGGGAAACCGGTGTACCCATTCTGCTGGATGAAACCATTGCATTCCTTGAATGCAAGGTGGTCCAGACCCACGATGTAGGAACCCACTGGCTGTTCATAGGTGAACTGGTCCAATCTGATGTCGTGGATGACACCATGGAGCCTTTAACCTATCTGCATTACAGGGAGGTTAAAAAAGGCCTCGCACCGAAGAATGCGCCCACTTATGTTGATAAATCATTGCTCGAGAAGAAAAAAGCAGCATCAAAATTCAAGAAATTCAAATGTACTGCCTGCGGTTATGTTTATGATGAAGCAGCAGGGGACCCTTCCAGTGGCATTGATCCGGGAACCCTTTTTGATGACCTGCCTGACAACTGGTTTTGTCCTGTTTGTGGAACAGAGAAAGAAGATTTTATTGAATTATAACTGCCAAATCCATCAAAAAACTATGTCTGAATCATTGAAAGGAACCAAAACCGAACAAAACCTGTTAAAAGCATTTGCAGGGGAATCCCAGGCCAGAAACCGCTTTGAGTTCTTCGTAAAAGTAGCAAAGCAGGAGGGCTATAAGCAGATTGCTGTCATTTGAGAGAAGAAAATTACTAATGGTGACAGTGCCCCGCCTGTCCCGGGAAGGTCCGGGTCAGGGCAGGCAGAACCTGTCATCCTGATTGTTTGAAATGTCAAAGGAATTCCCTGGTAAAATATTACTATTCGGGGAGTATACCATTATCATAGGATCAAAGGCACTCGTACTGCCATTCAGGAAATTCTCGGGCAGGCTGGAAATGCCCTCGGAAGATAGAGAACCTGTGGGATCTGGCAGCCAGCCCGGGCAGACCGATGCCCAGAGATCAAATGATGACCTTTTGGGACTCCTGCAATACCTGGAAAAATTGCAGGCAGCCGGGTATATGCTGGGTGATTTCGATATTGGCCGTTTTATGGAACAGGTAATTGGAGGGCTCTACTTTCATTCTTCCATTCCCGAAGCATACGGTGCCGGTAGTTCAGGAGCCCTTGTTGCTGCTATCTATGATGAGTTTGGATCTGAAAGGATCCGTCGGTTTGAATCACAGGATTTTTCCAAACTGAGACGGATCCTGGGACAGATTGAATCATATTATCATGGGACCAGTTCAGGCATAGATCCGCTTTGTTGTTATCTGAATAAACCTGTCCTGTTTGACGGGGATGTTACCTATCCCGTGAATGTGCCAGCTTCCCCACCCGGTTCAGGATTCTTTCTCCTGGATTCCGGACGATCCGGCATGACCGGTCCCATGATAGAATATTTCAAGTCACGCATCCAGGAACCAGGCTTCCTGAATATGATCAATGACAGCATGATCCCGCTCATTGAAAGGAACATCGATTCGCTGCTGGAGACTGACTCCAGGTTGTCTGTGAACATGCAAAGACTGTCCGAAATGCAATATACCAGTTTCCGAAGGATGATCCCCCAGGCCTTTCACCGGATATGGCAGCACGGCCTGCAAACCGGACTCTTTTCACTGAAGCTGTGCGGTTCCGGCGGAGGCGGTTATATCATTGGTTACACGGCACGATGGATTGAGGCCATGCAATATTTTAACAAGCCAGGATTCAAGTTGCTTCCCCTGGATGCCTGATAATTTTTCCATCCCATTTCGCAGTCTAGACATATTTTTTTATGTTTACAGCGATGAACAACCTAAATCCCTTTTATTCCTATGAGCCATAATTCCTTTAAAATCTGGATGGCACAGATCCGTGCTCCTTTCCTTATCCTTGCTGTATTTCTCGTTGTCATTGGTCTTGCCTTCTCTGTAAAGTATCCGCAGGACCCCGGGGCGGCCTTTAACTGGCTTCATGCGGTAATGCTTGTCATCGGAGTGGTGCTTTCACATGTATCGGTGAATCTCTTCAACGAATATTCTGATTTCAAGACAAGGATAGATTTCAATACAAACCGTACGCCCTTCAGCGGGGGCAGCGGCATGATGCAAGCCGGCAATACCCGGCCGGAAAATGTCAAAACAGTTGGGATTATAACCCTCCTGGTTGCCGGTGCCATTGGCATTTACTTTGCCTTCATTGCTCACTGGATGGTATTTGTTTTCTCGATCATAGGTGCCTTTTCTGTTTTGTTTTATACCAATTTTTTCGCCAAGTATGTGCTTGGAGAATTATTTGCCGGCCTTGCACTGGGAACGCTGGTAGTTCTCGGCACCTACGTTGCCATGACTGGCATGCCGGGTATGCCAGTCGATGGCCTTTTTCCGCGAGAGGTCATCTGGATATCCATCCCCCCGGGTATCCTTACTTCCCTGCTCCTTTTAATCAACCAGTTCCCTGACCATGAGGCAGATAAGGAAGGCGGCAGGAGACATCTTGTCATCCGTTTTGGTCTGAAAGGCGCTTCTTATATTTACACTGCCGGTATGTTCGCCACCTTTGGGATCATCGTACTGGTTCCCATCATCGGGATCTCATCTTTCTGGATCTACATTGCCCTGCTGCCTTTGCCACTCGGGGTAAAAGCGGCCATGACGGCGATCAGGCATGGAGATGATCTAGGCAAAATGATACCTGCGCTAGGTTCCAATGTAATGACCGTACTGCTGACCGACCTGTTACTGGCTGTTTCAGTATTTATTGATGTGCTGTAGCGGAAATGGCAGGCAGATCGTGGCTTATCCCATGGCACCCCTGACCGCTCCTCCGTCCACACTGATGGTCTGACCGGTGATATAGGATGACCACGGGGAAAGCAACCAGACGGCCAGGGAGGCAAAATCTTCAACACTGCCTGTGGTTCTGACAGGGACCCGGCTGAGCATCTCATCTTTGGCTTCCTCAGGCGAAATACCGCCTGCTTCGCTGTTTTTCCGGATCACCCTTTCCAGTGCAGGGGTCATATGTAAGCCGGGTGCCATGACATTGGCGGTAATGCCTCGGTATGCTATCTCGTCAGAAAAGGTCTTTACAAAGCCTGTTACCGCCAGTCTCAGGGAATTACTGAGGACCAGGTTGGGGACCGGCTGTTTCACTGAATAACTTTCAATGAAAAGATCCCTGCCGTAATTGTTCTTCTCAAAGAATGGCAGGAATGCATGGGTCAGGTCCACTTTCCACCGGAGGACCTGCCTGTAAGCCTGGTCCCAGTCATCCATGTCGGTTTCAAGGAATGCTTTGGCAGGTGGACCACCTGCATTGACAACGATACCGGCCAGATCCCGCTCCCCGACTGATTCAACCAGGCTGTTCAGGGAATCGGGCCGGGTTATATCCAATGACAGGATCTCGATGGCCGGATGTTCATCCTGCAGCATTTTGAGTTTATCCGTGCCACGGGCCACTGCAATGACACGGGCCTCTTCCTTGCTGAGCATGGAGGCTATGGCCTTGCCAAACCCGCTGCTGGCGCCGGTCACAATGAATAGTTTGTCTTTCAGGCGAAGATCCATATTTATTGTTTAAGCTGGAATGCTGGTACAAAATGGGCTTCCTTCCTGATGGTCTTGATCAGCCGGCCCAGGCATACAATGAAGATCAGTAAAGCTACCCCTAGTAACATAAGGTATGATCCGGATTCCGGAAAAATATCCCGGTAACTCTGCACATCTTCCCCGAAAATATAGACCATCAGATAACTGAATGAATTGTTGATAATATGAATGGTTATCACCGGGATAAGAGATCTTGTTTTCATATATATATATCCCAGTAAAAAACCTATCAGGAAAGCAGGTATAAACTGCCAGGGATTCATATGAAAAAGCCCGAATAACAAGGCAGACCAGAATATGGCCTTGCCCGGTTTATACCGGTTCAGAAATCCATCCAGGATGATCCCCCTGAAAAGGACTTCTTCCAGGATGGGTCCCGTGATCCCAACAGTCAGGAAGGTCCAGATATCTCTCCGGGTCAGCATGGCAAAAAGTTTTTCAATGTATTCCGGCATGGGGATGGCAGTTGTAAGGGGATCCAGGATCACATTGAGGGACAGGGCCAGAAAGAGGAAAATAATATACAGGCTGGATCTGATGCGATTAAAGTACAGAAACCTTTCCCCGGGACCGGGTGATGGCTTAAGCCTCCATGCGATCCATATAACCAGGGGCAGGCTCACATTATACATGATAAAATTAATGATCGATTGATTGCGGATGCCTATCGCGGGAAGAAGGGTGCCGAACATCAAGCCGAGACCAAGGCTGACCGCCACAAAAATTCCGAAGATGCCCCATGCTTGCGGCAGGGAAGGGTACCGGGAAGGTGAGGTCTGGTTCATAAAGGCTAAGTTTTAAAATTTTAGATGCCAGGGAGACCACCAGATAAATCCGGAATTCCAAAAATAGTGATTTGGATTTATTCAAACACTATTTTGTTGTTCCCAGAATTGCCGGTATTGTCCACCTGATCCATAAAGCTCATCATGGTGGCCGGATTCGGATACCATGCCATCCTTGATCAGGATGATGTGATCTGCCTTGCTGATAATCTGGAGTTTATGTGTGATTACGATCAGGGTCATTCCCTGCTTCTTCATGGGAAGAATCAGCTTGATCATCGCCTGTTCGGCTTCTGCATCAAGGGCTGATGTGAATTCATCCAGGATCAGGATCTCCGGTCGCCTGTACAGGGCCCTTGCGATGGCAATACGCTGCCTTTCCCCACCTGAGAGGGTAAATCCCTGTTCGCCCAGCGCTGTATAAATACCTCCCGGAAGACTGTTCAGGAAACCTGTCATGCCTGTTTGTTCAGCGATCTGCATGATCCTGTCCATGTCCGGTTCCTTTTCCGAGGGAGCGATATTATCAAGTATGGTTCCGGTAAGCAGTTCAGGCTGCTGCGGGACCATGGCTAAAACCCGGCGCAGGTGGCTTTTGTTAAAATGGTTTATATCGCAGTTATTGACCAGTATCCTGCCCTTCCGGGGGGGATATACCCCCATGAGCAGATTTGCTATGCTGCTCTTGCCACACCCGCTTTTTCCCACTATGCCGGTCATGGCTGACCGGGGAATAGAGAAATCCAATCCCTTGAAAAGAAGAGGCCTGGATCCGTACCTGAATGTAACGTTCTGGAAATGGATATCGTGGGTGATCCTTTTGATCCCAATACCGGTTTTTTGGTTCTTTTCACCTTCCAGGTCAAGGATCTGGAAAAGCCTGTCTGCGGCGATGGTAGCATCACGGATGGTACGGTTCATGCCAGTGAGGCTTCTGACAGGCCCCATCAGGTAGCCCAGCATGGTGTAAAATGACATTAGTTCACCCGGACTGAGCATATTATGCAGCACCCTCAGCGAACCGATCCAAAGAAGCAGAATGGTGATCAGTCCGGAAAAAAAATCCCCGGCCTCACTGACCCGGATGGAGATAAGTCCACCACTAAAATTCACCCGGATCAGGTCGATAAACCTGGACTCTGTATTGTTATATGCGTAATCCTGGAGGTTGAATCCACGGACTGTCCGCTGGGTCCTGATGGAATCCACCAGCTGGGACTCCAGGTCGGCCCCTTTTTCCATGGTCCGGCGAAGGATTGTCCTGTTCAGTGTGTCATAAACAATGTATATCCCCCCATAGACCGGGATCGCCAGTCCGGCCAGCAAACATAATTGCCAGGATAGGAGGGCCATGGCGGTTAAGGTCAAAAGGATGGTGATGAGGCTTACCAAAAGGTCCACAATGGTATGGTTGATAAAAAAACGGATCTTTACCGCATCATTCATTCGTGAGAGTATTTCCCCGGTTCTCATGCTGTCGAAGAAACGTTGTGGAAGTGTAAGCAGGTGCCGGAAGTATCCCATCATCAGACCACAATCGATCTGGTGTCCGGTTTTCAGCAGGAAGAGGTTCTTGAAATAGGAGGTGAGACTTCTGACAATCAGCAGCATGATCATGGCACAGCTCATCAGGTTCAACAGGTTGATGTTCTGGTTGGCCAGGACAAAATCCATGATCTTCTGTACATAAAGAGAGGTTGAGAGTCCCAGCAGACTGTAAACAACAGCCCCGGCAAATGCCTGCCAGAAGATTTTCCTGAATGGTCTGGCAAGTTTGATGAAACGGCTTAAGACAGGGGCATCCTTTTTCTCCTTGCTGAAGGATGCCGAGGGTGAAATAATGATCAGGACACCGGTCCACATCCGCCGGAATGCTTCATGGGAGGTTTTTACGATGCTGCCATGAGCCGGATCCATGTATTTGATATGGCGTTTGCCGCACGTTACAAGCACCACGAAATGACCTATCCTGTTTCTCAGGATCACATGTGCTATGGAAGGTGTTGGTGCTCCTGGCAGGGCTTCAAAAGGGCCTTTTACACCCCGGGCAATCAAACCCATTTTTCCAGCCGCTTCAATAATCCCCATGACATTGGTGCCTGACCTGTCAGTGGAGGCCATCTCCCTGACCCTGGAAAGCGGAAGCAACAGTCCGTGGCAGGCGGCTACGGAGACAAGGCAGGCTGCACCGCAGTCAGCCTGGTCATGCTGGCGGATTTTCTTGATCTTTTTCATGCATTACCGCTCAGGGTCTGGCCAATATCCTTTGACTGCGGATCGCCGGATCAAACCAGTCATCTGCTTTATCGGTCAATAACTGAAAAAGTGACCGGGAAGCAACCATACAGCGTGCCTGGAACGTCATTCCCTTGATAAGTTCCCCTTGATATCCGTTTCTCAGCACCAGTACATTTTCATTCCCGGGAGGGGAAGGCATCTACCTGGATGTTCACCTGCTGGCCACAACTGATGTATGCGATATCTTTCGAGGGGATATATATCTCTCCGATCAGCCTGGAATCCGGACTGATAACCCCAATGGTTTCACCCGCCCGCAGTACCGATCCCGGGAAGATGCCTGAGAACTCCTCCAGGCTGCCGCTGACAGGGGCCAGGATCACAGACCTCCGGATCTGTTCCTCTGTCTGCTGCAAGTGTATGGTCAAGGTACGTTTACGGTCAAAATACACATTGTAGTCCTCCTGCCATGACCGCTTTGATTCGCTCATAAATCTCACCTTTTCCCGCTCGGCCTTGTCCCTGCTGAATATCAGGTCATCATATTCTTTCTCACTGATTAATCCGGCTTTATACAATCCCGAATGCCTTGTCCATTCCTTCTGGGCTTTCTCATAGATTAATGTCAGGTAATCAAGGTGGCGACAGTATTCCCTGTAGGCTGACTTAAATTTCTGTCCGGCCGGGACAATCACGGGCTCGCTTAACAGTCCCCTGAGGTCAGACAGGTATTGATCCGTATCTGTCAGTTCCATCTTCATCAATTGAAGATTCCTGGCAGCATCGAATGACCTTATCCTCAATATCGGATCTGACCTTTTGAGATAATCACCTTCTGAAACATATACCTCTTCAACCATACCAGTGCTGACAGGCATGATATTTGCTTTCTCCTGCCTGGGACGTATGATGCCGTTGCCGGTAACGGAAACCTGTACCCTGACCAGCGGTAAACTGGTCATCCCACCTGCAATAAGCAGCAGGCAAAGCCGGTAAATGATCCTGCTACCCGGACTGATATGAACCAGAAAGGCCGGAAGATTCCGTGTGAATGGATTATGGGCTACATGAACCATCCTTTAAAAACCTCCCAGTTCCTGAATATCAGTGAAAAGATGATGAAAGATACGATGGTCAGTATGACCAGCAGCCATATGTTTCTTTTTTTCATGATGAATAGTGTTTAAGGCAGGGTAGCCCGCAGGATACCCTGCCATATCATATGTTATTCTACAAGAAATGAGGTACAGACCCAATCTGCAATGGCAAAGGAAGGGCCATGCATGCCCCCGGCCGCAATACCCAGGAAGCGCAGTACCCTGCCGGCATCATAGGCAAAACTGCTTCCACCGCATACAGTCGTGCTTTCCTCAGTTGATAAATCCCTGAAAGACAATGAAATACAATTTGGTTTTTCCATTTCTCTTTTTTTTGAAAGGTTATATGATTTGAGAATAGCTGTCAATTGACCGGGGGCCTGCCTGCAAGTCCCGCTTTGAAATTTTCCCAGTCCCTGAAGATTTGTGCTGAAGCAGCTACTGTTGCACCTGCCACAATGGCTAAAAGCAGTGGTGCAATGCCTCCCCGGGTTGTCTGTATTTCCTCATCGCACAGCGGGGAAAACTGTGCTGTTCTGCAAGCATTTGTTTTCATCTCATGGTGTTTTAAGTTTAACAATGAATTTACATGGAGCCGTTACGGCACCGTAAGTTTAGCCAAACAGTATCAGGGATCCCATCGACCCTTAATGTCAGGGGTGATAAAAAATCATGCAGGTGGGTTAAAAAAAAATTGAGTCAGTTGTAAAACTCAAAGAATGTATGCACGAAAAGGGAGATCCTTCTCCAGCCGATCAAGACCAGGATAACGGCCATTGCCAGGAGAAGATAGATCAATACTTTCTTCGCAGGTAGTTTTCTATGGGTCGGATCGAGTTTTACCATGCATCTGCCTTATTCGTATCGCAGGGAATCAACCGGGTTTGCCAGACCCGTCCGGATGGCCTGGTAACCCACTGAGATAATGGTAATAATTAATGCCATCATGGCTGCCAGGATGAATTCCCACCACCGGATTTCTATATGATATGCAAAATTCTCCAGCCACTTATCCATGACGAAATATCCCAGGGGCAGGGCAATGATCAGTGCAAAGATAACATAGATCAGAAATCCCCTTGACATCCTGGCGGCAATTTTGAATACACTGGCCCCCATGGCCTTCCGTATTCCCATCTCTTTCGTCCTTAATTGTGCTGAAAAGGCCGAGAGTCCGAATAAGCCCAGGCAGGATATAAATATGGCGAACAGGGCAAATGCCTGCAGGAGTTCTTTTAACCGTTTTTCCGCCCGGTAATTCTTGTTGAAATTGTCCTCAATAAAGGTAAAATCCATCGCATATCCCTCTGCTATTTCATTCATTCTCTCTTCAATGGTTGCTATCATCCCGGGAACATCTCCAGGAGATAACCGCAGCAACAGGAACTGATACCAGAGTCCCCTGAAATACGGATCATAATTAACTTCCAGGACAAGGGGCTCGATCATCTGCTGCAATGAAGCATAATGAAAATCCTTGGTTACACCCACAATTTCCCCCGATTGTCCGAAGACAGAGGTGGCCTGGACACCAACCGGTTCCCCCAGATTTATTGCCAGCACCGCCGATTCATTCAGGATGAACTCACTCCGGGTGCCGCTGGTTCGCCTGAGGTTCCTTCCCTGCAATATCTCAATGCCCATCAGGGGTATAAAATCTTCATCCACCCTGAGGAACCTCAGGGCGGGCTCATTGCCTTCTTCCTGTGGACCTTCCGGGATCAGTGCCTCGACACTGAACCTGTCTCCCGGTAAATGACTGATCAGGGTAGCTCCCCTGACAAAGGCCAGCTTGCTGATCTCCTCCTTCATTAGGTCCGGGTTATCCCTCGCAAGCTGGTTAGCCTTCCCGTTTAATGTCAGGGCGATGATATTTTCCTTGTCAAATCCCATGTTTTTTTTCAGGAAATAATTCATCTGCCTGTAAATGATGATGGTACCAAGGATCATAAAAATGGATACCGTGAATTGCAGGATCACAAGTCCCACCCTCACCCTGCTGGTCACCGAGCCGGGATCTTTCATCTCCCTGATCGCATGAACCGGACCTGTACGGGAGGCAAACAGGGCAGGATATATGCCTGACATCGTTCCAAGCAGAAATACCAAAAGCAACATCATGCCGAGGTTTGGAATGGACAGCATCCCCAGCGAATCAATATTTTGCTGGGTGATCCGGTTGAACAGCGGAAGCAGGAGATCCATCAGCAGGATGGAAAGAATACCCGACATGATTACCATGAACATGGATTCCCCCAAAAATTGGAAAACCAGCTGGTATCTCAGTGCACCTGACACTTTCCGGATCCCGACCTCTTTCATTCTTTTAAATGTCTTTGCGGTGGCAAGGTTGACATAATTGACACCCGCTATGATCAGGATAAACAGGGCGGCAAGGGTGGATACCAGCACATAGATGATGTTCCCGTTGGCCTGGATTTCCTGTTCCAGATGGGACCTCAGATGGATATCCGTAAGTGGCTGCAATACGAATCTGCCGCTTTCCATAGCCTCCTCCCGGCTGAATACATCCCCCAGGAATTCCACCCTGAATTCCATCATTTTCTCTTCAAGATCAGGCGCTCTGATTCCCTCCTCAAGTAAAACATAGGTGTATACTCCTGACCAGCCACGGCTGTAATAGAGGTCACGGAGCCCGGCTTCAAAGAGAAAATCGTAAAAGGTTTGCCAGTCAAGCAAATAACCCGGGGAGAAATGCTGTGTTTTGGGAAAGTCCTGGCAGACAGCAGTGATGGCAAAGGCATTCCCCCTAAGCATCATGGTTTTCCCAACAGGGTTTTCCTCCCCGAAGAATTTCCTGGCCAGTGATTCGGTCAATACCATGGTACGGGGCTGGCCCAGTGGATTGGCCGGGTCACCATGGATGATCATGGCATCGAACATCTCGAAGAAGCTGGAATCAACAAAAAAGCCTCCACTCTCAACATATCCGATCCTGGTCAGACTGTCGACATTATATTGCAGATAGTCGTCATCGATGGGGCGCATCCGTGTGACAAGCTTAATTTCCGGGATAAATCCCGGGATCTCATCAGCCATGAGCGGGGCCCCGTTGGCCCAGTCCCGCTCCCTGCCCCCGATGGAACTATAATTAGCGATCCGGTATATCCTGCCGGCCTTGGGGAAATGCTTGTCATAGCTGATCTCTTCCCTGACATACAGGAATATCAGCATGGCCACCGCCAGGGCAAGGGCCAGTCCCAATACATTCAGCAGGCTGTACAACCTGAATCTCCAAAAGCTCCTGAGAATTATGGTAAGATAATTTTTTATCATGTCCGGTAATGGTTTATCTGATTTTATCAGTTATTCATACCTGAGGCTGTTTGCCGGATTGCCCTGAGCAGCCCTTAACGCCTGGAAACTGACCGTTACCATGGCAATGACGATGACGATAGCGGCAGTAAAAAGAAACAAGCCCGGTCCCATGGTGATTCTCTCCACAAACACCTGAAGCAACAACCTCATAAGCAGGATGGAAATGGGAATCGCGATCACCAGGGAGACGGTAATCAACCTTAGAAAATCAAGGGTTAACAGGCGCAGTATCCTGGTGCTGGATGCGCCCACGGCCTTCCGGATACCAATTTCCTTGGTTCGCTGCTGGGTCGAATAGGTGGACAAACCCAGCAATCCGAGACAGGAGATCAGGATTCCAAAAAAGGTAAAGAAGTATACAATTTTATTGAAGAGGCCCAGCACCTCAGTGATGGGATCGGTAAATTCGTCCAGGTAAAAATGCTCGAAGGGATAATCGGGATTATACTTTTCATGCACGCTCCTGATATAATCAATGACAGCCTCCCGGTCAAATCCCGAAATCTTAACAAACCACCAGTTATTTTTGTATCTGAAGGGAAGAATGGCCTTGTCACCACTTAGTGACAGGGGATTGAAGGAATAGTTATCCACGACTCCAATGATATTATATGCTTTGTCGTTGAGATAGAATTTGCTGCCGACCGGATCTTCGAGTTCCAGGGCATCGGCGACTGCCTGGTTGATGACGATGGCATCAATGCTGTCGCCTGGCATATCCGAAGTATAAAACCTTCCGGCTGCCATTTCCACGCCAAAGGTTTTATCAAAATCATAACTCACCGGGCAGGACAGGGCAATGTCATTATAATCCTCCACGGTCAATCCCCACTCCAATTCTCCCCTGTCCACATATTTCGGGATATAAGCAGCACTGGTGAAGCTTTCCACTCCAGGATTCAGCAGGATCTCCTGTTTGGCTTCTTCAAACTTATCGTTCAGATCGCCCCTGCTCTGGAAATATATGATATTTTTTGTATCAAAACCTGTGAGTGATTCATTCAGCAATTTAAATTGCTGATAATTTACAAGGGAAGTAATGATGAAAAGGATGGCAAACAGGAATTGGACCACGACCAGTACCCTCCGGATACCTTTGCCCTTCTTTTTCCCTTCACCCATTTTGCTGAATATATTCACTACATTGAATGAGGACAGAAAGAATGCCGGGTAACTGCCGGCGACCAGACTGGTGATGAGAAAAATGGCGACCAGTCCCCCCAGGATCACTGGATCATCCAGTTGTAAAGCCACTTCCGTTTCAAAATGCTGGTTGAATAACGGGATCGTGAAATCAACAATAAGGATGGACAGGTTCAGGGCCAGAAAAGTAATGATCATTGTTTCCCCTATGAATTGCCTGATCAGCTGTCCCCTGCTGGCACCAGCAACCTTCCTTAGTCCCACTTCCCGGGTCCGGTCCAGATACCGTGCCGTGGAAAGATTCATGAAATTAATGCAGGCAATGGATAATATGATAACGCCCAGCAGGCTCAGTATCAGGTTCAATATCTGTCCTTTCCCTTCACCCTTTTTATGGTAATCTTTCAGGGAAAGCAATTGTTGATTTACTTCCAGCGCATCCGACTGGTAATCATCCAGGAAATCGGTGATTTTTTGCGCCATGCCTGCTGCCAGTGAAGGATCCTCCATGTACAGAAAGGTGAAGTAGGGATTGCCGTCGAATCCTTCAGCGAAGTAACCCAGTTGCCTGAGAAAATTAAAATTGATCAGGAAATCAAACTGTATACTGGAATTGACAGGCAGGTCTTCCAGGACGGCGGTCACTGTAAATGCATATTGGTTGTTCAGCGTAACAGATTTGTTAAGCGCTTCCCCGTCGCCAAAATATTTTTCCGATACTTTCCGGGTCATCACGACTGAATAAGGATCGAGCAGAGCGGTTGACAGATCTCCTGCTAAGGATGGGAAGGTAAAAAAGGAAAAGAAATTGGAATCCACCGCAAGTACTGCCTCCTCAACAAATAATTTTCTTTCTGGCAGCTCATGCTTACCTGAATCGATTGGGTAATAGGAAATCAGCATTTCCTGCGGATCAGAAAACCGGACAAAATCAGTGAATTCCGGGAAAGCATCCACCAGTGCCGGGCCGCAGGCTGCAGCGCTGCGATCGGTAGTATAAGAACCGGTTCCCAGCTCCATCCTCTGCTGCAGGCAGAATATGTTTTCATGGTTTTCATGGAACCTGTCAAAGGTCATTTGCTGCTTAACAACTGCCAGGATGAGCAATGAACAGGACAGCCCGATGGAGAGTCCAAGTATATTGATCAGGGAGAATATCTTATTCCTGAAAAGGATCCTGGAGGCGATGACAATGATGTTCCGGATCATATTAGCAAATTTATGAAGCTTAAACCCAATTGTTATGCCATTAAAGATAAGTACAAGTTAATCAATATGTTATTCTTTAATCAGATCCTGTTTCGACATCATCTGTCCACTCATGGACACCGGTTTGTCCAAAAATGGACACTTTTGACCGGTGTTTTCTTTGAATTGTGACCGAAAACATTGAATTTTAAGGTATTGATATTACTGGTACGGTTTTAGGGCAGACCAATAGCATAAGTTTCATCTGACATGACATTGACAAAGGGCAAAATTCTGGTAGTAGACGATGATCCGCATATCATCCTTTCATTGCAGACCCTGCTTGAACAGCATTACACACAGATCAGGACATTGAAGGATGCCAGGGGGATACCCGGACAAATGGCCGAGGAGAATTTTGATGTGATCCTGCTGGATATGAATTTCCGGCCGGGTGAAACGAGCGGTGAGGAAGGCATGAAATGGCTGCACCGGATACAGGAGGCCGATGCTTCGGTAAGCGTAATCATGATTACCGCCTATGGCGGGGTTAACATTGCCGTCGAAGCCATCAAGATAGGTGCTGTTGATTTTGTGGTAAAGCCCTGGCAGAATGATAAATTATTATCGACGGTTTCAGCCGCCTTCAGGCTGAGTAAATCAAAAAGGGCGCTGGATCGCCACAGATCCCGCGAGCGGATCCTCGGATCCACCATTGATAACCAGTTTGCAGGCTTGATTGGTGATTCACCTGCCATAAGAAATGTCCTCGAGCAGGTGGAAAAGGTGGCGGGAACGGATGCCAATGTACTCATTCTGGGGGAGAACGGTACCGGCAAGGAGTTAGTGGCAAGGGAGATACACCGAAGGTCATCCAGAAGGGATGAGGTATTCATTTCGGTGGACCTGGGATCTATATCTGAAACCCTTTTTGAAAGTGAATTATTCGGGCACAGCAAGGGGGCTTTCACCGATGCACACCAGGATCACACCGGCCGGTTTGAAGCTGCTTCCGGGGGGACACTCTTCTTCGATGAGATTGGCAACCTGCCCATGCCGCTCCAGGCAAAAATCCTCTCAGCCCTGCAAAACAGGAAGATATTCAGGGTCGGCAGCACTAAACCGGTCGAGATCGATATCCGGCTGGTCTGTGCAACCAACCAGGTTTTAAGGCAAATGGTAGCGGATGGTTCATTCCGGCAGGATCTGCTTTACCGTATCAATACCGTCGAGATCGAAATCCCCCCCCTGCGCGAACGTGCCGGAGATATCCCCCTGCTGGCAGATTTTTTCCTGGCAAAATATGCCCCCAAATACCGGAAAGGCAACCTGCAGATGCCCGCTTATGTCTTGAAAAAACTGCAGAAGTTTGATTGGCCCGGAAATGTCAGGGAGCTGCAGCATGCCATCGAGCGTGCCGTGATCATGAGTGATGGTAAAAGCCTGAAAGCTTCTGATTTTCTTTTTCTTACAGAAAGTGACCAGGGGACACATACAGGAGAGGACTACAACCTGGAGAACCTGGAAAAATGGGCCATCCATAACTGTCTTAAAAAAAACGGTGGCAATGTTACCAGGGCTGCTGCTGAACTTGGATTAACAAGAGGTGCATTATACCGGAGGATGGAGAAACATGGAATATAGGAATTTTCGCCTGAATATTATTGTCCGGATCATCATCCTGCTTGGAGGCTTGACGGCATGCTCGCTTTTCATTGTCAGGGCAGAATATATTCGCCTGGTATATCTGGCCATCCTGGTGGTCCTGCTGGTTGTGGAGCTGTTCATTTATATAGACAGGGTCAACAGGGACCTTTCCCAGTTCCTGATCTCTGTCCTCTACGATGATTATACCCTGGTCTTCAGGGAGCGGGGAAGGGGAAGGACCTTCCGTGGATTATACAAGGCCATGAATGATATCTCATTGAAACTTAAATCACTCAGTAAAGAAAAGGAAACCCGCAGCCAGTACCTGTTCAGCCTGATTGAACAGGTCAGGGTGGGGATCATCTCCTATGAGCCGTCCGGCAGGGTCCACCTGGTCAACAAAGCTTTTAATGAGATGCTGGCAACGCCTTCAATACGGGCTGGGACAGATTTGAAAACCAGGGAGCCAGACCTTTTTTCCATCCTTGGAAAGGTGGCACTCGGAGAAAGGCAGCTGGTGAAAATGAAAATAAACCATGAAGAGAAGGAATTTTCCATACAATCTGCCGGATTCAGGATAGAGGATCAGGAATACAACCTTATCTCTGTGCAGAATATCAGGGAGGAACTGGATGAGCGGGAGCTGGAAGCCTGGCAGAAACTGATCAGGGTACTCACGCATGAGATCATGAACTCGGTTACACCCATAACCTCACTTGTCAGTTCTCTGTATGACATTGTTGACACCCAGCATGCTGCCATCGGGTCTCCGCGGTTGAAGGAAAAACTGG
>LJUP01000234.1 GCA_001303955.1 Bacteroides sp. SM23_62 | reverse complement strand
GATGTCTTCCCTGAAAAGTGCGGTCCGTTTTTCCATTATAAAAGATATCAGGGACTTAAATAGAGATGGTAATTCCATTCTCAGAGACTTGATCCTGAAATCAAGTCCCTCTGATGTTGTAGAGGTAGTTGCTACCTTAATGCTATCCCAATTTGACCAGGGGGATATCATAAAACGGTCTGTCAGGGAAGCCTACCTTATTGAAAAAGGTGTCGTAAGACTTCCTTTAGTAACTACGGAATTTTCAAGCCATAATTCCGCAACAAGTGTGACCCTGAACGGATATGTGCACGAAGACGGAGGTGCTGACATTACTGCCAGGGGAATGGCCTGGGCAACTTTCTATAATCCAACTACCAATGATAACACAAAACCTTCTGGAACGGGGACCGGCAATTTTGCCGTCAATCTGGATGGTCTCACAGAGGGTACTACCTACTATGCACGTACTTACGCCACCAACAGTGCAGGAACGGCTTATGGCAATTGTATATATTTTACGGCTGGCAGTTCTGTCAGTATTAGTGAAATCAACCAATTTGCCCGAGAATTCAATGTCTATCCAAATCCTGCATCTGGAATAACAACATTTAACTTTCAGGTTGAATCATCAGAAAGTATAGTCTTGACGATCATAAATATAAAAGGCCAGGTAGTTTATAAAAATCACCTTGGTATTCTGCCGCCCGGTGAAAACAATATTGAGCTGGATCTATCCCTCCTTAAGGAAGGGATGTATATTTGTCAGCTGCAAAGTGATGGCAAAACAAAAGGGAAACTTAAGCTATTGAAAACACGTTAGGGATAGTACTCGATAAAGCATGCCAATTATCAGAGAAGATCAATTAAGGTTCAAATATCTTATACCGAGGGTGAAGAGAAAGATATTATTATTTACAAGCAGGGGATCTTTACCGGTAACGGGCATTGCATCAGTCTGGTACTGGAACTCTATGAATATGCCCAGGTGATTGAGATTGAACTCCATACCGGCTCCTCCGGTCAAACCGGGAATGACTTTGTTTTGCTAGTCCAGCGGATAATCTGAATCGGTCTTGTACCTGAGCAGAAAATCCACCCTTGGACCAAGCAGGGCATAGGGGGTGATGCGTTCCATGTCTATCCGGTACCTGGCCACTGGAGAAAGACAGAGGTAATAGAACTTCGATACCTTAGAATCAGCTTTATTGACAATGATCTTATCGTTTTCCAGGTGGTTGACAGTGACCGACCGGGTGGTGCTTTTGCTCCCCTTGGTCACAAAGGCAAGGTCCGACTGGACACTAAAGCGCTTACCTCCGAAGGCTTCCATAAGTATTGCGATACCGGGACCTGTGACAGGCTTGGTTTCGAGGGTATAATCGATGGGGGTGAATTTATAGCTCTGGTCGGCAAGGGAAATACCTGCCTTGAGTCCCACACTCCTGATAAACTGACCTTCAACTGTCAGTGTTGCGAACAAGAGAACAAATACTAAGGAAGGTATTATCCGTTTCATTCAACAATGATCTTTTTAATTTCAACACTGTTTTCATAACCAAAACGCACAAAGTAGATCCCCCCTGTGAGGTCACCCATTTCGATGGAGTAAGTCTGATAGGGCAGGAAGCCCTCGTATCTCCTGCTGTATACGCTTTGGCCTGTTACATTGTATACCTCCACAGTTATGTCCCTAAAGAGATTCCCATACGGTTCCTCCAACGGCTCTGCCAGGGATCTTTCAGACCGGCCTTCCTCCAGCTCTCCGACCAATTTGAAAGTGAAGGATCCGTTACTCGGATTCGGGTATATGGAAAAAACTTCACTGCGGCTCTTTTTCTGCGGGGTTTCCTGGACGCCTGCCACACCGTTCAGGATCCAGTTGTCCGGATCAACCTGGATGCTGTCGACAGGATGGGGCACATTGAAAATATAGGATTCTTCGTTGGCCAACTGGTAGACTCTCACCGTGGTGTCTCCCCCGGGATAGAACAACCTGTACTCCACGGGCATCCTGAACAGGGTGGTCAACGCTGAGGATGTGGTCTGCACAGATTGGAGGATCACCGTCTGATCCTGCTGTTCCCAGGTAATTTCATAAATCGGGTAACCGGCCCCAAAATACCACTGATTGAAGAAGCCGGTAAAATCCATTCCGGAAGTTTCTTCGAGGACCTCCTTGAAATCCAGTCCGGTAGCTACATCGTTGGCATACCTGGAAACAAAGTTCCTCAAGGTCCGGAAAAACACCTCATCGTCCTGCAGCTCGAACCTGATCATGTGTATCAGGGCCATTCCCTTGTTATACGAAAGGTTCCCGCTGAAGATCCTGGAAGGATCATCAGCCTCTTCAGCCGGGATATACACGGAACCATCCGGTTCCCTCATGGCACTTTCAAACCGGTAGGCCCGCTCCCCATCGGCATATTCCGGTCCCAGGTTCTCGGTCGCAAGGTAACCCGCATAGGTAGCAAAGCCTTCATTGATCCAGATATCCTGCCAGGTGGCACAGGTCACATAATTCCCGAACCATGAGTGTCCCAGTTCGTGCGCCACCAGGTAAAACTCGAAGTTGGCCATGCCGGTCATCGTCTGGTGCTCCATCCCTCCTCCCCACGGCCACAAATAATGCCCGTATTTTTCCTTACGGAACGGATAGGCATCGAAAAGATCGCAGTACAGCTCCATGATGGGGATCGTGACATTGATCTGGTCCCTGTAAGTATCCAGGCATCCGGGCCGGTCATACAGAAAATTCTGTATGAATATGGGATGGGATAGTCCGGCTGGACGGGCCTCGATATTGTATTCAATGTAATCTGCCACTGCAAAGGAGATCAGGTAAAAGGCGATGGGATAGCTGGACTTCCACTCATGCCTTACCTTCCCGTTGGGGAAATAGGTTGTTCCTGTGAGGATCCCGTTGGACACAGCCTTCAGTCCGTAGTCAGTAGTGATAAAAATATGCACAGAATCGGCCTTATCATCCAGGTTCATTTTGCTTGGAAACCAGTCCTTAGAATAAAAGGGCTCCGATTTGGTATAAGTGACAGGCATATCCCAGTCTTCATCCGTTTCTGTTACCATTCCCTCTCCCGTTTGTCCCCCGTAAAAGATCTGCGTCATCACCATTGCACCCGTATCCAGCGGATTGCCCAGGGGGATAATGATCTCCTCACCTTCATGGCTGAACTGCTTCTCATTTCCGTCAACAAGGACCCTTTTCACTACCAGGCTGCTCGTTAGCTCTACCACCAGGGTAGAAAGGGGATTGTGCTGAACCCTGGCAAGCATGGTCACATTGCCGTGGATATGATCCGATTCATTATCCGCCTGTACGTCCAGCTTGTAGAATTTAACATCATAGTCTTTCAGCAGTGGATTGGAATTCAGCATGGGAAGTGATTTTAAAACCTTCCCATGTACTTCACTGAAGGGCTTATAAACAGGATTTCCCGAAACCGGGATTTGTGCAGTAACCTTGGAAGACGGTACCAACTGAAATAGGACAGACAGGAATACAAAGGGTGCAATTATTCTCATCATGGTTCTGCTGGCCTCATAATATCGAGTAAGACTATCTCCGACCAATTAGAGGATAAGTTACATTATTCAGCAATTCGAAGCAAATAATACCTGGACAGATTATAAAATCGGATTCAGGCGAATTTTCATACTTTTATATAAAGAAAAAGGAAAGAATGGGGCGCACAGTATCCCGGCAGCGTATCTATGCCTCCCTCCTGGCCCTGGGGGCTGGCATTCTGGTGTATCGCTCTATTACGTTGGTATCCCTGGGAGCGTTATATTTCAACGAGTTATGGGTGTCCATCCTACTGATTACGGAGATGCTGATTGATTTTGGTTGTCTATTAAGTTCCATCCGTTGGTGGATCAGCAATGACAGGGCCAAAGCTACTATTGCATTACGGCTTGGTGCTGCTGCAGCCATATTGCACGCCTTGCGTGTGCTTATATTCGTACTTGGCAGGGTGGGACCCTGGATAAATTTTGATGTAAGGCCGGAACACAGGGAATTGCACCATGAACGATGGACCATGACAGGTGTCTATTTTGCAGCTATAATGTCGATCCTGGGGGTGATCGGTGTGATCGTTATCTGGACCCTGATCAGGCGTGCCAGAAGAAAACATGATACTGTCTCGACATGACCCTTAGGGCCGGTACAAACTTCCCTCTGAATTGAGTCTTTAATAGTTACACAGGGGTAGCCGACAGTTGTTCAAAAAACACCGGGGATTCACTGGAGATGGCATTCTGTTACCCGAAACAGCCTGATGCACAACAGGCAGTTTCAGTCCCCCGAATATCCCCCAATCTACTCAAGGATCTCAATCTTCTCAGGAAGCGGCTCACCCTCAGGGATGAATACCATGGATATCGAATTTACGCAATGCCGGGTATTCTTCGGGGTAAATCCTTCATTGAGAAATATATGTCCCAGGTGTCCCTGGCAATTGGCACAGACTATTTCAGTACGTCGGCCGTCAGCGTCAGGAACCCGGAGCACTGCATCTTCAATTTCATCATCAAAGGATGGCCATCCGCAATGAGATTCAAACTTATCCCTGGAGAGGTAAAGGGGTGCATTGCACTTTTTACAGATGTAGGTGCCGGCTGACTTATTATTTGTGTACTCGCCCGTAAATGCCCGCTCGGTAGCTTTCTGCTCAATTACCATGGCTTCTTCTTTGGATAGCTTATTATACATCTGTGCCATAATTGTCTGACTTAAAAATACCAGTATTACTAAATTTATCGCTTTCATATCTATATAACATTTATTTGCGACCATTTGTTGATCGTCTCCACAAATATCTTTATAAAATATCACATGGAAATAACGCGAATATAAAAGTTACAGCACACTTCTGTGATTCTTTTGTGATACATCGTTCCTATCTTTCGGATATTTTTTAAATTGATCCTTATGAGCAGGGTACTAATCATTGAGGATGACAGGGAAATCTCGGATCTGATTTCCATTCATCTGAAAGACATGGATCTGAATGTGAGCCGGTCCTATGACGGCAAGGATGGTCTTCTGAAGGCGATCAACGAGAGGTTCGATCTGATCATCCTGGATATCCGCCTGCCATACCTGGATGGACTGGAGCTGTGCAAAAAAATACGGATGGAAAAGGTCCAGAGCCTTGTGTTGATACTGACATCGAAATCTGAAGAGATTGACAAGGTACTGGGACTGGAAATCGGGGCCGACGATTATCTCACCAAACCATTCAGTATCAGGGAACTGGTGGCAAGGGTGAAAGCTTTGCTGCGGCGCAGGGAAATGATCCTGACCAGCCAGGAATCAGAGGTGGAGGATAAGGAATTGAGAATAGGTGATCTGATGATCAATGAAGGCATGCGAAAGGTCCAGGTCAGGGATAAGAATATTGATCTTTCCCCCAAGGAATTTGACCTGCTGGTACTGCTGGCCTCCAATCCCGGGAAAACCTATACCAGGATGCAATTGCTGAACAAGATCTGGGGATACGAATTCGAAGGCTTTGAACACACGGTAAACTCACACATAAACAGATTGCGATCGAAAGTTGAACAGAATATGCATGAGCCGGAATACATACTCACTACATGGGGGATAGGATATAAATTCCGGGAATTATGAAAAAGAACGCCACATTCAGCAGGCTATACCTCCAGATTTCGGCGATCTTTTTGCTAGTCCTGATGCTGTTCGCTGCCATAACCCTTTTAATTTCAGTAAATGCATCCAGGGATTATTCCATTGAAGTCAACCAAAAACTCAACCGGGAACTTGCGGCCAGTACCGTCAATGTGGTGATCTCATTTTTCGAGGACGGTGAGATCAACGAGCAGGCCATCCAGGATATCATTCACTCCATGATGGTGATCAATCCCAGCGTAGAGGTCTACATCCTGGATGCCTACGGAAGCATCCTGACCTTTGTCGCTCCTGATTCGGTGGTACAGCTGGACAGGGTCGATCTTGACCCTATCATCCAGTTCATTGACAATCCCGATCAGGGAATCATCCTGGGTGACGATCCCCGCAATCCCGGGGAGTTTAAAATCTTTTCCGCTGCCAGGATATTCGAGGAGGAAAAGCTGGCAGGGTATATTTACATCGTCCTGGCCAGCCAGGAATATGTTTCTGCAGCACATATGGTAATGGGAAGCTACATCCTGGGTATCTCAATTCGATCCATTATCGCCGTTATGATTGTGACGGCTGTTGTTGGACTCCTCGCCATCTGGCTGATTACAAAACGATTGAACGTGGTGATCAGGGGTATCCGGCAGTTTCAGTCAGGGGATCATACGGCCAGGATCCCTGCCAGGTATGAATCGGAATTCGGAGGGATAGGATATGTTTTTAACCGAATGGCAGATGAAATCCAGAAGAATATCAAGGACCTGGAAGACCTGGATTCCCTTCGAAAGGAACTGATCTCCAACATTTCACACGATTTGAGGACCCCGGTGGCATCCATACAGGGCTATGCCGAAACCCTTATCATGAAAAAAGATCAAATATCCGAGGACGAACGTGAGAAATACCTGGATATCATCGTCAAGAGCTGTGAACGCCTGAAGAACCAGGTGGCAGACCTTTTTGAGCTATCAAAACTCCAGGCGAACCAGGTGGTTCTGCAGCCGGAGCCATTCTCCATTGCCGAACTGGTGCAGGACGTGGTAAACAAATACAGTATCCTTTCCCAAAAAAAAGGTATCAACATCAATGTCCTGTTCTCGAAGGATATACCGCTGGTTCAGGCAGACCTGTCACTGATCGACAGGGCTCTTCAAAACCTGCTCGATAACGCCATCAAGTTTTGCCGGGAAGGTGATATCATCAACATAGAAATCAACACTAAGAAGCCGGGTGAAGTTGAATTAAAGATCTCCGACTCAGGTGCAGGGATCAGCCAGGATGACCTACCATATATTTTCGAACGCTACTATAAAAACCTTGATCATGAGGAAAGTACCGGATTGGGACTTGCCATTGTTAAAAAGATCATCGACCTGCACGAATCCAGTATTGAGGTTTTCAGCCAGCCCGGCAAAGGGACTACCTTTGCCTTCAGCCTTCCCATGGCCGTCACGGCATAATATTTTGAGGAAAATATGAAGTTTTCGTGATATCCCGGTGATCTTTTCAGCTGACCTTAGCAGCTGAAAATCAAAAAAACACGATTATGAAATTAAAAATGTTTGTCTTAAGTCTAATGGCGTCATCCATCCTGTTCGTACGATGTGACAAGAGTGATGACGAAATGAATGTTACGGGAAAGTTCATGGTAAGTATTGAGAATGTGATGGATGAATCTTCCTTTTTTGCTACGGGTGTATTCAATACACCTGAAGGAGCTTCGGAACCCGGTGGTGCCGGTCCGGTCCCAATACGGGCATGGATGAAATGGGGACCGTGAAAGAAATCAGCCAGGTCAGCGATGGTTTTACCTATCCGGCGGTGGACCAGACCATTAAGGTCACGCTTTCCAACGATGGTGGATCCATGTTCACGCTTCGGATTGATAACCTGCCCGGTAGTCCGACACCTATAGCACCGGGCATATGGGTCGTGCATACAAATGCAGGTGCATTGTTTACACCGGGCATGGAGGCGCCTGATATGGGACTGGAATCCCTGGCGGAAGATGGAAACCCGGCCCAGCTCGCCGATTACCTTGCTTCCAGCAGCGGACTGGTTACACCGCTGGCACCGGGTGCATGGGCGGTCCATTCCATGGGATCCTTGGTCCTTTTCACAGAAAATGCAGCGGATTACGGGGAAGGGCTCGAAGCCCTCGCCGAGGATGGTGATCCAAGTGCATTGCTTGCCTCATTGGAATCGAAAAGTTCTGTTGCCTCAAGCGGTGTATTCAATACACCCTCAGGCTCCTCCGGTACGGGTCCCCTGTTTCCCGGGAGCAAATATGAATTCACTTTCACCGCAGAGGCCGGTCAATGGTTGAGCTTTGCCACTATGTTCGTACAGTCGAATGATCTGTTCTATGCCGTCGGCGGGGAATCCGGTATTGCACTTTGGAACAACGGTACTCCTTTAAGTGGGGACATTACATCCAAGTTAATGCTGTGGGATGCCGGTACAGAAGTGAATGAATATCCCGGCGCTGGATTGCACCAGCCTCCCAGGATAAACGGCGGAATGACCGAAGGCGGGGTCGTCAGGATGGTCGATGACGGATTTTTCTACCCTGCCGTTGATGATGTACTTAAAGTTACCATCACACCCATGCAATAGCAGGAATCAGCTGGCAACATATGTAGGTCAGAATCATTAGGATGTGATCCCGGTGAGTCATGAAAAGCTGTTTTCTTTGATTATCTTTATCACATACAAGCAATACTTTAAATCAATAAAATAGATTATATGAAACCGGAAAAGAATATCCCCAGAAGACAGTTTGTCAAGCATACAGCACTGGTTGGCGCAGCATTATCCCTTCCAACGGTGATCCCGGCACAGGCCTTTGGTGCGAACGACCGTATTAATGTGGCAGTGCTGGGTGTGAACGGGCGAGGGAAAAACCATATTGACGGCTACATGAACCTGGATAATGTTAAGGTTACAACGCTCGTCGACCCGGATATGATTATTTGTGAGGAACGGGCAAAAGAGTATGGTGACAAGTATAATACCAGGATGAAGGCGGTGCAGGACCAGCGTGATGTACTGGACGATAAGGATATAGATGTCGTTTCCATTGCATCCACTAATCACTGGCATGCCCTGTCCACCATTTGGGCCTGCCAGGCTGGAAAGGACGTGTATGTCGAGAAGCCGGGATCACATAACTTGTGGGAAGGCCGGAAAATGGTCGAGGCAGCGGCAAAATATGACCGGATTGTCCAGCACGGGGTCCAGCTGAGAAGCTCCAGGGCCATCCAGGAAGCTGTCCAGCTGCTGCGAGATGGATATATTGGGGATGTTTATATGGCACGGGGACTGGTATTCCGGTGGAGGGACGATATAGGGGATAAAGGTTTCGAGTCTGTTCCTGAGGGACTTGATTATGATTTGTGG
>LJUP01000024.1 GCA_001303955.1 Bacteroides sp. SM23_62 | reverse complement strand
TCGGCAAAGTAGAGTCCCTCATCAAGCAGTGCCGGGGAATGCATATCCAGAAATGACCTACCGTAGATGTATTCTTCGCTGATAATTGCCCTGCGTGCATGGCAGCGTGCACACATATCAACCATGGTGCGGTTTGTTCTTGGCACTGACCGTTTGGCCGTACCTGTTTCCATATTGAAAATCCAGGAAGCATTGTCCTGGTCCTTCAACCTGATCATCAGTCCCATGCCCGGATAGGCCTCCGGGTTGCCTCCCTGCTCAACGATCCGGGCCCATTCAACATGCCTTGAACCCGGACCATGACAGGATTCACAGGAAACATCAATCTCAGACCAGGATGTATGGTAAGTTTCGGTTTCGGCGTTGAAACGCTTCCTTACATTGGTCGAGTGACATTCAGAGCACATGTAATTCCAGTTCTGAGTGATCCGGGTCCAGTATAAAATATCATGAGGGGGGATCCTTTCCTGGTCATAGATATGGAACCAGCGCTGGCCACCTTCCCCGGCCGGTCGTGTATCCCAGCAGAATGGAAGCATCTGGTATGCGCCCCTTGGGAATTCGACAAGGTATTGCTGCAGGGGCCTGATGCCAAATACGTACTTGATCTCAAAATCCCCGATTTCACCATCAATCCCTTCGGTATTGACCATGAACTTGCCATCCTGCCTGAAGAAACGGGTTTCGATTCCATGCAGCGTATAGCTGCTGTTAAAATCAGCCAGTACGGTTTCATCCGTGGCATGATCCATCGCAAGGTCATGGTCTGAGCCCTGGTAGAGTTCATATTCCCGTGGATGACATTCCTTGCAGGATTCCCTCCCAATATATTCCGGTCCCGCTGTAACCTGATTATTCACACCGTTTCCTGGCCTGTCACCGGATTTATTTTTACATGTACTGAAAGCCAGGGCAAAAATGAAAAAAACTGGCAGTAAAGACAGTATGAAGTTGGATTTATTGTCTCTTTCCATGATAAAAAACCGGGCACAATTTATTTTAAAACTATAAAAATAACCTTCTTACAGACCTTTATTGCCATAATTCAGAAAGAAACTTAATAAATTTACCTTCCAACCAGTAAAAGTGCAGGAGCCATTAAATAGCCAACATCACTCACGCCGGGATTTCATAAGGAGGTTCTCGGCATGGGCCGCTGTAGGGGCCGGTGTATTGGCCTCCATAAGCCTGCTCAGGCAATTTGTCCCCCGCCTGACCCAATACCAGCGTCGATTCAAGATCGGTCGTGTAAATAATTTCCCGGTCAATACCTTTACCTACATGGCTGACAGAAAATTGTTTGTATACCGTGATCATCAGGGAATCAGGGCCGTGTCAGCCATCTGTACCCACCTGGGCTGTGTGATAGAAAAAAGCGATGATGGTTTTCAATGCCCCTGCCATGGATCCTGTTACAATGAACTGGGGGAGGTTGTCTCAGGCGCTGCAACAAAAGATCTGCCATGGTTTGAACTGAAAAAAGATGTCGATGGGCAAATTGTGGTGGACCTGGGCCGGCTGGTATCACCGGAGGAAAAATTATACCTGTAAATGTCACCCGGGATCAGCGACGATAACAGAAAAAGGTTGGGAAGGATCAACAGGAATTTTTTCCTGCACATCCACGCCAACAAAGTACATCCTCATTCGCTTAAAACCAGTTATACATTCGGACTCGGTCTGATTCTGGGGTGTCTTTTCGTGGTCATGATCCTGACCGGTGTCATCCTGATGATGAATTATACGCCTTCTGTGGAACGGGCTTATAATTCCGTAAAAGACATCGTTTTTGTATTGCCTGGCGGCAGATATATCAGGAATATCCACCGCTGGGCTGCACATGGGATGGTCCTGGTATCATTCCTTCACATGATCCGTGTTTTCTTTACCGGGGGATACATGGCCGGGCGCAGGCTGAACTGGATCATCGGGGTATCCATACTCGTGGTGGTGCTGTTCATGAATTTCAGCGGTTATTTGTTGCCATGGGACCAGCTGGCATTATGGGCAGTCACCATCGGTTCAAATATCGCCGCCTCCTTCCGGGAACTGACAGATATTCTCGGGATCACCCAGGTACTGGATATCGGGGGTTTCATCAAGAAATTGCTGATCGGTGATGAAACCGTCGGCCAGGCAGCTTTATCCAGGTTCTTTATGCTCCATGTGATTTTCCTTCCGGTTACACTGATGGTCCTGACCGCCGTTCATTTCTGGAGAATACGCAAGGACGGAGGGATCAGCAGGCCACCGGAGCAGACCGAAGACAAGTTATATTCCTGGCCGGTAGTGATGTGGGCCGAACTGGCTATCCTGTTAATGACGGTTGCTGCCTTGCTCGTTATGGCCTTCCTTTTTGATGCCCCCCTGAGGGAAAGGGCAAATCCAGACTTTCCGGAAAATCCTGCAAAATCTCCCTGGTATTTTCTCGGGATCCAGGAGCTGGTATCCTATTCCGCGTTCGCAGGAGGGGTGATCATACCTGTCCTGTTCCTGGTATTCCTTATATCCATACCTTATATGGACAGGGAGGAGAGAAACATGGGTGTCTGGTTTTCCGGTGCGGCAGGCAGGAGGCTTACCTGGCAATCCTTTGGCTTTTCCATGGTTACCACCGTTTTGTTTGTATTTATCCTGGTCCGTTACGGCTGGTTCAGGAACTGGTTCCCTGATATACCGCAGGTGATCATCATGCTGGTCAATCCGGCTACCCTTTCGGCCTTGTTTTATATCATCTGGGCAGTTGGGATCAGGCGCAGGACAGGATCCAGCAGAATGTCAGCCATCGCCCTGTTTACCTGTACAATGACAGGATTCATAATATATACTGCCATCGGGATATGGTTCCGCGGACCTAACTGGGAGTTTTACTGGTCGTCATCACAATGGCCTGTTATTTGAGCTGATGAGTGAAGTAAAATACATACGGAGATTCAGATGGATTGGCCTCATTTCAGGTTCCATCCTGGTGATCCTGTTGGTTACTGCCTGGATCAGGGAAGGGTTTTTACCGGATTGGAAACAGATCCAATCGGATTACCACGATATTGTGCTGGAAAAATCAGATGAGGATGCCAGCCAGTCTGGATTGGGTATAAGGATACACCAGGTTAAACCGGCAGGATTAAACAGGACGGACCGTTGCATGACCTGCCACCTGGGGATGGAAAATCCAGTCATGGTGGATGCGCCGCAACCGCATACCATGCATCCGGGTGAATTCCTTATTCAGCACACGGTCGATAAGTTTGGATGTACCATCTGTCATGGTGGCCAGGGAAGGGCCGTGGACAGGATCAGTGCCTTCGGGGAAGAACCATTTACCCACTGGGATTTTCCATTGCTGCATCCACCCTATATCGAATCATCCTGCGGGAAATGCCACCTTGGAATTTTTTCTGATCAGACGGTCCTGGCAGGTACCGAAACATTCATATACGGGAAGGGGATCTTTCAAAGAGAAGGCTGCCTGGGTTGCCACCAGGCAAGAGGTGTGGGAGGGATTGTTGGTCCCGACCTGACCCAGCAGGGCGAAAAAACAAAGCATGAGTACAGTTTTAAGAATATCCGGGGCGAACAAACTGTATCCAACTGGCTGAAGGAACATTTCCGGGATCCTGAAATGGTTTCCCCGGGATCGGATATGCTGCAGATAACCCTGCCGGAAGCAGAACTGGAAGCTCTGGTGACCTTTACCATGGGACTGGCAAAACCGGATATCTCGTATGATTATATCGGGGTGGAAGCCCTGCAGGAATTCCGAGGCATCCGGAGCTCTTTACATGCCGGACAAATTTATGCCATGATCTGCTCAGCCTGTCACGGGAAATCAGGGGAAGGGAAAGATTACCAGGTGTATGAAACGGGCGTACCTTCCCTTGGCAATTATGATTTCATCAGGGTGGCTTCCCCTGAAATGATCATGTTCACCCTGCTTCATGGACGGGGAACCAGACAGATGGCTTCCTGGCTTCCAATGCATTCCGGATTGAAAATCAAAGAGCTGGATTCACTGGTTCTCAGCCTGAAAAATCAATTTCATGCAGATTTCCCATTTGAAGAATTACGCCCTGCATCCGGTTCGGTCCGGAATGGCCGGAAGATCTATCAGGAGGATTGTCTTATCTGTCATGGATCGGAGGGACAGGGTGATATAGGCCTGCCACTGAACAACAGGGATTTCCTTTCCGTAGCCTCCGACCGGTTTTTGTTCAATACCCTGGTTTCGGGAAGAAATACCGCCGGAATGCCGGCCTGGACCCATTACAGTGCAAGGGACCTGGCAGACCTGATCAGGTATATCCGCACCTGGGGTGCCGGTCCCAGGGAAGATCTCCCGATTGATCTTCCAGCAGGTGATCCGGTACGGGGAGACTTACAATACCATTACCTGTGTTCAAGGTGCCATGGTGAATTCGGGGAAGGGAATACGGGTCCCGCGATACTTACTGCAGAATTTCAGGACCTGGCCGATGACCGGTATTTATACGAGACAATTTCAGGCGGCCGATCCCATACGGCTATGTTTGGCTGGTCTACGGATGTGCAGGGAGCAGGAAAACTCGACCGGCAGGGGATCAGCGATATCATCGTCTATATGCGTAAATTTAGCGGTTCGGACCGGGATTATGTATACCCCGGCAACAATCCCGGGAATGCCGGACCGGGCAGGGAACTGTTTATCACGCACTGTTCAGCATGCCACGGGAAAGGAGGTGAAGGAGTCAAGGCACCAGCCCTGAATAACCAGGAATTCCTGAGTGCGGCAAGCAACGGGTATATCATGGCGACCATAAGCATTGGCAGGGAAGGTACCAGAATGCCATCATGGGGATACGGGTCAGATGAATACCAGGCGCTGACTACTACCCAGCGAAAGGATCTTGTAGCCTGGATCCGTTCCTGGCAAAGGTACAGGATCAGGAAATAGAAAATCTGGGAATTTACCTTGAATCCTTCTTCGGGAAAGGTGACATTCAGGCGATACCTGCTTCTAAGGACAATTATCCGTGGTTCACCCCCGTCGAGTAAACGGCGGTTGCATCCTGTGCTAATATTTTTACGGGCCGGGAACACATCAGCAGGGTCATTATCAACAGGGCACAATTTCTGAATTTTCCAATCATCGATCTGTCTTTAATTCTGCAAATATTGCGGATATAAGGATCTGTTTCCGGCTGAAGCAACCCTCGGTGATTATACTGCATCTAACCAATACAGGATGACATGTGAGAAGGATTGGACCTTTACCACCGTGGCTTTGATACGCTTCAGATTATTTTGTATATCAATAATAAATACCAACCATGAAAAATTTTGTTACCCTCATGATCGTGCTCGCTCTGTCGGCCTCCCTGTCTGCCAATGGAGTGGTCATACCCGATTCGGCCGGGATCAAATACCTGCCTCTGATATCCAGTATGGTGGATGTCTCTGTAGACGGACAGGTAGCCATCACGACAGCCACCCAGGTCTTTTTAAACACTGCTGAGGATAGTCTGAAGATCCAGTATGCCTTTCCCATGCCTGTAGAGGCAAGTGCCCTTTCACTGATGTACAAAATAAACAACCAGTGGTATGAAGCGAAATTCTCGGCCACCGAACAGGACAGCATCTCTGGAGGTGGTACGACAACATTTGATTATGAATTACTTACATACCTGGGGGAGAATCCCCTGGTCTATAGCCTTGATCAGCCAATCCATGCGGATTCCACGCTAACGGTCGAACTGGTCTATGTTGAATTACTGGAATACAAGCTTGGTAAGGTGAACTACAATTATCCGAATGACTACGAGATGATTGCCGACAGCATTGACAGGTTGATCGACCTGCAAAAATTACAGTTCAGGCTCTTGTCTGACCGGACCATTACGGATATTAAACTGCTGAGCCACACCGCTGATTCAATTACCAATACTGGAACCGAGGCAAATATTTATTATTCAGTAACCGAACAAAAGGCAAACCAGGATTACTCGGTGCAGTATATGCTCAGCCAGGAGGAACTGGGATTGTACAGTTACAGCACCTTCCTTCCTGATTCGATGATCCCAGACACCTATGGGAATGGATTTTTCCTCTTCGTTGCTGAACCCGACCCTTCTGAAAACCAAAAGGTTATAGATAAGGTATTTACCCTGATCATTGACCGGTCCGGAAGCATGAGCGGAGATAAGATCGTTCAGGCCAGGAATGCTGCAAAATTCATTACACAGAACCTGAACCTTGGCGATCAATTCAACATTATTGATTTTGCAAGTGATATTAAGAGTTTCAGGGGGGAACATGTGAATTTTACGGCTGCCAATGAGTCAGCGGCACTCGATTATATCGATCACCTGATGGCCACAGGCTCAACCAATATTTCAGGCGCATTCGGAGAGGCTATCCCGCAGTTCTATGCTGCATCCTCCAATACTGCCAATATCATCATATTCTTTACCGACGGGCAACAGACTGCAGGCATTACCGATACCGACCAGCTGATTGAATATGTCGATAACCTGGTAGTCCAGAATGAGGCGAAGATCAGCATTTTTACTTTTGGGATTGGTTCTTCCACCAATGAAAGACTGCTTACCACCCTGGCTGCCAACAACAACGGCCTTGCAGATTTCCTTGGCAATGATGAGCTGGAAGATAAGATTACAGAATTTTACCTTTTGATCCGGAACCCTGTACTGATCAACACTTCCATTATGGCCGAACCCGACCTGCTCTCTGAGATCTATCCGTCCAGGCTTCCGAACCTTTACAAAGGACAACAAATGATACTGGCCGGAAGATATGATGAGCATATACCGTTTCAACTGACCCTTAGCGGGCAAGCATTCGGCGATCCGGTTGGTTATGCTTATGAACCGGTATTGTCTGACAGTATCATCAGCCAGTATGCATTTATCCCGAAGATCTGGGCAAAACAAAAAATTGCAGATTTACTCACTGAATACTACCGTTTAAATCCCAGCACGAGCCAGGCAGATTCCATTAAGTCAGTAATCATTGATATCAGCCTGGATTACCGTGTGATCAGCCCGTTCACCAGCTTTAAGGGGAGTTTTGAAACCGATGACAGAACCGATCCCGCTTATACTACCGGCGGTTATACGACAATCGAAACGCTCGAATTTGATAAATCACCCGTCCGGCATAACAGCATCCTGCTGACCTGCCGGAACTTCCCGAATCCTTTCAGCCATTCCACCACCATTGCCTTTGAGGTGGCCGGGGGAATTTACGGGGAAGCTGTCATTTCCATTTATGATGCATTGGGCAGAATGGTGGAGGAGTTTACCATTGTTGTGGAAGGTGATGACCATTACGAGCTTATCTGGTATCCGGCAGAAACCCGTCCCGATCTTCCGGCCGGCTTGTATGGATATACCATTCGCCTGAAAGGGGAGACCCTCAAGGGCAGCATGATATACCAGTAATCATTAAAATGATTGGATACGCTCCCGTATGCAGGTGCGAATGCCATCAAGTAAATCGACCGATGGATGAAAGCCAAGTTCGTTTTTGGCTTTTTCAATGACATAATCATACTGGCGACCTACCAGCCTGACGGCATAACGGCTCAGGCGGGGAGGGTTGCCGGTGATCTTTGATATCACCTCCATCAATCCCGCTAAACGGTAAGCAAGATGATAAGGGATGTAACTGCTGCTGTAAGGTATTTTCATTTCTTCAACGACGACCTGCAGGAATTCATTCCAGGTAGGATTTTGCTCGTTTGCGATATTGTAAGTTTGCCCAATACTCACGTCTTTTTGCAGAACAAGGCTTACAGATTCGGCAACATCAATCACATTGACAAGGTCGACGGAATGATTCCCGTCACCCATCATTTTGAATTTTCCACTCCTCAGGTTCTCCATCAGTTTGGGCAGGAATTTATTGTCTCCCCGGCCATAAACGGCCGTGGGACGGAGTATGGTATATTCCATTCCATTCTCTTCTGCTATTTGCCGGACCAGGTATTCTGCTTCAATCTTCGTATCCCCGTATGGGTCCCCTATCTTCCTAAGGGGCTGCTCTTCGGTGATGGCAATATCCGGAATCCTGCCATAGACTGAGACCGAGCTCATTTGGATCACGCGCCTGATCCCGGAATCAGCGGCCTCGGTTAATATATTCCGGGTTCCCTCAATATTTACCTGTTTGCAGTTTTTCCATGTCTGAAATCCCACGGATCCGGCTATATGGATGAGCGTATCATGCCCAGATAATTTTCCGGCCAGGGTATCTGCCCTGGTAATGTCTCCCCTGATGATATTCAGGTCTGAATATTTTTCCGCAGGTTCTTCCGGCAGATGCAACAAGGATAACTGGCAGTCATTCCTGAGCAGCTTCTCGACCACAGTTTTTCCGATGAAGCCGGAAGCACCCGTAATGAAAATTCTTTTAGCCATGAGTACCGATTTTTGGATCAAAAGGAAGTTATAAAAAAACGGAGTACCGGCCATGGCAGATACCGATTTTACAGCGCAAACGATTTCGAAAAAAATCCTGAATTCAGAAATCGTTTTTTTGATTTTTTTTTTGAATTTTTTGACACAACGTCGCAAACGTTTGAATCAATACTTACCTGAATCCTGAGCAATGAAATCGTTCCATCTGCCTGAAATATAATGCGATATGAGAGCGGACTTGTCATTATTTATACCTATTTTTGAATAGGTGAGAGCCTGGATAGGTCACAAATAAACATCACATGAAACAGAAACCAAGGTTGAGTTTCTGGCAGATCTGGAACATGAGTTTCGGATTTTTTGGTATTCAGTTCGGATTTGCTTTGCAGAATGCCAATGTCAGCAGGATTTTTGAGTCTCTAGGAGCAAGTGTGGAAAATATCCCCATCCTGTGGATAGCAGCTCCGGTTACCGGACTGATCATACAGCCAATCATAGGCCATATGAGTGACAATACATGGAACCGACTGGGACGCAGGAGACCCTATTTCCTGGTGGGAGCCATCCTTGCCTCCATTGCCTTGCTGATCATGCCAAATTCTCCCGTTCTGTGGGTGGCTGCCGGAATGCTATGGATCATGGATGCTTCCATCAATATCTCCATGGAACCGTTCCGTGCTTTTGTAGGGGATATGCTCCCCTCCGAACAGCGCACGAAAGGATTTGCCATGCAGAGTTTTTTCATTGGTACAGGGGCAGTCATTGCTTCAGCGCTCCCCTATGTTATGACCAACTGGTTTGGTGTATCCACTGTACCAAATGAAGGGCAGGCCATTCCGTCCAATGTAAAATGGTCCTTTTACGCGGGTGGATTTGTCTTTTTCCTGGCGGTATTGTGGACAGTTTTGCGGACACGGGAGTATTCCCCTGAAGAGCTGGCCGCTTTTAACACGGCTTCAAAGGAAAATACCCTGGTGGCTGAGGATCAGGCAGGAAATACCGAACGTGTCCCCAGGTTCCTTAGGTCCGGGATGATCTGGCTGCTGGCTGGTGGACTGTTAAGCCTGCTGTTTTACTGGGGAAAGGTGGAGGGAGAGCTTTACATCCTTTCCTTCGGCCTGATGGGATTCGGTATTATCCAGCTTATCACTCATGCGATTCATGCGGCCGGGAGAACGGATAACGGTCTGGTTGTTGTGCTTACAGATCTCTTTAATATGCCCCTTACCATGGTCCAGCTTGCAGTGGTCCAGTTTTTCAGCTGGTTTGCCCTGTTCGCCATGTGGATATATACTACAGCCGGTGTTACCAGCCATATCTATGGTACCAGTGACACCTCTTCTGTATTGTATAATGAAGGGGCCAACTGGGTTGGTATGCTGTTTGCAGTATACAACGGGTTTGCCGCAATCGTGGCTTTTCTGCTGCCTGTCCTGGCAAGGCTTACCAACAGGAAGGTCACCCATATGATTTCATTGATCGCAGGGGGGACCGGATTAATCTCGGTATTTTTCATCAGGGATCCGGATCTGCTGATCATCCCTATGCTGGGGATTGGTCTGGCCTGGGCAAGTATACTGGCCATGCCCTATGCCATCCTGACAGGTTCCCTGCCTGCTAACAAAATGGGAACCTATATGGGGATCTTTAATTTTTTCATCGTCATTCCCCAGATTATGGCGGCAAGTATCCTTGGGTTCCTGGTAAAAAACCTTTTCCAGGGAAAGCCCATTTTTGCACTCATAACAGGGGGAGTCTCCATGATCATCGCTGCCATACTTGTTTTGCTGGTCCGGGATGTGGATGAATAAACATGATTACAAATATTTCACAAATGGGTTCATATTTTCAAATACATGATTGGCTGATCGTAGAGGAAGGATTCCAGCCGGAATATAACCGCGCTGCGGAAAGCATTTTTTCCATCGGGAACGGAAGGGTTGGACAGCGGGCCAATTTCGAAGAACATTATTCAGGGGATATGTTGCAGGGAAGTTATATCGCAGGGGTCTACTATCCGGATAAGACACGGGTGGGGTGGTGGAAGGTCGGATATCCTGAATATTTCGCCAAGGTACTGAATGCCGCAAACTGGATCGGAATTGATGTCAACATTGATGGGGAGGTACTGGATCTCGCCACCTGCAAGGTCAATTCTTTCAGGAGGGAACTTGATATGAAGACCGGTCTCCTGACACGGACATTCACTGCGGAATTTTCAAATGGCAACCAGGTGGAAGTTGAATCCAGGCGGTTCCTGAGCATGGCCAGGAAGGAATTAGGGGCCATATCATATACAGTGAAAGCCCTGAATTTCAAGGGAGCGGTCACCATAAATCCTTTTATTGACCTTGATGTGAAGAACGAGGATGCCAATTATAATGAAAAATTCTGGGATGAAGTGGGGAAAGAGATAAGGCCGGGCTGGGGATATATTGTGGGTAAAACGAAAAAACTTGATTTCCAGGTTTGTACCGGTATGCGATTCAGGCTTACGAAGAATGGAAAAGACTGTTGTGGGCAGCCGGTTCTGGTAGAAGGATACAAGTATATTTCCAACGAGTGTAATTGTGAATTGAAAAAAGGGGATAAACTGGAGCTGTTCAAATATGCGGTCAATGTGTCTACACTGGATCATTCATTGACCGACCTGGTTAAACAGGCAAATGAATCACTTGACAATGCATTTGATACGGGATTTGAAAATCTTCTGGAGGAACATATAGATGCATGGGTGGCGAAATGGGATGAAAGTGATATTGTGATCGAAGGTGATACGGCAGCACAACAGGGAATACGCTTCAACATCTTTCAGCTAAACCAAACCTATACCGGCGAAAACGAACGCCTGAACATAGGGCCCAAAGGCTTTACCGGAGAGAAATACGGGGGCAGTACGTACTGGGACACAGAAGCATTTGCCCTTCCATTTTACCTGTCCACAGCCCATCCTCAGATTGCAAAAAACCTTCTTCTTTATAGGTACAACCACCTTGGAAAAGCCATTGAAAATGCTGAGAAACTTGGCTTTAAGGATGGTGCGGCACTTTATCCCATGGTCACCATGAATGGAGAAGAGTGCCACAACGAATGGGAAATCACTTTCGAGGAGATCCACAGGAATGGCGCCATTGCCTATGCCATTTATAACTATATCCGGCATACAGGTGATGAAGATTACATGGCTGAATTCGGGTTAGAAGTGCTAATCAGTATTTCCAGGTTCTGGAGCCAGCGTGTTAATTTATCCCCTGCTTCCGGCCAGTATATGATCCTCGGTGTTACCGGTCCCAATGAATATGAAAACAATGTTAATAACAACTGGTATACCAATACCATTGCCACCTGGACCCTGGAGTACACCCTGGATAATATTGATAAAGTGAAGAAAACCCATCCTGAACAATTCACAAGACTTGTGTTAAAAATGAATTTTGATCCTGCCACGGAAACTTTTCACTGGAAGGAGATCATTGAAAAGATGTATTATCCCGTAATTGAGGAAGCCGGGGTATTCCTGCAGCAGGATGGCTTCATGGATAAGGATCCCATGGATGTTCACCAGCTTGATCCGGAACAACGGCCTTTGAACCAGCATTGGTCCTGGGACAGGATCCTGAGATCAAGGTTCATCAAGCAGGCGGATGTTTTGCAGGGGATCTATTTCCTTGAAGACCGATTTGATGTAGATACCATCAGGAGAAATTTCGAGTTTTATGAAAACTGGACGGTACACGAGTCTTCCCTTTCAGCCTGTATTCATTCAATCCTTGCCGCCAAGATAGGAGATATGGATAAGGCATATGATCTGTACCTTCGCACAGCCCGGCTCGACCTGGATGATTACAACAAGGAGGTGGATGAGGGACTACACATTACAAGCATGGCAGGAACCTGGCTGGCCATTGTGGAAGGATTTGGCGGGATGAGGATAAAAAACAGCATGATCCATTTTAACCCAATGCTGCCGCAGCAATGGCGTTCCTATTCCTTCCATGTCCGGTTTCGCGGTAACCTTTTGAATATAGAAATATCAAAGGGAACTGTTAAAATAAAGAATCTGTCAAAAAACAATCTGAACGTTTCGGTATATGACCAGAATTATCATATACCGGCAGGGGATATTGTATCAATCAGTAGATGATCCAATAATACTATAAACATGGGAAAACTATTAATCGTTGTGGCCATTATCATTCTGTCCATCGTTATCGCAGGATGCAGGAAGAAAATCTCAGAACAGGAAAAAACTGCTGGGACCTTTATAAGTGAAGTTATTCATCCCGAATGGTCGAAATCAGTTACTGTTTATGAGGTTAACGTGAGACAGTATACCCAGGAGGGTACATTCAGGGCCTTTGCAGAACATCTTCCAAGGTTGAAGGACCTGGGTGTCGAGGTAATCTGGTTCATGCCGATTCATCCTATTGGTGAGAAAAACCGGAAGGGTGAACTGGGAAGCTATTACTCAGTAAAGGATTATAAAGCAACCAACCCCGAGTTCGGCACGCTGGATGATTTTAAGGACATGCTAGCCAGCGCACATGAGATGGGATTCTATGTATTGCTGGATTGGGTTCCCAATCATACTTCATGGGACAATCACCTGCTCTCCGAGCATCCTGAGTGGTATGACAAGGATGAGAACGGGGAATTTATCGCTCCCTATGACTGGACGGATGTGGTAAAACTCGATTGGTCAAAGCAGGAATTGCGGGACTATATGCTGGAGGCACTAAAATTCTGGGTGGAGATGGGGGTCGATGGTTTCAGGGTAGACCATCCTCATGAGACACCGAAAGAATTCTGGGAACTGGCCAGAACCGAGCTGGATAAGATCCGGCCAGTACTGATGCTGGCGGAAAACGAGGAGCAGACAAACTTCCTGGAAAGGGGATTTGATATGAATTATGCATGGGAGCTGCATCACATGATGAACGATGTAGCCACTGGGAAGACTGCCCTGAAGAAGCTGAAGCGGTATTTTCAGAAGGAAGACAGTATCTACCCACCAAATGTATACCGGATGAGGTTCCTTACCAATCATGATGAAAATTCCTGGAAGGGTACCATTACTGAAAGACTGGGAGATGCCCATGAAGTATTCGCTGTCTTCATGTTTACCATGCCCGGTGTGCCTCTGTTATATAGTGGACAGGAAGCCTGCCTGGATAAGCGCCTGGAATTTTTCAAGCATGATCCAATTGAATGGCATGAATGTGATCTAACAAATTTCTATCAGGATCTGATCCAGCTGAAAAAGGACAATATTGCGCTCTGGAATGGTGAGTTCGGAGGTCCTATGGAGATGATCAAAACCTCAAGAAACTTAAAAATCTTTGCATTCTCACGTGAGAAGGATGTTAATAAGGTGTTAACCTTCCTTAACTTAAGCAGCAAAGCAGTTAAGATTAAACCGGAAATGCATAATTTAGAAGGCAGTTTCATGAATGCATTTACCGGGGAAAGGGTGGATGTACCTTTCGCAGACTCATTAAGGCTTGAAGCCTGGGACTATCTGGTCCTGGTGAAGTAAGCTTTGTGAAAACCACTACGTGACCTGGTGCCATACCACTGGCATCAGGTTTATTCTTAACTCCTTACATTAATTATTAGCAGGAAATGCTTATTTCACATGTGAAAACTTGTTAATTATCAACCACTCTTTCCAATGGCGTTTGACTAGTTATGCCATTATATCAATCTTGTTATTCTCCGGCTGGATTTAATTCTGCCTTATTCCGGAAGGTCATAGTACTCCGCGAAACATTAAATGTTTTCTAATCCCTATGATAGAATAGTGTCATTTTCGGGAAAGACAGTAGTTGTTTTCATTATCCTCAGACCTAACTTTGATCATTGGCAGGTATTATTATGTTGTGACAATTATTTTGTAGCTTGCCTTGGATCATAAGCAATACTCACACACGTATCATTCAGACCTTGTGAAGGAGTCAACATTGTATCATTATTTGCACACCAAGTCGTATTATTTTACCCTTATCGGGGATATTTTTAATATGTATTATCAGGTTCCTGACATTATACCAATCTTGACAATAAATCAATTATACCTATGAAATTAAAATTATCCCGCAGACAGTTCTTTCGCAGGTCCACAGCAGCCGGGGCTGCCATCGGATTCGGAGGCTTCCTGACAATAAAAGATCTTGAAGCCATACCCAACAACGTGAATACCAATTCACAACCCTCGAAATTAAAAATCACTGATATGCGCACCGTTACTGTGCACCGCCGCCATATTATCCGGCTGGATACCAACCAGGGGATTTCCGGATACGGGGAAGTCCGTGACGGGGGCAGCAAGACCTACGCCCTGATGCTCAAGAACCGTATCATGGGAATGAATCCATGCAATGTGGATCAGGTATTCCGAGAGATCAAACAATTTGGCTATCATGCACGCCAGGCCGGAGGAGTCTGTGCTGTAGAAATGGCCTGCTGGGACCTGGCTGGTAAAGCCTGGGGGGTTCCATGCTGGCAGATGCTCGGGGGCAAGTTCCGGGACAAAATAAGGGTATATTCGGATACTCCTTTTTCAAGCGAACCAGGTGAGCAGGGCAGAAGGCTGAAGGAGCGGGTTGACAGGGGATTTACGTACCTGAAGATGGACCTGCCAATCTCGCTTTGCAAGGGAATTGAAGGTGCCGTAACCTGGCCCAAGGGAGAGCTGGACCCCTTCCAGCAATGGGGGGGCAATTATGTGTCTAGTGAGCTGGAGCATCCGTTCACGGGTATACGTATTACTGAAAAGGGCCTGGATGTTTTCGAGGAATATGTGGCCGGAGTCCGGGATATTGTTGGCTGGGAGATCCCCCTGGCTACTGATCATTACGGTCATTTCGGTATCGAAGACGGAATAAAGCTGGCACAAAGGATAGATAAATTCAACCTTGCATGGCTCGAAGATATGGTCCCCTGGTTCTACACCGATCAATACGTTCGCCTTAAGAATTCATGTACCACCCCGATTCTTACAGGCGAGGATATTTACCTTAAGGAGGAATTTGTAAAACTGTTCGAAGCCAAGGCCATTTCCATTTGCCACCCGGACCTGGCCACAAGCGGCGGACTGCTGGAAACAAAGAAAATCGGCGACCTGGCGATGGAACACGGGATATCCATGGCCATGCACATGGCCGGGAACCCGGTTACACTGTTCGCCAATATCCATTGTGCTGCTGCCACTGAGAATTTCCTCGTTCTGGAGCATCATAATGTTGACGATGAATGGTACGATACCCTGATCGAAGGTGTTCCAAAGCCTCTTGTGCAGTCAGACGGGCATATACCGGTGCCGGATGGACCCGGATTGGGCATCGAACTGAATGAGGAAGCCGTTAAGGCAAATATATCATCAGGCGGATATTTCGAACCCACCCCGGAATGGGATGATGAGCGATCAAGTGACAGACTCTGGAGTTTTTACAAGCCAGGGGAGAGGAGACAGACACCTTCCTCATGATATTCAATAAAAAAAACTGTAAAAAATGAAAAAGGAATTGGTTTTCGTTTCGAAATTCATATTGGTTTTTCTAATTGTATCGGGAACTGCCACCCCCCTATTGTCACAATACGGAGTCTTCGGCAAAGAGGACCTCGTCAAATATACCCGTAAGTGGGAGGGGGAGCGATTTCCAGACGGCCGGCCGAAGGTATCGGACGAGATCATAGAAAAACTTCGTGGCGTAGTGCTTGAAGACCTGATGGGTCCTTTGTATAAAGCCGGTTACAGAAACCAGATCGATACAGAGGGCTGGCTGGTCATGCATCCGCAAAGACCCGTGGTAGGCCGGGCCGTGACTGCCTCCTTTATGCCTTACCGTCCGGATATCAGTGAGATCATCAATGAAGATGGGCTTAAAGACGGAATGGAAAGGGGTCAGAACAGCTGGCCTATAGACCGCCTTGTGAAGGGCGACGTGATCGTTGTGGACCTCTTCGGGAAGATTGATGGTGGTACATATGCCGGGGATAACCTGGCCACGACCATTGCCAAAAGGGTGGGCCCGGGAGGAGGGATGATCATTGACGGTGCTGTACGTGATGCTGACGGGATCTATCCGATCGAAAATTTCAATACCATAGTCAGGGATTATCACCATTCCGGCATAAGCGACGTTATGCTGATGTCCTACAATGCACCAATCAGGATCGGTAAGATCACATGCATGCCGGGAGATATTGTAGTTTCTTCGATGGAAGGGATTGCCGTTATTCCTGTTCACCTTGTTGAAGAAGTAGTCGACAGGGTTGAAAGGACACAATTAAGGAACACATTCGGTAAACTGAGAATGCAGGAGGGTGTCTACACGGCCGGCCAGGTTGATTCAAGGTGGACCGAGGAAATGGAGGAAGACTACAACAAATGGCTGAACGAATACCGGGAAAAAAACAAATAGAATAAAATATTAATTCAGGTATGGGGGAAATAAGGCCTTCTTCCGGGCTAAAATATATTTTCACCATCCTTTGCATCGCCTAAGGATGGCACCTCCCGTATTTGGTCCCATGATGAATATAACAGGTTCGTCCCTGGCCACCTGGTGGCGTGGGAAGAATTAATGATATATTGTAATAAATTAATCATAATCACAAGATCATGGAAAAGTCAAAATTCAATCGCCGTGATTTCCTTTCAGCTCTTTCCCTGGGAACAGGGTACCTGATGTTCAGTAATCCCCTGACCTCCTGTTCGGCCATTTCCGCAGATCCGTTTCAGATGGTTAAACTGGGTAACTCGGGACTCAAAACTACCTTGCTGGGGATGGGGACCGGTGTACATGGAGTCAGACGGTCATCCAACCTGACCCGCCAGCATATTGATGAAAGCCTGGCTGTTTTCAGACATGCCTACGATGTCGGGATGCGCATGTTCGACTGCGCGGATAATTATGGTACCCATCCATTAATGGCAGAGGCATTCAAATTCATCCCGAGGGAGGTTGTCACCGTTATATCGAAGATCTGGGTAAGGAAAGGCAGCCTGCCCGAAGATGATCGGCCCGATTCAGATATCGTGGTCAACCGATTTCTTAAAGAGATGAAGACCGATTACATTGACCTGGTCCAGATACACTGTATGGAGGTTGGAAACTGGACTGAAGTATACGGGAGGCAACTGGATATCCTTTCAGATTTAAAAGCGAAAGGCCTTATCAGGGCACACGGGGTTTCGGTACACAGCCTGGAGGCCATGAAAACAGCACTTGCCAGCGACTGGGTCGATGTCATCCATGTCAGGATAAATCCTTATGGGATAGCCATGGACAAACCTGAACCGGAAGAGGTCGTGGATGTGATCCACCAGCTGCATAATTCCGGCAAAGGTGTCATCGGGATGAAACTGATCGGTGGAGGTAAGTATAGTGAGGACAAGGAGAAAATCGACAATGCTTTCAGGTTTGTAATGGGACTCAAATCTGTGGATATGGTCACCATTGGATTTGATTATATAGAACAGATTGATGACTATACGGAAAGAATGCGCAAGGTACTGACAGAAATGAAAAACGCTTGATAATCTGTAAACCTGACAGATCAATATCAGGTTGGTCTGGTTGTGGACGTATTGTTAATAAACGAATTCCAGGTTTTTTTCAATGATCTTGATTTCAGGAGGCATGTCATTGCTCTTCTTGAGTGCACTTGACACGTATTCCTGTGAAAACTTTTAGCCGTCATACCGGTGATCAGCTTAAACTGGCAACGATAAACTTTTTTCACCAGGTCAGAGATTTTCCTGTGGCTGTTTCCGGTGATAAGAACCCCTTGTTGACCCCGCTTGAACAATTCCTTAATATGCGTAAATTCCGGAGGATCGAAAAAATCCTTACCAAGGGCATCCTCCTTGAAATGGATCACATAGACCGTCACCATTAGGTCTTTGTTATCCTGGTTGACCTTAAAAGGCAGGAAGAAAGCGAAGAGTTCGGTCCGTGGGACGATAAACTGCTTGATTATTTTGTGCTTGCCAGGAAAGATGCCCTGATCAAAAAATATCAGAACCAGGAGAATGACCCCTATTGTACCATGGAACTCAATGTGATACGGCTCGGAGATGTTGTTTTTGCAACCAACCCTTTTGAGCTGCATACGGACTATGGATTCAGGATAACCGGCAGGAGCAAAGCCGCACAGACTTTCATCGTACAGCTTGCCAATGGACCGAGGGATACCTCCCAGCTGCCATGGTCATCCGTGTCGGCCCGGTCGGGGGACAGGTGATGGTCAGTGAAACAGTCGGGCTGATAAATTCCTTATGGGAATAGCTGCAGGGATAGGCATGCTAAATGCCCCTGGGCGTGTACCTTATTCAATAAAATGCTGTGCCTGGGTGCCCAATCCGTCGATACTTAATTCCACCCTGTCACCGGCCTTGAGGAATAGCGGAGGTTTCATTCCGAGTCCCACTCCGGGAGGTGTTCCAGTTGCGATCACATCCCCTGCTTCCAGGAGCATAAACTGCGAAATATAGTGCACAAGAAAGGCCGGGTTGAAAACCATGGTGCTGGTGTTCCCGTTTTGCATGAGGTCACCGTTGACTGACAATTGCATATCCAGGGTGTTGACATCAGGGATCTCGTCTTTTGTTACAAGGGTGGGGCCTAATGGACTGAAACCAGGGCATGATTTTCCCTTGACCCACTGGCCACCTTTCTCAAGCTGGTATTCCCTTTCTGACAGGTCATTCATAATGCAGTAGCCGGCAATGGCATCCCTGGCTTCGTCCTCCGATCCAAGGTAAAGGGCATCTTTACCAATGACAATGGCTAGCTCTACTTCCCAATCTGTTTTCTGGCTTCCCCTCGGTATGGGGACATGATCAAAGGGTCCGGATATGGTGTTGGCGGCCTTCATGAAAAGGATAGGTTCAGCTGGCACTTCCATTCCGGATTCCCTGGCATGGTCTGAATAATTCAGGCCTACGCACATGATCATGCCTGGCCGTGGGACACACGAAGCCCAGCGTGCATCGGCAGGCACAATCGGCAGCTCACTTTCCTTTTCATTAACAAGGTCCTGCAGGATTTTCAGTCCACCGCCATTGAAAAAATCCCTGTTCCAGTCCTCGAAATGGGCGGAACAATCCATCCTTTTACCATCAAGGAGCACCCCCGGCTTCTCCGATCCTTTGTTTCCAAATCGTATTAATTTCATAATATTTTGCTGACTAATCTGGTTTTCAGGTATTGAGTGTAATGAATCCTCCGTCAATGGGATAAATGCTTCCTGTGATGAAAGAGGCTTCATCGCTGCAAAGATAAAGAGCCAATTGGGCTATCTCGCGTGGTTCACCCATACGTCCGATGGGCTGTGTTTTGGCCAGTTTTTCATACATCTCTTTCTCCTGGCCCGGATAGTTCTTTTTTAAGTACCCGTCTACAAAAGGCGTATGCACCCGTCCCGGAGCAATGCCATTGCACCTGATGTTGTCATTTATATAATCCCTTGCCACCGAGTAGGTCATCGTGGTAACGGCCCCCTTGCTCATGGAGTATGCAAACCGGTCAGGCAATGCTACCAGGGCAGCTACTGAGCTCATATTTACAATCACCCCTCCTCCGCTTTTTTTCATAAAGGGGATGCATGCATGCAAGCAATTATAAACCCCTTTTACGTTAACCCGGTAAATCCTGTCGAAGTCGCTTTCCGTCGTATTTTCTGCCGTGCCGATATGAGAAATGCCGGCATTGTTGATCAATATATCTATCTTACCCTCGTTTGTAAATACCTGGTCCATTGCCTTCTGCGTATCTCCCTGGTCGGATACATCACACTGAATATAATTTGCATCGCTATCATTCTGTTCCTGTACATCAAGGACGTAGACAATGGCACCATTATCAAGAAAGACTTCTGAGATGGCTTCTCCAATTCCACTGCTGCCACCGGTAACAACGGCGACTTTATTCTTTAATTTCTCCATGGGATATGATATTTACCTTGAACCTGATACCAAATATAAACATGTAAATCATTGGTCTAATTAAGTTCGAGTATAAGTGGCGTTACGGGTGGCAATTTCAGATCTTTAGTGAGATCGAATGATTTATTGCTGAGGATGTCTGTCCCAGTAATGTGATCCTTTATGAGCTCCCTGAATCGCCACGGGGCCAGTTCTATTGGATTCCTGTTCTTGTTCAGGACAATCATGACGGCCTTGTCCTTGTTATAACGCCCCAGCACGTAGACCGCGTCCTCGGGGGCAAAGTGAATCAGTTTACCGCTATGGATCACAGGGTTGTATTTCCGCCAGTTCAGCAGGGTTTTGAAAAAAACCTGCATCTCCCGTTCTTTTTCAGTTAAGCCTTCACCCGTAAATCCGTTGGTTTCATCTCCCTGCCATCCGCCTGGGAAATCCTTCCGTATATGTCCGTGGTCATTGCTTTCTGTATGTGTCATCAGGATCTCCGAACCATAGAATATCTGAGGTATGCCCCGTGTGGTGAGGATATAGGTTATGCCCAGTTTATAGAGATCCACATCCATCCCGACCTGCATGTAAAAACGGGGCATGTCATGGTTATCAGGGAAGATTACCAGGTTGGAAGGATCCGGGTATAGAAAATCAGATGCCAGGGCATCATATAATGTCACCCAATCATCATTCCACCATTCTTCTGATTTCCCGAGCAGGCTGGTGGTCAGGGCATGCTGGAGGGGGAAGTCCATCAGGCTGGGAAGATTTCCCTGGTAGCCGTCCCCGTTTTGCTGTCCCTTTTGCCAGTAGGATACCAGGCCGGGATTCAGGCTCCACTCTTCCCCAACAATATTGAAATCCGGGTATTCCTCCAAGACCCTCCTGTTCCACTCAGCCATCATATGCTTGTCGGGATAGGGATAGGTGTCCATCCTGATGCCGGCAAGACCAACGTATTCAATCCACCAGATACTGTTCTGTATCAGGTAATTCGCCATGAAAGGATTGCGCTGGTTCAGGTCGGGCATGGACTCAACAAACCAGCCGTCCAGCATGATTTTCCGGTCTGCTTCAGCAGCATAGGGATCCTGGTTAACTGTCCGCCGGTGATTGGTCCTAACAAAATCGGGATAATAATTGATCCAGTCATGTGAGGGCATATCTCTCATCCACCAGTGTTCCGATCCGCAATGGTTAAAGATCATGTCCATGATCAGTTTGATCCCCTTCTCCCGGGCAAGTATGCCCAGTTCTTTGTATTGCTCATTCGTGCCCAGGCGCGGATCTACCTTGTAAAAATCAGTGGTCGAATAGCCATGGTAGGAGGTCTGTTCTTGATCATTCTCCAATACAGGGTTCAGCCAGATCGCCGTTAGGCCCATCCCTGATAAATAATCAAGATGGTTGATGATGCCTTTTAGATCACCACCATGCCTGCCGGTACGGTCATCCCTGTTCAATGCCTTTTCTTTCATCTCATCAACGATATCATTGGAAGGGTCCCCGTTGGCAAACCGGTCCGGCATGATCAGATACATCACGTCTGAGCTGTTAAATCCTTCCCGGCTGGCTGAACCCGGTTCTCTTTCCTTCAGCTCATAGGTGTATGTGCCCGTGACCTTTTCCTCCTTTGATAATTTGATTTCAAAGGAACCTGGTGGCACACCAGGAGTAAGCTCGAGGTCAATGAACAGATAATTGGGATTGTCAAGCTGTGAGACAGATTTAACAATCACCCCTGGGTGGTTAATACTTACATTGGAACCGGCGATCTGGTCACCATATATCATAAGTTGAAGTTGCGGATTTTTCATTGCTGTCCACCAAAAAGGAGGTTCCACCCGGTTGATCTGTGCATGTGCCTGAATCAGTATACTCCAGGCCAGGATTGATAAGGTAAAGATTTTCGTTTTCATATTGGTTTTATTAAAGAGAAAAGGTTGCCTCCTGCTATACCATCCTGAGGCAACCTCTCCTAACCTAAAATTACGCGTTGCTGAGATCCAAAGTACCCAACCAGGTGTTTATCTTTTGTGAATGGCTACCTGACGTGCTGTTGAGCTTAATTTTTCGTAATCTGATAGGTTAAATTCACGACATCCATCCTGATGGTATAATTCCCATCGGCAGCAAGTGGAATGTCTGATCCACCTGCATCCAGGTTTCCGTCGGCATTATTACTGCCATAGTTCAAATCCCAGCCATCATTGGCCCTGAATTTTATGACGCCGGCTTTAAAATCGTCTGTAATTTCCCACATCTGCCGCTGTCCATTATAGAACATGTCCACATCGGTACTCCAGTCATAAGGCGGAACAGATGATCCAATGATCCCCCAGTCATCTGTGGCTGTCAGGTCAATGGTGAGGGCACTGACGTCTACCTTGAATGCATAAGTGCCCGGGTCCGCCTGGAAGTTATCACCGGCAGGATCCAGCGTGCCGGAACCGTCCGTCAGTGTACCACCCCATGCATTATCCCAATTGGGGGCAGGGGTTACCTTAAACTGTACCTTGCCATCTGCGTCGGAATCGGTAAGGCGGATGATGTTCTCATATACATTGTCAAACTTATAGGAAAATAGGCGTCCGTTCACATCGCCCGGGGACCAGCCCTGGTATTCACCCGGGACATAATGCATGGGATAGTCGATCAGGGTTTCGTAAGGCGTTACCGTATATTTGGTGATGGCTGAATACACTGTATCAGCATTGGGACTTACCATGGCCCATACTCGGCAATTAATCGTGCTTGCCACACCAACTTCAAGGTCCATACCCAGCAGCATGCTGTTGATATCACTGACTTTGGCCGAACCGGTCAGGGTGTCTGATGTGAATAATGTGGCGGGCTTGGTGAAGCTTTCGGTTTTGTCAATCTCGACTCCATATGTGATGGAAGCCTTATAACCAAAATCTGCAGCGGACCAAACATAATTTATCTTATTATTCGCATCTTCCTTGGTAAATGCCATGCCATCCGGTGAGGCAGGGCTCTGAAGTGCCGGTGCTACCGGATTGTCACTGATATATACCTTTACCTCGTCCTTTTCGCATCCCATAAAGGATAGCAATCCAAGGATGAACGTCACTATGATTATATTCTTTTTCATTTTCTTATCATTTAGGGATTAATTATAACCCGTATTTTGTTTTAGATTCGGATTGGCATTCATATCGTTAGCTGGGATCGGATACAGGTCCCTGTATCCCGGGGTCGCTGCACCTTCCTGGTTATTGCCTTTCCATTCCCAAACATATTCGCCTCCGGTGAATTTGTCGAAACGTACTAGGTCCGTTCTTCTATGGCATTCCCAGTACAATTCCCTGGCACGTTCATCCAGGATGAAATCCAGGGTCATTTCTGCATCCGTGATATTCCCGGAAGCATCCCCATAGCCTCGCTCTCTGAGTGCATTGATATAACCCAGGGCAGTGGCCCTGTTTCCGCCTGCACCCCTGACGACACATTCGGCGTACATCAAGTAGGCATCCCCAAGGCGAAATACAGGAAAATCAGTACTTACAAAAGTTGGATGAACATTGGGAGCAGGTCCACCGTCAGAAGTGATATTCTTGAATTTGGTGACACCAATTCCGTGGGTAAAGGTACCTACATTGGTAATATCCCATTCCCAGTCACCCGGGATGAAGAAGAACATGCCCCTTTTATCTTCAATGGCCTTGAATTCAGGATCCTCCGTGGTAAAATCAGATTCCTCCACACCAAAGAAACCGGTGACAAAGTCCTGTATGGTCCGAATGCCTCCCCATCCGCCGTCGATGCCGTTCAGCGGCATCCCACCACCGTTTGATGCATGCAGGATGAAGGTCATTCCACCATATTGCTGTGTATTCTGTCCGTCGAAGGTGAGTGGGAAGATCATTTCGGGACTGGTATGGTTATCCGCACGAAAGACATCCTGATAGTTGTCATCAATTGAATACCCTGCATTCAGGACCTTCTCAATCTGGGCCAGCGCATCGGCATACCTGTTTGTGCCGGTATAGACTTCGGCATTCAGGTATAGCTTGGCCAAAAGCATCCAGGCAGCTGCCTTGTCTGCCCTTCCGTATTCCCACCGGGGCTCCCCTAGATCGGCTTCCATATCCTTCAGTTCCGTTTCTATGTAATTAAACAAGTTCGACCTGCTTATTTGTTCTGGTAAAAATGCCCCCGGCAGATCATCTTCCGTGACAAATGGAACATTGCCGAACATGTCAATGGCATGATAATACGAAAAAGCCCTCAGGAAACGGGCTTCGGCCCGCATCCTGGCCATTTCGCCTCCCTGATCGGGAGCTGCCGTGGATACACGGATAAATTCATTGGCCACCGCGATGGAATAGAAAATCCGGGAATACAGCGCACTCAGGAACACGTCATTGGGTGCCCATGTGTGCCAGTGAAAATTCTTGATGGTGGCATCATCCCAGGCCATGATGGCCTCATCGGTGGATAGTTCCTGCAAGCCCCACAGCTGGCGCAAATAGTTGCCAAAGTTTTCATCAATGCCAGCGATATCCGGATCTCCACCGCCACTACCTGTCTGACCGCTCACGGCATAACTTGCATATATCTTTGCCAATGCCTGTTTATAAGCAGCCGGATCTTTGAAAACATTGTTTGAGGTAGAGACATTCGGATCGATGGGCTCTACTTCCAGATCCTTGACACAGGAAGAAAAGATCATTGCCAGGATCAGGATCAATACATATGATATCTGTATCTTTTTCATTGTTGTACGCTTTAAGTTCGGTTAAAAATTCAGGTTCAAGCCCAGCATAAATGTCCGTGGCCTGGGGAAGATTGTATCATCGATACCTTCCTCTACTTCTGGATCCAAACCCGAATATTTGGTGATTACAAAAGCGTTCTGCACGGTAATACCTACCCGTCCGCTTATGCGGTCTGTAAGAAAACGGTCAAAACTATAACCCAGGTTAATGTTATCCATGCGGAAGAAGGATGCGTTTTCCAGGTAGAAATCCGACCAGTACTGGGCGGTCATGAAACCTGTTTTCTCCACATCGGTGAGGATATTGCGGGTAAATCCTGACTGATTGTATGCCATCTGATACAATGCCTTGCTCGAAGCATTATTATTGTAAACATAATTATCGAGATTTGCCCTCCCGGAGAATGAGAAATCAAACTGCTTATAGGTATAAGAGGCAGATATCCCGATCAGATGATCAGGCGCAGGATTTTGCAGGTAGTACTTGTTGAGGTTATTGCCGGCCACATTTCCTCCCTGCCCTGTCTTGTCGACATACAATCCTTCAATGGGCTTCCCGTCTGATCCATAGACCTGTTTGAACATAAAGAAGGTATTTGCCGGGTGTCCCACCGAGTTGATCTGGATTTTGTTCCCCACACCTCCTGCAATATCACCATCATCATAGCCAGTATAACTCGGGTCATCCACCAGGGTCAGTTTGGTGATCTCATTCTGGTTGTATGTGTAATTTACGGCAATTCTCAGGCTCATATCAGTGGTGGAGATGGCCCGGCCAATCAGTTCCATCTCAAAACCTTTGTTCTCCAGGGAACCAACATTGGTGGTAAGGAAGTTTGAAAAGTTGGTGCCTGCAGCAATCGGGATCTCATTGAGAAGATCATCGGTGGTCCTTTGATACACGTCAAATGAACCCATCAGGCGGTTATCCCAGAAACCAACGTCCAGTCCAGCGTTAATCGTTGTTGTTGTCTCCCACTGAATGTTGGCATCGTAGGCATCCGGCCTTTGCGTGGGATAGAAGTTATCCCCGAATTGATAATAGGCGCCGGGCTGACTGATGGTATAAGCGGGAATGTATGGATAATAATTATCGGAAATATCCTGTTGGCCTGTTACACCATAACCAAGGCGCAGTTTCAGGTTACTCAAAAAACCAACTCCCTGGAGGAAGTTCTCATTGCTGATTTTCCATGCCAGCGCAAAAGCCGGGAACAGTCCCCAGCGATTTTCCTTGGCAAAACGGGAAGATCCGTCATATCGGAGGGTAGCTGTCAGCAGGTATCTTTCCATCAGGGAGTAATTGGCCCTGCCGAAAAACGATATCAAGAAATTTTCATTCTTGTAAGCTTTCAGATTGGCATTCTTATATTCGCCATCTGTTTTCTCCCAGGGCTGGTTGGCATCATAACCTTCGCGGTAGAAGGACTGGTATGAATAACCGGCCGTAAGATCAAGCTGATGAACAGCGGCGAAATACTCATTGTAATTCAGGTAGAAATCAAAAAGACCATTCCGCCTGGTGTGTGCATAATTTTTCTTGTTTTGTTCAATTTCCCTGTAGCTCCAGGAAGCCAGTGGATCAGTATAATCATGCCCTCTGCTGTTATAATAATCATACCCTCCTCTCAGGGTAGCCTTTAACTGCCGCAGGAAAGGAAGTTTATAATCCACCTGCAAATTGCCGATGTATCGCTGAACATCCGATTTATTGTCACGGTACTTCAGGCGTGCCACGGGATTGTGAGTGGCGATGTTGTTTGGGATCCCGTTCAGCTGGTCCTCTTCACTGGCCTCCACCCAGGCGGTGTATCCGCCATAGCGGGTATTTCCGTTTTTGACGGGCTGGCTGGGATCAAATTCAAGGGCTGAACCAATCGCATCTTCATTGGAAAAATCATTGTTTGTATAGGCTCCCTTCACATTGAAATCGAATTTGAGATCCCCGTCCAAAAATGCCGGATTCAGGGACAGATCCAGTGTGGTTCTGTTCATACTTGAATTTTTCAGGATACCATTCTGGTCCGTATATCCTATAGATACGCGATAAGGAACAACATTGACAGCGCCTGAAAGAGCTACATTGTGATCATGGGAGAAGGCATTCTGATAGATTTCCTTTTGCCAGTCGGTATTGGCATTGCCCAGTTTGGTCAAGGCTTCGGGGGTGAGTCCGTGGTTGTCCACCCTGTCCTGAATGAGGGCCCTGAACTCATCGCCGTTGTAAACCTTCAGATATTTGATAGGAACGCCCAATGAAACACTTCCGTTGTAACTGGCGGTGAATTTTCCTTTACTGCCCCTTTTCGTGGTGATCAGGATCACGCCGTTGGATGCCCTTAATCCGTAAATGGCAGTTGCCGATGCATCCTTCAAGACAGTAAATTTTTCGATATCATTCGGGTTAAGTGTTGCCAGCGGGTTGGACGTACCATCCATATCGGTATTATCGATGGGAAAACCATCAATCACGATCAGGGGGTCATTGTTTGCCCGCAGGGATGATCCTCCCCTGATCCGTATGGTCGATTTGGCTCCCGGCTGTCCCGAGGGAGCCGTGATTACCACACCTGCAGCCTTGCCCATGAGCAATTCCTGCGGCGTGGTGATGTTTCCCTGGTTGAAATCCTTGGAGTCAACCGCAATGACAGAGCCGGTTGCATCCCCTTTCTTTGCGGTACCATAACCGATCAGCACCACTTCATCAATGCCGAGTATGTCGGGATCCAGGGTAACATTCAGGCTGGTCTGATTGTCCACGGGAATTTCCTGTGTCACATATCCGACGAAGGAGAA
>LJUP01000233.1 GCA_001303955.1 Bacteroides sp. SM23_62 | reverse complement strand
TCCTTGTCTGCAATACAGAAAGCCTGGGTGAACAAATCCAGGAGCAATTCCCGAACGCAAAGGTGGTGAAGGCATTCAACACCCTGACAGCCGAGCTGATGGTCAATCCTGGGAATCTCCCCGAGGATCATGATCTGTTTATTTGTGGTAATGACAAGGCTGCCAAGGACAGGTTTACCACTTTCCTTACAAACGAATTAGGCTGGAAGTCGATCATTGATCTTGGAGGGATAGCATCCGCACGCGGTATGGAAATGATCCTCCCGCTCTGGATAAATCTCTACATGAATTTTCAATCTGCGAATTTCAATTTCAAAATAGTAAGACAGACATAGGATCTGACATTATCTGACATTAACTGGCAGCCTGGATAAAGCACAAGAAGCCTATATATTCTGGTTACTGCCAGAATATTCAGCGCCGGTGCTTTATCCAGGCTGTTAGGTGAAAATCAGATCCTGTTCAGGGCCTTGATGTCTAGATAATGAAAATCGAAGTAGATCTCGAAGCAGTCGATGAATTGTTTCTTCAATGCTTGGGTGAGTTTGTCCGGATCTTTGCAATAGAACATGTATGCACCTCCGCCGCCAGCACCGGCGATCTTGCCTCCATAGGCTCCGTGTTGCTTGGCAAAAGCATACATTTCTTCCAGGTATTCGTTGGATGTAGCTGATGCAAGCTGTTTCTGCGCCTCAAAATTCATTTCCATGATTTCCGCGCACAGGATGTATTCTTTGTTTTTCAGTGCAACAGCAAATTCCAGGGCATACCTGGCCAGTTTATCCAGCGCATCCTGTCCCGCAGCTGTCTTATGATTTGAGTATACCTCCTCCACTGCAGATTGTGCGTTGCGGGAGGCACCGGTATGAACAAGGAGCAATCCCTGTTTGAACTCTTCCAGCGTTTCCCTGGGAATGTCCAACTTGGTACGTCTGGCATAATCCCTGCCAAATTCCCAGCAGCTGAAACCGCCGTGCACAATCGAATACTGGTCCTGCCGTCCGATGGCCCAGTTGAGCTCCTTATTTTCCAGGTTAAACAGATCTTCACTTATATTCTCAAGGGTTTTGGATTCGGAATTATAGTTCTTCGAACTGATCAGCTCCAGCACCTTGGCCGCAGTAGATGTACTTAAACCACTTCCCCTTGGGTAACCCGAAAAGTTGAACCGGCCGCTTATAAGTTCTATCAGGGGACTGATGGTAATGTTCGAAACATATCCCTTTTTATCTCCCATGATGTATGGGACATCCGTCCATCCACCGGCAAAATCAATGCGGAGAGGTGCCCTGTAAGCAAATTTGATCTTGTCGATAATCCTGGTGGTGGAAGTAGCCTCGAGTGCTTTCGGAACAACACGCTGAACGAATTCCATCTTGATCCCAAGCCTGTCACATAGCAGTTTCTTCTTCTCCATACCTGAATCATCGTCATTCAGGACAAATACATCGGGTCGAAGTTTTTCAAGGACATCCTTGAAATCAATCTTTCCAGGAGCAATAGTATCATCATTCAATGTGGTATAATCCACATCCTGGAAAGCCGCGACCAGATGGACCCTGTTGTTCTCTGGGGTTACCGGCCGGCCCGGACCTTTCAATTCTGCAATGACATGATCCTGCCCGACCCCAACTACCAGCAGGTCCCCAAATTGTTTGCACTGGTTAAAAAATACCGCATGTCCGCTTTGTAAAATATCAAAGCATCCTGTACAGAAAACGATTTTCTTGTACTTGTTGGCCCCTCTGATGGATTCGAGCTGGTTGTGATCCACAACCTTCTGTGCAATGGTCTGGAAAAGCATGCCTGGTTTATTGCTATTTTTCAGGAACAAATATAATAAGTAGTCTATTTATAACGAAAGATGTTAACAGGATTACGATAGGAAGCTTTAAAGGTCCGCCAGCTGATTATTTATCTGAATTTGACTATTTTTAATTCATACTGATAATCTGAGAATACTGTTGTTCCAACAAAACCAATTAATACCATCATGATGAAAAAATTATTGTTCTTATTGACACTGATAATTATTATCAGCAAAGTAGCATATGGACAATCGGTCCATGACCTGGGTACGGATTCGGCACATTTTCAGATACCCGATATACCTGGCTATTATACCCTGAAGTGTGATTTTCATATGCACACCGTTTTTTCAGATGGTGTGGTTTGGCCACACATCCGTGTGGATGAAGCCATTGGGGAAGGTCTGGATGCGATATCCATCACTGACCATGTGGAATACCACAGAAAAGAGGTGGAAGATAACCATATGGTCCCATATGAGATAGCAAAGAAACATGCCGAAGACAAGGACCTTATTTTAATCCTCGGAGGAGAGATATCCGCCAGCCGGGATCATTTCAATGCGCTGTTCCTGAAAAACACAGATGAACCAGCACTCAGGGATACTTTGCCAGCCAAAAGGATTGCTGCCGCCAACAAACAGGAAGCTTTTGTATTCTGGAACCATCCGGGATGGACAGCCAAATACAAAGATGGAAACTGTCCCAGAAACGAGGAATTCATTGAGCTTATGAAAGCCGGACAAATAAAAGGAATCGAGGTTTGTAACGGAGATGGATACTGGGAAGGAGCCCATGACCTGGTCCAGGAATTTGACCTCACCCTGATCGGGAATTCGGACATTCACGGGGTAAGTGCCTATCAATACCAACCGGATAAACACAGGACCATCACACTGGTATTTGCCCGTGAAAAAACCGTGGAAGGTGTACGGGAGGCCTTATTGAATCACAGAACAGCCATATACCAGGGGGATCATCTTATCGGACCGGAGGATCTCCTGAAACCTTTGTTCTTTGAATCACTGGATATAGAAACAGAATACAGAGAAGGAACTTCCCTGGCCAGAATGACCATTACCAACAATTCCGATTTTGATTTCATGTGTGAAAACAAAAGCCTGTTTAAATTTTATAACGGGATCCATTTTTTCACCATAAAAGCCCATGCCAAAACGACCATCATTGTGAAGACCCTGGAACAACTATCCGGATTCTCACTCGACTTATTGGTCCATAATGTGTTGGTGGCACCGGGGAAAAGCATGGAACTGGCAATAACGGTCGAGGATCTCTGATCCAGACAGACTTATGGTTTTCTTTATCAGTCAAAACAGTTACGGCAAGATCTGACTGTGAATAATATTCATTATCTTAGTTTGAAACCAATACGAACATCATGAAAACACCTCTGACTATTCAAATCATCATCGGCATTGTCCTTTGCTTACCTTTGACCGCACAAAGGGAATCTTACAATGGTCTGGACGTTAACCTCAATAATCTTTACCGCCTTTCGGATGCGAAAACCCGTTCCATCAGTCCCGAGAACTTCACAGGGGAAAAGGGAAAGGGTGGCATGGCTACCCTGGAGGAAGGCAGTGCTGAACGGGCTGCCCGGGATCTGGGACAGGGATGGAAAGTAAATCCATATGTGAGAATACCTGCAGGTGAAACTTTTACCCTTGCCGAGATCGAGGGACCGGGGGCCATTCAGCAGATCTGGATGACACCTGCCGGAAGATGGAGGTATTCCATACTCCGCTTCTATTGGGATGATGAACAGGAACCCTCCGTAGAAGTTCCCGTTGGAGATTTTTTTGCCGCCGCAGAAGTCTATAACCAGATCTCCTCACTTCCCGTATGTGTGAATCCCGGGAGTGCCTTTAATTGCTATTGGGTCATGCCTTTTAAGAAAAAATGCAGGATCACCATGGAAAACCTGGACGATGAAAGGATGACCCTCTATTACCAGGTGAACTATACCCTGACAGAAGTGCCTGATGATGCAGCTTATTTTCATGCACAGTTCCGACGTACCAACCCTGTACCATATAAAGAAGTATATACCATTGTCGATGGTATCAAGGGCAAGGGCCATTTTGTCGGCACATACATGTACTGGCAGACCAACAATAATGGATGGTGGGGAGAAGGAGAGATCAAGTTTTTCATGGACGGGGACAGGGATTTTCCGACCATATGCGGAACCGGTACGGAGGATTATTTTTGCGGATCTTACGGCTTTGCAGGTACCAAGCCCGACGGCACCAGGGGGTACGTCAACTATACCACTCCCTATGCCGGGTTCCATGTTGTCCGGCCCATGGATAACCTGCTGAACAGGTCCCAGACCCGGTTCAACCTGTATAGATGGCATATTGCCGATCCTGTCCGTTTCGAAAAGGACCTGAGGATTACCATGCAGGCACTGGGCTGGAGAAGCGGTGGCAGGTATCTGCCCCTGATGGATGATATCTCATCAGTAGCATACTGGTACCAGGCAGAACCCCATAATCCTTTCCCGGTCTTGCCATCAAGAGATGAACTGGAGATCCAGTAGGATCATTTTTCTCATAGCCAACACATCATCACTATGAATATCAGGTATGAGTTTCTGCTCATCATACTTTTTATATCCTCCTGTCAGGAAGAGGATCGCGATAGTAAATCCTTATACCTGAATAATCGGCCCCCTTTAATCTCCAGGCAATACCTGGAATTGCCCCTGGGCAGTATCCGGCCTGAAGGCTGGTTAATGCAGCAACTCCAGTTAATGAAAGGTGGGTTGACCGGCCATCTTGATGAATTATACCCCTCGGTCCTCGGTCCGCGTAATGGATGGCTTGGCGGGGATGGCGATGGTTGGGAAAGGGGACCTTACTGGCTCGATGGACTGGTCCCGCTGGCCTGGATCCTGGATGATGCGGAATTGAAAGCCAAAGCCATGCCATGGATTGAATGGACCCTGGACAGCCAGACAGAAGATGGTTATTTCGGTCCGGTCCCATTCAGTGAGGAACCAGCACCGGAACCGGGCATTCAGAAGAGTCCCCGCCGGGACTGGTGGCCAAAGATGGTCATGCTGAAGGTCCTTCGCCAATACTATGAAGCCACCAAAGATCCGCGGGTGATCGATCTGATGACGAATTATTTCAGGTACCAGTTTAGAACATTACCGGAAAATCCCTTGGATACATGGTCATTCTGGGGTAACAGGCGTGCAGGTGACAACCTAATGCTGGTTTACTGGTTATATAATAAAACCGGGGATGAATTCCTGCTGGAGCTGGCCGGGCTGATACATGAACAAACCTATCCATGGACCGATATATTCCTGAATGAAAATTGCTATAGCGGCATGGACAGGGATCATTTGTTTCCAGCCAGCAGTAACAATGCCTATCCCTTTAACAGGGAACTGTTAGACAGGTTGTGCCTGAAGCAACAACGCAGTTTCCATTGTGTCAACCTGGCACAGGGGATCAAAGAACCCATCGTCTACTACCAGCAGGATCCTGATCCCAGATATATTGAGGCTGTAAAAAGAGCCTTCAATGATATCAGGGAGTACCATGGACAACCACAGGGGATGTATGGAGGTGATGAGGCACTTCACGGAAGGATCCCCACCCAGGGAATAGAGTTATGTTCCGTCACCGAACTGATGTTCTCCCTGGAGACGATGATCGGAATTACGGGTGATGTAGACTTCATGGACCATCTTGAAAAAATTGCCTACAATGCTTTGCCAACGCAGGCATCAGATGATTTCACTTCCAGACAGTATTTTCAGCAGGCCAACCAGGTAATGCTGACCCGCCACAGGAGAAACTTTTATGTGCAGGATGGTCACGGCCATACAGATCTGTGTTTTGGCCTCATCACGGGATATCCTTGCTGTACCTGCAACATGCACCAGGGATGGCCAAAATTTGTGCAACACCTCTGGTATGCTACGCCTGATGGTGGACTCGCAGCCATTGTGTTTGCTCCGAGTGCTATTGAGGCCATGGTTACTGATAATGTTAAGGTCCGGATCAAGGAGGAAACAAATTATCCTTTTGAGGACCGCATCAGGTTCCGGATCTCCATGGAGAGAAGCATCAATTTCCCTTTCCATATCAGGATCCCCGGTTGGTGCAGGGAAGCCGTAATCACGGTCAACGGGGAAGAAAACCAGCGTATGAAAGGCGGCACCACGGCCATTCTCGAACGTGAATGGTCAGATGCAGACCTTGTTGAAGTTACCTTTGACATGCATATATCCTTCAGTACATGGGATGAGGGCTCCGTAGCTGTTGAACGTGGTCCACTGGTATACGCACTGAAGATCCGGGAGGATTGGAGATTTGTGGAGAATAAGGACAGGTGGGGAGACTTTTACGAGGTTCGTCCACTAGACCCATGGAACTATGTCATCCCGGAATCAGCATTAAACGACCCGGAGAATGCCTTTGAACTAATTGAAATGCCCAACCGGGAAATTTATCCCTGGAACATTGATGCAGCCCCCCTGGCACTGATAACCAAGGGTTTCAGGATCCCTGAATGGAAACTTTACAATGATATGGCCGGACCATTGCCCCACAGCCTGCAGCGGAAAGATCTGATCATGTCTCCGGAAGAGGAGATCACATTGATCCCTTATGGATGCACAACCCTGAGGATAACCGAATTCCCGGTAGGCAGATAACCCAATTAAAGCAATATTCATCAAATCATGTTGCCTGGACAGTAATTAATTTTATCATTCAATCCACAAGCCATGGAGACCACTGAGATCATCACACTGAATCCTGATAATATTGCCGATGAACACATCTGCTGTGCAATTGGCAATGATAGGACCAACCGGGCCAGGGCAGCCCAGAAAAAGGAATGGCTGAAACAGCAATTCGGGAATGGTTTTGTGTTTAAAAAAGTGAATGTTAGGGGCAAGGTCTTTATCGAATACGTGCCGGCTGAATATGCATGGAAACCCATAGAAGCACCCGGATATAATTTTATCAATTGTTTCTGGGTCTCCGGAAGGTATAAGGGTGAGGGATATGGCCGTTACCTGATGGAAGAATGCATAAGGGATTCCAAAGATAAAAATGGACTGGTTGTAGTCTCTGGAAAGAGGTCAATGCCGTGGCTCATCCCCAAAAAGTTCTACCGGAAATTTGGTTTTCAGACCTGCGATGAAGCTCCTCCTGCCTTCGAACTCCTGGTCAAAAAGTTTGAAAATGATGCGCCTGATCCCCGCTTCAAAGATGTGGTGCGCTCAGGAACCATTGAGGATAAAGATGGTGTAGTGATCATGTATTCCCACCAGTGCCCCTATCATGAAGATTTTGTTGAGATCATGCTGTCAACGGCCAGAAACATGGGATTGCCTGCAAAAAAGATCAGGATTGAAAGCCTGGAAGCAGCCCGGAATGTCCCCTACCCGACAGGGCTCACAGGCGTGTATTTTAATGGGGAATTCCTTGCTTACGAGATCATGACCGCCAAACGGTTTGAGAAAGAGCTGCGACAACGAATGGATTAATGTATCTGAGTTTAATTGTTACCAGATTCCACTTTAAATGGTTTGAGTTCTTCAAAAAAGATATCGTTATTGGGTACATCGAAATCCATGCCAGTTACCTTTAGGTTATTATCCATATTGAATTTGATTGTTCCAAAACTGAACCATGCATGCTTGTTATCCCATTGTATTTCCCAGACATCATAGTGCCAGTGATTCAGCGCAGCGGCCAGGTTGGGTGAATGTTCAAATGCCATTCTTAACCGGCCTGATTCCAGGTTTATTTTTATTTCTCCATATATGTCCGAATAATAAATCCCGGTATATTCTTTCAGTTCAACTGACGGTCTGGTATCAGGCACCCTTTTTTCTTTTCTCTCCGAAATACGTGTGTCTTCTCTCTGTCTGCTGTTTAAGCTTTCCAGGTACTCTGCTGACCAGTCCCGCGTTTCCAAACCCAGGAATCTGTCAATGGCATAATATGTCGCCGCCATAATGGGACTCTTCATGCCATTGGTAAGCACTACAATCCCCAGGTTTTCATCCGGGATCAGGGTCACCGCCGTAATCATGCCATCATATGCCCCGGTATGACCTACCCTTAAATGCCCATGGTAATCGCTTAAATCCCAGCCTAATCCATAGGCACGGAAATGCCTGTTGAAATCATTCTGCGTGGTATGATCCACAAGAAAGTTATTATGCGGGGTCCATACCATGTTCCTGGTTTCCGGTGTAAGTAAGGTGTCATTTCCCAGGATACCATGATCCAGGTTGAATATCATCCATTTTGATATATCTGCTACACTTGATATGATACCACCGGTGGCACCGACTGTTTCCCAGTTCTCCCAGGCAATCGGTATGTTGCTTTCATTTTCACGGGCATGGGGTGTGGCGAAATTACCTTTTTCCTCCAGGTCATTGGGAGTTGTTATGGTCCTGTCCATTCCCAGCGGAGTCAATATTCTTTCTTTTACATTCTCACTCCAGGTTTTACCGGTTGTTTTCCTGATCAGCTCTCCTGCAGTCACGTACATGACATTTGAATATCCGTAACCCGATCTGAAATCAAAAGCCTTCGGGAGAAATTTTACCCGTTTGATGATTTCCTCGGCCGTCAGGTCTGACTTGTACCATATGACATCCCCGCTGAATGTTCCCAGTCCGACACGGTGGCAGAGAAGGTCTCTGACGGTAACTTCATGGCTTACCCAGGGATCATACAATTCGAAATATGGAAGGTATTTTTTAACCTTGTCGTTCCAGTCCAGTTTTCCTTCCTGTACAAGCATACCAATAATCGCAGTGGTAAATGCTTTTGAATTGGAAGCTATGGCATACAGGGTATTTTTATCCGGACCCGCGTCTTTCCCCTCCTCAAGGACTCCGTAATTTCCACTGAAAATCATTTCTCCATCTTTAACGATACCAATGGATGCACCCGGAATATCCCAATCTTCAACCATCCTGGCATAATACTCATCGAGTTGTTTCAGATCTGCTTTAGATACAGCCTGACCGGATATACCGGTCGTTACAAAGACGAAAGCGGCAAAAAGGATGGATAGCTTTTTCATTTTATCTGTAATTCCTGGTTTCAATTGTTTCATAATGAGCGGATTCTTCATCCCAGCGTTTCAATACCCTCTGTGCCGCATCAGGGACATAGCACTTTTTATAGTCTTCTCCCTGGAAATCGATTACGTTCTGCAGTGAATCAAAGGTCATGACCGTAACGAATTCGACCTCGTTTTCAAGATCCATCCTGAAGAGTTCAATGCTCTGGT
>LJUP01000232.1 GCA_001303955.1 Bacteroides sp. SM23_62 | reverse complement strand
TCCTCTGTCAGGAAGTTAATATAGGTTCCACCGCTGGAGTAAGGCTTTAAGTCGTTCCATGCATCCCGTGCCCACTGGATATTTGCCTCGTCATCATCATCACGATCCCAGGAGCCACCAATGTTCAGCACAAAGCGTGCATCCCGGTTGCCGACGGGGGAGTGGTCCCCTGGCAGCTCATTCAGAGCTCCTTCGATCTGGAACAATATCACTGCCGTGTGGGGTGATGGGATCTGTGCCGCATGCTTGATGACCTTCTCGTCCATGGCCGGTTCGATGCGCGGGAGGTATTCGCTTTTCCAGTAGTAACGCCGGCCTTTAGGCTGTGTGCCATCAAGCATCGATTGTAACTGCGTATAAGGCCGCCGAACAAGCACATCGCCAATCGGATTGCCAAACGACTTGATGGGAGCAACGGCCTTTTCTCCCTCTTCAAGATTGCCGCTATGGCAGGCAAGTATGGCCACAATAGATTTCCCATGCATTTCCTCCGGAAGCCAGGGCGCCGGAGGAGCCGGGCGCATGAGCCAGACAAGCGTAAGTTCGGGCGGAGCATTTTCTGCAAGTGACCTGTATAGCTCGAGTACTTTTGGTGCCTCAGAAGCCGGCCATGCGACTACCCCTCCAATAACTTCCGGGCCAACCCGGTAAAGCTTATAATCGATACCGGTCACAACACCAAAGTTCCCGCCGCCACCACGCAATCCCCAGAAAAGATCATCATTCTCGTCATTGCTTGCCCGGACGAGGCGTCCGTCTGCGGTAACAACATTCATGCCGACTACATTATCTGTTGTCCAGCCCCAGCGTTTTGTCAGGTAGCCGAATCCACCCCCCAGGGTAAGTCCCACGATTCCGGTAAGCGATACAAATCCGAGAACGGTAGCCAGTCCTTCCACCTGTGTTTCACGATCCACATCTCCGAGCAGGCAACCGGCCTGACCGTGTGCAATTTTATTCTTTTTATCCACCCACACCCCTCTCATAAGGGACATGTCAAGCATCATTGCTCCGTCAGCCGTTGCCAGTCCTGCAATGTTATGCCCTCCGCCCTTGATGCAGAGCAGGAGATTGTGTTTCCTGGCAAATTTTACACATGCGATTACATCTGCAACACCAAGGCAACGTACCACGAGTGCGGGTTTTCTGTCTATCATCGCGTTCCAGACTGTTCTGGAATCTTCATAACCGGGTTCTCCGGGGATAAGCACAGATCCGAGTAAACCCATTTTTAATCCTTCGATCACGTCCTGCTTGAGGTCTATATCAGGACCATCCAAAGTTTTTATTTTCATAATTTTACCTCCCTACAATAATTCCTTGATTATCAGTAATAATAATTGATAAATGAAAATTACTATATTATTATCTAACTATCTATATACTTTTGATTAAATAAGTTCAAAATATACATATGCCTTAATCAACTGAAAATGAATTTTGTATAAAAGATGAATCTGAATTGTGGAAGGATAAAATTCTATTAATCACTACAGACTCAGTGAAAAATATCAAGCATTACAGCGATTCTCTCCTGTTTTCATTATAGACTGAAGCCTTTCTACCGGTGTTGGCAATCTCCTCCCTTGGTTCATCTTTTGACGTGATAATTTAAGGGCATATAAAGAAATGTCATCATCTGAAATGTATAACTGGGTCAAACAGGCTGTAGTATACTGGTTAATAATTCATTGAAGTCAAACAATGAGGCTATTGAATAACCTTCAACCTTATTCGCCGACTCATCATTAATCAGGATAGAAATCATTTTTGTCCGTTTGCCAAATTCCAGGTCCATTATGGAATCGCCAATGATGATGCTTTTGGTAAAATCAATTTCCGGAAAATCCCTCTTTGCCTGAAGAGCCATACCTATACCAGGTTTTCGCATTGGAGAGCCCTCTTCTTCCAACTGGGGTGCATGATAAATAGCATCTATATTTCCTCCCATTTTCCTGACTTTCTCTAACAGGAAGCTGTGTATTTGATTCAGGTCTTCCTCTGTCATTACTCCCTTTCCTATTCCTTGCTGGTTTGTCACAATGATGATCCTTCCAAAAAAATTCGAAAGGCTCACAATTGAATCAAGTGCCCCCGGAATAAACTCGAACTCATTTAAGGATTTGACATAATCGTTATCCAATTTTCTATTGATTACCCCGTCTCTGTCAAGAAACAAGGTCCAGGACTTGTCAATCTCAGGAAACATGCTTATTTCATATTGAGCCCTTTTAAAATCTTCAGGTATTCCTATATCCAGAAAATAGCCTTTGGAAACTGCTCCAAAGAAATTCAACTGATTGACTCTGGTTTTAAAAAAATCCTTTTCGATTGAAAATATATCCGGAAGATCAAGCCGCCTGAACGAACCTGCATTGAAAATATAAAGTCCGCCATTTATCAATCCCTCCCCTGTAAATTGCTTTTCGGAAAAACTGGTAATCTTCCCGTTTCCATCTATTAAAATTGTACCGTATCTGTCAAATTTCCGCATCGGTTTAAGTGCCAGTGTTACATCCGCTTCATTCGCAGAATGAATCCTGGACTGAGCCTCCAGATCTGAAAGGAAAAGAGAATCTCCATTGGCAACAACAACATGATCACCAAGTACATATTGCATTGCATTTTTAATGGCTCCTCCTGTACCCAGCGGTGTTTTTTCAATGGCATAGGTGATTTCACGGTTTTTATACTGATCTGAAAAATGATTCCTGATGTATTCGGATTTATACCCAACAGATAGAATGAACCTGGAAATACCATTTGCCAAAAGGTGATCCATTTGATATTCCAGAAATGGCCTTGGTCCGATCAATGCCATTGACTTAGGTATTTCACTCAGCTCAGACCTGAGCCTTGTACCAAGTCCACCAGCTAAAATGATTGCCTCCATGCTTTATTCCGGGAATAATCCTCGTTCAACGAGTTCACAGATGGAATGGCCAATGGATATGTGACATTCCTGGATACGGGGTGTGTCATTGGAAGGAACATCAAAAAGGATATCGCAATAATCTTTCATTTCCCCACCGCCAATACCAGTAAATCCGGCAGTTACCATACCCATTATTCTGGCCTGGTTCATGGCATTGATAACATTTTTGGAATTCCCTGAAGTAGATAATCCTATCAATATATCCCCTTTATTCCCCATGGCCTTAACCAGCCTTGCATAAACCTCTTCAAAAGAATAATCATTTGCTACTGCTGTTAAAAATGAAGTATTCACATGCAGTGCCTCAGCAAAAAGGGGAGGTCTGTCATAATAATACCTGCCGGAAAGCTCTGCCGCCAAGTGTTGCGCATCAGCAGCACTACCTCCATTACCGCAAAAAAGTACTTTCCCGGCATTTTTATAGCGTTCAATGATTATTTCAGAAAGCCTTATAATTGAATCTATTATACGCTTGTCTGTTAAGAGACGCTGTTTGAGTTTGATTGATTCCGTCAGGTTATTGATAACTATTGTTGACTTGTCCATGTGTCCAATCCGGTTGGGTGAAAAGTATATTTTTGCTGTGTGATTCCTTTTGCCTTCAGGGCCTTAATGACATTAAACCTGCTGTTGCCGGGGCAATAAAAAATCATGAACCCACCACCGCCTGCCCCTGAGATTTTACCTCCTGAAGCTCCTGCTTTGATAGCTGTTTCATAAATATCTTCTATCATCCGATTGGAAATCCCAGTGGCCAGCAATTTTTTATTCCCCCAGGCTGATTTGAGCACCTCTCCAATTTTAAACAATTCGTCCTTAAGAATGGCTTCTTTCATTTTATAAGCCAGATCCTTTAGTTGATGCGTAGCTTCAATAGCATCTTTTTCCTGTCTCTCGACATTTGCTTTTTGAACTTCAATGATTCTTGCCGACTCCCTGTTGATCTGTGTGTAAAACAGCAACAAATGGAATTCCAATTCTTTAATTACACTCGGCTTTATTCGCAGCGGATTGACGATGATTCTGTTTTTTTTATGGAATTCCATAAAGTTAAAGCCTCCAAAAGTGGCAGCATACTGATCCTGTTTACCTCCAACAAACTGCAAATCTTCCCGTTCTATACTTACCCCTAAATGGGCAATATCATATTCACCCAATGGTAATTTCAACCACTCTACAAATGCACCGATCAGAGCTATTACCAGCGTTGATGAAGTGCCCAGTCCGGAACCTGTGGGAGCATCTATGGCGAAAATTATCTCACATGGGAGAGCTTTATTGGAGTAGTCTTTAACAATCCTGTTGTAGACACCTATCTGCAGATTTATTTCAGGATTGTCCTCCAATTTTTCTTTGGCTTCAAATTCAAATTTCACTTCAGCATTCAGATCATAAAATATGACTTTGTTGTCATCTCTGGGAATAAGCACCACCGTGGCGAAAAGGTCAATCGTTGCGTTGAGAACAGCTCCTGAATAGATATCGCAATAGGGAGCTACATCTGTACCACCTCCGGCAAGGCCGATTCTAAGAGGTGCTCTGCTAATATATTTCATGCTTCAATTTGTGAATGCTTGATCTTATCCAGCAATGTAAAGATATTTTGAATTAAAACCCCCCAACTGTATTTCTTTTTTTCTTTGATAATATTATTAATCATTTCTTCCTGGTCGGTTTCCTGAAAAAACCGGATTATTGCGCCGGCAATTTCATCAGGATTGGTTGAAGTCACATAGCCAACTTTCCCATCAGGACACAATTCCCTTAATCCCCCAACGTCTGTTACAACCATGGGCTTGTTGAAGTGATAGGCGATTTGGGTTATACCACTTTGGGTAGCAGATTTATATGGTTGAACCACTAAATCACATGCGCTGAAAAAATATCTGACTTCAGAATCCTGAATGAATTTATCGATTTGAATAATATCCTTTTCCAGGGAATATTTTTTAATCAAATCTGTATAAACCTTCCTATCTGAGTAATACTCACCAGCTATGATCAATTTAATTTTAGCATCCCGGAACCGGATATCAGCAAATGCCTCGAGAAGAAGATCAAGACCCTTGTATGCCCTGACCAGGCCAAAAAACAATATATACCTGTATGCCGGGTCCAGTCCCAGTTTTGTGAGCGCCTCATCCCTGGCCACCGTATCTCCAAAGTTATCGAACAGGGGATGTGGGGATAATATTTTTGGTTTAGATTTGTCAAATTGTTGAATATCTTCCAATACATTTTGGGACATGGCCACAAATCCATCTACCGGTGTAACGTAATAACGCGTAAATGCCCTGTCGCCGATTTTGGCTTCGTGAGGAATGATATTATCGACTATGGTTATGATTTTTGAGTGTCGATTTTTTTTAATCTTTCTCAATATCGTACCGAAGCAAGGCCCCATAAACGGAAGCCAGTATTTGATAATGATCAGATCCGGTTTTTGATGTTTTAGCCGGTTGCCCACCGAGAGCCAGTTAAACGGATTTATCGAATTGATGCAACGAACGATGTTCAAGTTTTTTGGCCCATCTTCTTCCGAATATTGTGTTTTTCCCGGGAACAGAAAATCAGGATACTGGAGCGTGAAGGTAAAAATAGTTACCGCATGCCCCTCCCTTTGCAGCTCGACTGCCAACCTTTCATTATAAGCAGTTAGTCCGCCTCTGTAAGGATATGAGGTACCAATAATAGCAATTTTCATCTTACCTGTGTAACGTTGCAGATCTCAGAGAGCGTCTTTGTTGACCCGTACAAATGCCGGTCCAGAAACCAATGATTTGGTCTCTGTTCAAATTTAATGAACTTAAAACAGCCTTACTACCTGATTGGAATCTTTTATTTGAAAAACAGGGAGCATTTTTCAGGAGGAGGTCCCCAGACACAGACCCGGCCGTTGGAAGATTGGATCAATATCCGGAATTAAAATTATATTTGCCTAAAATGACACCCAGCGCACATAAAGTATATATCGGATCAAGAAATGAGATTAGGAGTCTTCGAGGATCTCCTGCAGCATATCTTTTTCTTTCGAAAGGGCCATGCGCTTGACAAACTCATAATCACCGATTTTCATGCTGTCAAACCAGTCTTCCCAGAGTTCGATGACACGGTCCCATTCCATATCCCTGTCGCGTGGGGCAGCTTCAATGAGTATAATTTTCAGATCGGGATAATCCTCTTTTACCGGCTGCAGTTTCGTAAGGTCCTTTCCCACGATGGGGTATCCGTCAGTAAATAAAAACAGGAAGTTTTGTGTCAGGGTATCCTTTATATAGTCCACTTTCAGGTCTTCATAAAAATATTTCCAGATATCGGCACCGTAAAATTCTTTGGGATTATCGCTGAATACTGCCTGATCATAAAGCCTGTCCAGGTTATTGAAAAAAATCAAGCGCCGCTCTTCTTCTTTTTTCCTGCGCAACACACCAGGTACATTATCCATATTGATGTATAGGCTGTCTTCATATAATTCACTTTCAAGACCGGCACCGCGCTGGTGAGCAATGACCACCCTGATCTCGTCACGCGAACGCAGGTATAAATGTTTCCTGACCCGATCTTCGAAAAGGGTATACAAATGCCTGATCAGTTCTTTATCTCGTTCAGGCTGGTTGTCCTGCACAATAAGGCGGTCAGAAAGATCCAGCAGAATGATGTAATTATGTTTAACAGGGATGGAGATCTCTTTTTCCTCCTGGGGCGGCATGCATGATCCCAGAAGCAGCATGACAAGGGCAACCGGAATATATTGAATTAGCTGTTTCATTTTTTAAGGTGATTTTGGTTTGGCAGATGATTACACGATTCGACGTTTGATAACCTTAACTGTGCCTGATTTAATCGCATGTTTTTCTTCAAATTCCTTTTTAATATTCAGGCATTTGGTCTTAACTTCTTTCAGGTTTTGAGGAGAGAGATAGGAAATCCATCCAGTAGTAAACTGGTCGATATAGGATTTCAGATTACCCAGGATCACCGTGGCAATGTCCTCGCGAAGATTGCCAATATCGAATCTTATCGGGTTTTCCGGTACCAGCTTGTTTTGAAGATCCTTGATATCATTCCGGAGATGTTTGATGATCTTCTTGAGGTTAAAGATAATACGACGTTTTGCCCATTCACGGAACAGGGAATCAAGAAGAATACTCCAAAGGATGTAAACGATAAATCCCAGGAAGAGGATCATATAAAAAGCAGGATTAGCGGCCCATGATCTCGTGGCAAGCCCCATTAATTCCTTGGCATATTCCAGGTTATTGTGAATCAGCAAGGCAATCAGGAAATCAACAACGAATGTAATGCTGATCAAGGCACCCAGAAATACAAATTTATGCCTGTGTTTCATATCGAGAATGACATGAAATGCCCAACCAAAAGCATAAAACACAAAAGGTACCAGAAAAAGCAGGTAATTATATTGTAAAGCTTCAGCCAGTTCTGCAGGTTTCGGCATGATGCTGCCGGTTCCCATGCCGGCAGCCAGGCGTTCAGCAATCCCTTCAAAATCGGTATACAGGGCCTTGTAAGCTGCTGATACATAGAAGAAAAATAAATAGCCGGTTAGCATCAGCAGGATGAACAGGTTTATGCCAAACTTAAACGGGGAAAAAGTCTCCCTCTTCATGGCTTCCGGATCTTTTTCATATTTCTCATGAATGTCCAGTAACTCTTCCCGCCGTACATCAATTTTATCCTGTTTTTCCTTGATCTGGGTATTGATTTCCTCGTTATGCCTGACCGTTTCTGCAAGCCTGGCTTCAAGTTTTTTCAGCTTCTCGCGTTTTTCAGGTTTTTCATCTTCATTGAGTCCACTGAATTTTTCATCAACCAGGTCACCATTTAATATCCTGTTGAGGTAGGAGGTATAGATCTCCGGATCGCCCTTGACATTGCCGGACTTTTCATATCCGAATTCCTGCAGGTTAACATATTCAACCTGGTGAACGGCTTTTTCTGATCGAGCTGGTGTAGAAGATTTAGAATTTTCCATTGGGTTTAGCGTTGATTTAGCATCAAAAATTGAATAATTCTACGAACTGAATAATCGGTTTTACGAACGGACGTAGCAGAAGGTTTATTTATTTAAGGATGAATGCATAAAACGCAGGTAACTGCCAGATTATTGCCATAATATTTCGGGGCACACTATTTGAAATACTTTCTAACAATTTCCCTCGACCTCTCTTCAGTCGTGATCCATCAACGATCACAAGTACAGGATAAAGGCATCACAACTTTCTGAAATGCCCTTCCATATCAATAACCAGGAATCCCTGAAATGCCAATTTTTGAAGTTTACGAAAGTTTTAAGATCCTTGAACCGTGTTCCCTATTCAGGAAGATTCAATCGTTGAATAATTTCCTGAAACCGGGGATCGTCATACAAAGGTTCAAAGTATGTGTTATAATTAAACCATGGAACGAAATCGAGACGCCGTTTAAAAGCTTCTTCGATCCAGTAAATGGCTTTGTCATTTTCTCCGAGGACAGCATAAATTTCTGAAAGGCCCCATGTGGACCATTTGTTATTGATTTTTTCCAGTCCGGCAGCAATTTCAAGTGCTTTATCTCTCTGACCGGAAAGGGCATAAGCAATTCCCAGACGATGTTCTCCACCAGGACTGATTGCCAAACCTTTTTTATGGGCCTCGATAGCCTCATCATACCTACCCAATCCGGCATAGGCTTTGCCCAATACATGCAATCCCGGAGGATAATTAGGATTCAGTTCAAGTGATTTGCGTGCCTCTGTTAATGCCTCCTCATAACGGCCTATCCAGGCATATAAACCACCGAGATTATATGTATAGAAAGGATTAATCGGATCAATTTCAATGGTTCTTTTAAATTCAGCAATGGCTTCATCCACATTGTTACCCGCCATCATAAACCATCCAAAATGGTAATGGGCTATTGCGAGATTCGGATTCAGGTCCATGGCACGTTTTAAGTATCGCTCGCTGGCGGCAAAGTCCCAGTCCGTATATAGTAACCTTGCAGCTAAAACCACATATGCTTCCGCCAGGTTTGAATCGAGTGCCAGGGCCTGGTGGGCATAAGCTATTGACCGGTCCTGTGCATCAGGCACTACAGGCATCAGGCACTACAGCAGATACATGACCGGCAGTGCTGTAAGCCACTGCCAATCCAAGATAGGGCAATGGGTTTGAAGGATCAATTGCAATGGCATCATTATAAAATTTTTGCCCCATCTTAAATCCTTCCGGAGTGAGTTGATCCATATAAAACTTTCCCTTATAAATTGCTTCAATGAGATCCGGATTATGCTGCCTGATTTGGGTGAGCTTTTTCTCTTCCCGGGATGTCAGCTTTATCTTTACTTCATTGGCTATTTTTTTGGTAATGAGGTTATACAGATTTATTAACTCACTTCTCTCCTCCTCA
>LJUP01000231.1 GCA_001303955.1 Bacteroides sp. SM23_62 | reverse complement strand
TAATAAAAAATTTATATTGATATATTATATTGGAAACTTTATACTAGTCATAATAGGGAGCCTAATTATGTGCCCTCACAGTACCGAGCTCCATATTTACCATACATATAATGCTAGGCTTCCGGATTCAGTTCTTGATAACGGAAACAGTAGGTCATGTGGTCGTTCACCAGGCCTGCTGCCTGCATGTAGGCATAGCATATGGTGGTTCCGACGAATTTGAAGCCCCTTCTTTTCAGGTCCCTGCTCATGGCATCAGATTCTGGGGTGCTGGCAGGCAGCTGGCCAAGTTCTGTATACCGGTGATGTATGGTTTGATGCCCCACAAATTGCCAGATATACTCATCAAAGGATCCGAATTCCTCACGGATGGCAAGGAATTTTTGTGCATTGGTGATGGTTGCCCGGATTTTCAGCTGGTTTCGGATGATCTTTTCATTGGATAGCAATGCCTGGATTTTTTGCTCGTCATAGGTGGCTATCTTTTCAAATTCAAAATGATCGAAAGCCTCCCGGAACCCTTCCCGTTTTTTAAGGACTATGGACCAGCTGAGTCCGGCCTGGAACAGGTCCAGTACGAAGAATTCAAAATGCTTGCGGTCATCGTGGACCGGCGTACCCCATTCCTTGTCATGATATTCGATCATGAGCGGATCGTTGCCTGGCCAGGAACAGGTGGATCTGGTATTCGCTCCTAATTCATCCATGATCCTCGGTCCTTTTCCCAGAGACTGATGAAATAATCAATGGAACGGTCGTAGGTCCTTTCAGCATGATCAGGGAAATAACAGGCCGGCAGCTCGCCGCTCCTGCGGTGATAATGCAGGCAGTCGCAGCAGACGGAATGTTTGCTGCAGGGGTATGAGCAATTGCAATACTGGTTGTTTCTGTCTTTATTACATTCCATGGTATTAGGCATAAATAAATATTCATTCGGGTCACCTGGCAAGCACCTTCAGTTCGGTCCGCCGGTTCTGGGCCCTGCCCTCTTCCGTTTCATTCGTGGTAACAGGAACATCCATTCCATATCCCCTGAATTCAATCCTTTCCTGCATGATCCCCTGAGCGACAAGGTAGGCAGCCACCTCTCCGGCACGTTTACCCGACAGCCAGAGATTGTGTTCCCGGCTGCCGGTGTTGTCAGTATGGCCACCAATCTCAACCACCAGGGAAGGAGTGGCCTGCATAAAATTGACAACCTTGTCCAGTTCCACCATTGATTTGATATCAAGGGCGAAAGAATCCGTTTTATAAAAAACGTTCCGGAGAATGATCCTTTCCCCTATATCTATGGGATTCAGTGCAATGTCCTTCAGGAAGGGTTCGGTACGGCTATAAACCTTGTCAAACGCAAAATTCTCGGAATGGAACAGGTAAGCCGGCCTAGACACATTGAGCGCATAATCTGCATCTACCGGTATAACCACCAGGAATTCACCATTGCCAGGCTCAGAGCTTGATTCTATGACCTTTTTTCGGGATCCCAGGTCAATCAGCTCAAAATGTGCTTCCAGCGGCCTTTTTGTCTGGCTGTCAAATACCCTGCCCTTCATATAGGACACCCTGTTGGGTTGTGCGTCCTCATACAATGCGAACGAAAAGATATCCCTTCCCTTCCCGCTCAGCCTGTCCGAGGAAAAATAGGCCATATCCGCCCGGGCATTCACGATCAATCCTTCTTCATGGTGATGGGTATTGATGGGATAACCCAGGTTTACCGGTTTGTCCCAGGTACTGTCGTTGATCCGGCGGGATATGTATATATCGAACCCTCCCATGCCCGGCCAGCCTGTTGAACTGAAATACATGGTCTTGTTATCCGGGTGTATGAAAGGGGATTGGTCAAATTCTCTGGAATTTATGTTTGCCCCCAGGTTCACGGGCAGACTCCAATTCCCGTCATTTAACCTTGAGGACATCCAGATATCATATTTCCCGATTCCACCGGGACGGTCACTGGTGAAATAAACAACCCTGCCGTCTGCCGACAGTGAGGGCTGTTTCTCACTATGCTTGCTGTTTATGGCGGGTCCCATGTTAACGGGAATACTCCAGGAGCCATTTTTCCATACTGAAAAATACAGATCGCATAAACCATACCCGTCCTCGCGGCCACAGGCCGTGAACACCATGAACCTGCCATTGCCTGAAATGGACTGGGCTCCTTCATTATCATAGGTATTCAACGGCTTGCCTGCATTCTGTGCGGGCTGCCATGTCCCGTCTTCATAACGGCTGTAATAAAGATCCTCCTGCCGGTTGCCCCTGGTCACCGGGTTTCGTGCATCTACGGGCAGTAACATCGTAAAAACCATAATGGATTCATCGGCTGATAGGCTGGGCCAGTATTCGTCATGTTCCGAATTGATATTGGGTCCCAGGTTCTCCGGCTCAAAAGGTACCGGATTTGCCATGGCATGAATGGCAAAATCACAGGAGATGATTTTTTCCCTGGCAGATTCCCTCAGGTTTTCCCTGGTATTATCCATGTCCAGAAACCTTTGCAAATGATGGCGTGCATCTTTATACCAGCCCAGTTCCATTTCATTTAATCCCAGGAAGTACAGGGCATTCGGAAAGAAAATCGAATCCAGTTCGATGGCCTTTGTGTATGCATCTGTCGATGCTTCCAGTTTACCGGCATCCGTATAAACCTGTGCCAGAATCAACCATGCTTCTATGAATTCGGGTTCCAGGACAATGGCCTTCATAAGCGTGGTTTCAGCCCTCGCATAATCCCGCAGCACATAATATTGTCTCGCGGTTTCAAAATGACTGATGGCACGCTTATTATCAGTCGTATACTCACGTTGACCATGCATCAATCCGGAGATCAGCAGCAGTAATATCAACAGGAAGAGTCTCATCAATCATACAATATATAAAGGGCCATTGCAGAAATTATACCAGAATTACGGCATTCGCCGAACATGATCCCCCAGATTCAAAGTATATACGGATGCCGGCCATGAGGACATTTCACAGGAGACATAAATCCTCTCATCCGCCTGGATCGCTATCCCTTCCGTCTGAAGATCATATTTTTCGGGAAAATCAATTCGCTTTGTGGACTCCATGCTGTAATCACTGAAATTAAAACCCCGGATTTCCCAGACAAAGGGAACATAATCCTTATAGCCGACCAGCATGACCAGACTGCTGTCGGGACTGATATCGGCCCCGGTTACCAGTCCGTCTGCCTCAAAGGTTGCAACCGGCCAAAGCGTGTATGTACCGGGACTGGCAGAGCAGGTGTAGAGGTCCGTTTGCCGATTTTCCCAGTCCTTTGTAAAGAGGTACAAACTGTCATGCAGCGCAAAGGCAGCCTCACAATCATAGGGACTCCTGGTAAAATACCCCCTGTTTTTCTCCATATCGCCATAACGGTAACGGATGATATCAGCATTTACCCTTGCATTTCCGGCAACCGGTATGGAATCCTTTGTGACCTTATAGACGGTAAGTTCATCCCGGCGCCCGTAGTTGTTTCCGGTATCAAGTATGTATATAAAATCCTCATCCTGGGCCAGTTCTTCCCAGTCCCGGTTATACGCCCCTTCGATATAAATGGCCTGGATACATTTGCCTGTCCGCATATCGATGGAAAAAAGCACAGGATCACCCCCGCTGTCATTGATGGTCCACAGTTTATCCCGGTACCAGATCAGACCTGAATTCTCAAGCACTATTTCATCGAGGTATTCGGTATGGATAACCAGCCTTGGCGTGTTTGCGGGAGCGGGTTTATTTTTCGGTTTCCCGGCAATGTTGCAGCCTGGCAGCAGTATCAACAGGACTATTAACAGCAGCCCTGAAAATGATCTCTCTTGTTTAACATCATACATCTGAGGATGATTAATCCAGGTCCAGTAATCCGGCCATTTTATCAAAGATATCAGTATTTTCATAAATCCCGGCAAACTTTTCTGCACCGGGTCCATATGCAAAGACCGGAATCATGACACCGGTATGCCCCTCCGATCCAAACAATCCGCTAACTTCCCCGGATTCCATATGGCCGTTTTCAATAGCCAGTGCCCCGGTCTCATGATCACCTGTAACAATGACAAGTGTTTCCCGGTTTTTCCTGGCAAAATCTATTGCTTTCCCTATGGCAACATCAAAATCTATCATTTCCGATACCAGGTATTCCGTATTGTTGTCATGGCATGCCCAGTCAATCTGGGATCCTTCCACCATCAGGAAGAATCCCTTTTCATTAACTGCAAGTCTTCCTATGGCCATTTCGGTGGCCCTTGGCAACAAATCCCCCCTGCCCTTCAATACCGGTGGCATGGGGAGGGAATCAGTAAAAATAGCGATGGGTCCCTGATGACCCGGTTCCACTCCTTCAATCCGGTCTGTTACCAGGTAACCGTTTCCCCTGAATTGTGCGATCAGGTCCAGTCCATCCTCCCGCTCGCTGAAATGATTCCTGCCACCCCCGATGATTACCTCGAGACCGGCCCCTGCAAAATCCAAAGCGATTTCTTCATATTTGCCGCGGTCGGGATTATGGGCCACAAATGAAGCCGGGGTGGCATGCGTAATGGTACTGGTAGCTACAAGGCCTGTGGACAATCCTGCTTCCTCGGCCATTTCTATAATCGTTTTCAATCTGTGTCCGCTGGTATCCACTGCAATGGCCCCGTTATGGGTTTTCCTGCCGGTGGCCATGGCTGTGGCACTTGCACCGGAGTCTGTAATATAGGAACTGGCGGAATAGGTTTTTTGGAACCCCACGTACGTGCAGCCCTCCAGGCTGAGGTGACCTCCGTTGGCTGTCATGCCCGCATAGATCTGGGCCACGCCCATCCCATCCCCGAGCATTAAAACGATATTCCTGGGTTTTGGTTCCCGGCGTTTTGATCTATCCGTAGTACAGGAGATCGCAATCACGAAAATAATCAGTCCAACCATTGCCAAACGGCTTGCAGAGTGCTTTGAACTTGTTGTCATGGTAAATTTTCTTTTTTGATTTATTTGCGCCTGAAGACAATTAGATGCAACGCAATCAGGCTTTTCTATTTCTGGTTGAAAAGCGTATGATCAGGGTAATAAGTCCCCTGACAAACATCAGCAACACATAAAAGACCAGGCTCAGTATAAGCACAACCTGCAGGGAGGTAAAAAACGCTGCCCATGAAGTCTGGTATCGGATGATGGCATACCCGTTGAATACAATGGCAGCCATGAAACACCCCAGCAGCCAGCGCAGTTCTGTCCGGAATCGTTTTCCCGTAATGGTAATTTCTTTCATGGAATATAAGTTTTCAGCTTAACATGAATTCCTGGGGCCATGCTCGGCATTCCCCTGACGGGATGCAGTATCTTTCCCATTTTTCCCGTAACCTCCCTGCCTGAAGTAATGCCGGTATTGGATAATGATTCATTTTGCAGATCGAATGAAAATACACTTTCTCCTGTGATCATCTGGTGGTTTACGCCTGCTTTCCGACCGACTCCGTGGGGATGATTTCCCAGGGCCAGTACAGAACTCTCCCCAAAACTAATAAATGCATCTAATATTTCATGAGCCAGGAGAAGCTTTCTGATACGCTCGGGGGTATATCTCTTTACAAATCCTCCAAAATCAACCTGCACCAGCTTGTTGCGAAAACGGATGGTCCGGTCGTCAGGATCATGGACCAAATGATCTTCTTAATAGTATGCTGAATCCTTGAGCTTCAGGACCTATCAGGATTAAGGCACAAAAATACTCATGATAATTAACATAAAATAACGGCTTTAATTGTATTTTGGCTGAAATTTAAGTCCCATGAAGAAAATTGGCGTCGGCCTGGCTTCATTTGGTATGTCCGGCCAGGTTTTTCATGCTCCCCTTTTATCGGCCGATCCTGGATTTGAGATCATTTCTATTCTTGAACGAACCCGCAGCCTTTCCCGGGAAAGGTACCCGGATGCGAAGATTGTCAGGAATTACGGTGAATTATTAAAAGATGGCAGCATTGAGCTTGTCGTGGTGAATACACCCGACAGGTTCCATTACGAAATGGCCAGAGAGGCCCTGGAGGAAGGCAAAGATGTGATCCTTGAAAAACCATTTGTACTCGACAGCAGGCAGGGCGATGAACTGATTACCCTCGCAGCCGACCGGGGCTGCTTGCTGAGTGTATTCCAGAACCGCCGGTGGGATGGTGATTTTCTGACCATCCGGGAGATACTGGACAAGGGTTTGCTGGGCCGCCTGGTAGAATATGAGGCCCATTTCGACCGCTACCGTAATTTTATACAGGAGAACACCTGGAAGGAAGATCCCTCCTCAGGGACAGGCACATTATATAACCTGGGGGCTCATCTGATCGACCAGGCCCTGGTATTGTTTGGCAAACCCGAACATGTCCATGCTGATATCAGGATACAGAGGACTGGCGGTAAGGTCGATGATGCATTCACTCTCTGGCTTGGATACCCCGAAGTGAAGGTCACACTGAAGGCGAGTTACCTGGTAAAGGAACCCGGCCCGCGCTTTATGCTGCACGGTACCGAAGGATCCTTCCTGAAACATGGGATTGATCCGCAGGAGGAAGCCCTGAAAAAAGGAGACCTGCCGGGCAGTCCCGGATGGGGTGCAGAGCCCGAAGAAGAATGGGGCAGGTTAAACACGGAAATCGGACCCTATGATGGTCCCTACAAAACACTGCCTGGCAACTACGGAGCCTATTATGAAAACATTTACCAGGTGCTGACAGGACAGGCAGATCCGGCGGTTACAGCCGCCCAGGCCAACATGGTGGTCAGGGTGATCGAGGCTGCATTCAAAAGCAACCGGTCAGGCGACAGGGTCCGGATCTGATCCTGCATGACCGGGGTGAGATGGATTTGATCAGCCAGCCGGACCAGCATTTTTTAGTTCGGCTATTTCCTTGTCCAGTTCGTCCCAGTCATCGAATTCCAGCACTTCAAATCTCTCTGTTTCCTTCCCCTTTACTACCAGTACCACGGCCATGATCACGCTGGTGATCAGGATGGTGTACAGCAGTATACCCGGACTGAATCCGGCAAACTGTTTAGCGGCCGGGATACTGAAAAAAAGCAGGATGGTGATCAATCCCCTGGGGGCGACAAATAACTCGGTCACCATGTTCTTTACCCTGAATAGTTTCAGGCATATGAACCTTACCAGGATTATTGAACCAACGATCCCAAGGCTGATCAGTGCAGCGTTCAGATCCACCAGGTCAATGAGTTCAAGGCTGATGCCGAATAGCACAAAGAAAAAGGTCCGGATAAAAAAGGCTGCCTCGGTCGTGATCAGGTGAAAATCCTCCAGCACAGGTTTAAGTCTTTCCTCCCTGATCCACGACCTTAATTTCCACCTGAAAAAATGCGAATAATTATTCAGGACCAGTCCAAAGATCAGGATGATGATCAGGGACGACAGATGAAGCATCTTGGCAATGGCGTACAGCATGACGAGCACCGAGATCAGCAGGATCATTTTTACCTGTGAATTGATGCGTTGCAGCAGCCAGACCAGGAAATAGCTTACCACAACAGCCAGTACCACGGTGCTGAGTATATTCAGGCTTACATTCAGAACGATGCCTCCGATCGAGGATTTTCCGGCCTCACTGAGTAGAAAATAGAAAAACATGATCCCCAGGATATCCGAAAAAGCGCTCTCATAAACGAGGAATTCCCGCTTGCTTTTCATCAGCCGTGCTACACTCGGAATAATGATGGCGCTGCTCAGAATGGACAGGGGCACAGCATACAGCATGGCAGTATAAAGATCAGCGACAATAAAACGGTAGATGATGTAGGCCGTTAAAAAGGAGGTCAGGAAAAGCCCGAAAAATGCGATAAAAAAGGATCTCAGGATCAGAGAGATCTTTTCCCTGCTCAGTTCGAGTTCCAGTGCCGCTTCAAGCACGATCATGATCAGCCCGACGATGCCCACCATTTCAAGGAGGTGGACCAGGTTTTCACCCACCTCTATCTGCAGTGCCTGGAGGCCCTGCCTGATGGCTATCCCGAGCCCGATCAACAAAAGAACGCTCGGGATATTGGTATACCTGGATATAATATTAAAATTGTAGGAGAATATAACTATGATACATATGGCGATGACGCCTAAATACGGATTGAAATGTTCCATTCCCCTAACTTAAAGTTTATAAACATATGATAGCGACCTTTTATTATTGTTGTGACCAATCAGTGGGCAAGAAGTCACAAATAAAATTCCAATAAATCAATGGAACCTTATGGCCAGATCAAATAAGTTTGGGACCTTCGGAGGTGTATTCACGCCCTCGATACTGACCATTCTCGGGGTGATCATGTACATGCGTCTGCCAATGATCATTGGCGAGGCAGGATTATGGGCCACCATAGGGATAATCATCATCGCACACATCATTTCCATAAGCACCGGATTGAGTGTTTCATCCATAGCAACGGATAAAAAAGTCAAAGCCGGTGGCACCTATTACATTATTTCCCGAAGCCTGGGACTGCCCATAGGGGGTACGCTTGGACTGGCACTTTTTGTCGGCCTTTCGTTCAGTGTGAGCCTTTATCTGATAGGCTTTTCCGAAAGCTTTCTGGGATACTGGGGATTCCCGGTTAACATTGAGAACATAAGGCTGGCTGGTAGCCTCATCCTGCTTACCGTTACGGTCATCACCTTCATCAGCACCTCCCTGGCAATCAAGGCGCAATACCTGATCATGACAGCCATAGCACTGTCTTTGCTCTCCATCTTTTTCGGGAGCCATGAGTTTACCCCCAGCGAACCCCATTTTTTCAACAAAGGGACAGCCGTTCCGCTGATGGTACTATTCGGGATTTTCTTCCCAGCCGTTACAGGCTTTGAAGCAGGTGTATCCATGTCCGGGGACCTGAAGGACCCCAAAAAGTCAATCCCGGGCGGTACGATAGCTGCCATAGCCATAGGGTTGGTCGTATACATTGGCCTTACCTTTTTCTACAGCTACACGGTCCAGGGCGAGGTACTGGCCGGAGATCCCAAGGTTCTGCTGAAAATATCACTGGTTCCAGAACTGGTTGTAGCCGGCATCTGGGGAGCCACCCTGTCTTCCGCACTCGGGAGCATCCTGGCAGCGCCCAGGATTCTCCAGGCAACCGCCGTCGACAAGATCACACCGAAG
>LJUP01000023.1 GCA_001303955.1 Bacteroides sp. SM23_62 | reverse complement strand
ACCAGGCCGTTCAGGGCTGCCGAATCGCTTTCGATGGTTGTCTCAAACTCCAGTCCCGATCTGGCCGACAGAACAGCCACCCCATGTTCGCCAATGGTCCCGCTCAGGATGATCACATCCCCCGGCTGGCAATTCCGCGGATCGATATTCACACCTTCCCTTATCCGTCCGACACCGGATGTGTTGATGAATATTTTATCCCCGCTTCCCCTGTCCACCACTTTTGTATCACCGGTAACAATAACCACACCCGCCTTGTCCGCGGCCCGTTTCATGCTCAGGACAATCTTCCAGAGATCTTCCATGGGCAATCCTTCCTCCAGGATCATGCCCACCGACATATAATCAGGTGTCGCGCCACAGCAAGCCAGATCGTTCACGGTCCCGTTCACGGCCAGGTCGCCTATATTCCCCCCCGGAAAAAAAATGGGCTGTACCACGAAACTGTCCGTTGTAAATGCGAGCCTTCCCCACTCCCCCGCAAGAACCGCTCCATCATGTCCAGCATTGAGCAGGTCATTGTCAAAAGCAGGCTGGAACATCTGCTCTATCAGCTGGTGGGACAAGATACCACCGCTTCCGTGGGCCATGGTGATCACCGGGTATTCGCTGATGGGAATGGGACAACTTAACTGGAAATTCATTGTATTTAAAAAAATCAGGCTGTTTCTGTTTTCTTGAAACGGTAATAGGCTGCACAAGCACCTTCTGAACTTACCATGGGGGCCCCGAGCGGATGCTCCGGCTTGCACTCCCTGCCGAATGCGGAACAATCGCCGGGTTTTTTCAATCCCTGAAGAACTTCTCCGGCAATGCATTTTTCTGATTCCTGCTGAACAACATGACCCACGTCAAAGATATTTTCAGCATTGTACGCTTCATAAGAGGGAGCCAGGCTAAATCCACTATCAGGGATACTGCCAATCCCCCTCCATTTCATGTCTGTGTGCTCGAAAACTTCTGTCAATAATTTTTTAGCCTCCCGGTTACCCTCCCTGGTAACCACCCTGCCATAGGCATTTTCCACTTCTGCTGACCCCTGCTCCAGCTGCAGGATTACCTGGTAGATCCCCTGCAGGATATCCACAGGTTCAAAGCCGGTCACAACGATGGGTACCTTGTATCTGGAAGCAAGGGGAAGATATTCCTCATATCCCATCACGGTGCATACATGTCCCGCCGCCAGGAATCCCTGGATCTTGTTATGGGGACTGGCAAGTATGGCTTCCATGGCCGGCGGCACCAGCACATGGGCACTCAGGATGGAGAAATTAGTGATCCCTTTTCGCCTGGCTTCCTTCACAGCCATGGCATTGGCCGGGGCCGTGGTCTCAAATCCGATGGCGAAAAAGACTACCTGCTTTTTTGGATTTTCCAGGGCAACCTTGAGGGCATCCAGTGGTGAGTACAATATCCTGACATCTCCCCCTTCAGCCTTAACGCTGAGCAGATCCTTTTCTGATCCGGGCACCCGAAGCATGTCGCCGAATGAGCAGAAGATCACTTCCTCCCGCTGGGCGATCCGGATGGCCTTGTCGATGATTTCCAGGGGGGTAACACATACCGGGCAACCCGGTCCATGCACCAGCTGGATCCGTTCAGGCAGGAACTCCCCGATGCCGTACTTCATAATGGAATGGGTTTGTCCGCCACAGATCTCCATGATGGTCCAGCTACCCCTGGTTACCTCATGGATCTTTCTGGAAAGGTTCCTTACCAGCGCCATATCCCTATATTCATCCACATACTTCATGACCCTGCCATATTTATCACCAGGCATCCCGGCCCATTTCAGCATCCAGCTCTCCCATTTCCCTCAGCAATTCAAGGGTCTCCTTGGCATCCTTTTCATCTAGGATATTCAATGCCATGCCTACATGGGCAAGCACATAATCCCCCTCTTTCACCTCTGGCAGCCATTGCACACAAATATCCTTAATGATCCCGGAGAAATTCACCTTTGCCATCTTCATCTCTGGATCTGTCTGATCGATGGAAATCACCTTGCCCGGTACTGCTAAACACATATCTTCAGGTTTTGTGCAAAATAACAAAAAAAAACCCAAAGCCGATTTAGCCATAAAAGCCAGTAAAAACATTGAAACACCTATCTAAGTGATAATGATGAACCGAACTGGAACTTGTGCCATATTCCTTGTCACACTGATCCTGCTGTTTTCCTGCAAGAAAGATGATGAAGGTCCACAGCTGGTGGCACAAACCGGTCCCGATGCACTGGCCAGCATCGGTGATACCGTAAGGCTCGATCTCAGTGCATCGACCGGAGTGATTATCAAATCCTCTGGCAGATCAAGAACCAGCCCGGCAGGGATACCATCGTCCACCCAGAGACCGATTCCGCCTATTTCATCCCCAGGAGCAACGGATTGTACCAGGTACAGCTGACCCTGACAAAAGGGGATCTGCACAGTACGGATCATCAGAATATAGATGTATCCGGTGCCGTGCTCCTGCCGGAAATAATCTCAACGGATACCCGTCTGCGAAAAATCGCACTTGATCTCCAGGCAGATTTCAGGGTCCGCGGGGAATTACAGGTGCTCGCCAGACTGACCATTGATCCAAATTTTGTCATCGAATTCGCCAACGATGCATCCCTGGCGGTTAAGAACGGGGGGAACATTTTTGCGGACAATACCACCTTCACTGCCATGGATTCAGGCTGGAAGGGTATTTGCGTGGAAACAACCGGAAATACCTTTGCCAATTGTGTGATCGAAAATGCCGGAAATGTTTCCTTCACGGGCAACGAGAACGAGAAGGCCGCTTTGCTGGCATACGGGAATGCCACCCTGGCATTCTCCGGCAATACCCTTCGAAACAGCGGGGGATACGGCATCATTATGAAAGACAATGCTGATTTTTTCTTTGATAATCCAAACCAGGTTTATCCTTACGCCAATAATCGTTTTGAAAACAATGCTTCCGGGACAGGATGAAACAGCCGCACTCATCGTCGAAAAGACCCTTAGCATGGATCACTGCTCTGTTTCAGGGAGCGGGGGCATGGGTATTCATTTGCCAGGTGCATCACATATCCAGTTTTTCGATAACTTTAAGGACAATATCATTGAAAACAATACAGCTGCCGCAATCCGGATCAGGATGGATGATGTAAACAAAATAGTCCACGACAATAGCATTCATTCAGGTTCGCCTGATGTCCCTGCCGTTGAAATCCACATGGGATTGGATGACTCACTGGGCACATGGAAAAACCTGGATGCAGAAATTGACTACAGGATCCTTGAACCTTTAAAAATAAAGGCAACCAAGGACCTGGCCGTGGAAGCAGGAACCACCATACAGCTGCTGGCAGGAAGAACCATAGAGGTGTCGGGGGGACTCCTGGTCAACGGTCAGTCCGGGGCACGTGTTACCTTTGAAGGAACGGTATCCAAGAAGGGGCACTGGGACGGTATCTACCTGAAGGGTACACAGAGGATCCTGATAAACCATGCAATGATCCGCGATGGCGGTGGTGCACTGGAGGACAAAGCAAATGTGATAGTCGAAGCAACCGCGGCCGATGTGACCATTACCAATGCTACCATTGTTAACAGCAAAGGAAATGGAGTACTGATCAAATCCGGCGCTTCGGATTTCGGGATCAATGAACCGGCCTCCAACAATACCCTGGAAGGGGATCTGGGTGGGTTTTACCAGGAAAGCAAATAATTCCACGATGCCTGAATTCGCTGTAATATTCGATATGGACGGGGTCATTGTTGACTCCGAGCAGGTATACCAGGAAATAGAGCGACAGATGTATGACGATTTGGGGATCCCCGTTTCACCGGAGGAGCACCGCTTGTTCATAGGTGCCGCCGAGAGGTCCATGTGGCAATATATGAAGGATAAATATCAGATGGAAGCAGAAACAGACATGCTGGTGGAAGAAGAAAGAACCAGGTTTATGTCCCGGCTGGACCAGCCGGGGAGCATCCCGCTCATGCCCGGACTCCGGGAATTGCTGGAAGCCCTGGCCCATGAAGGTATTCCGGCATACGTGGCCTCCTCCAGTTCCCGGGAGATCATTGAGAAGGTACTGCAGGTAAACCACATTCGTCATTTTTTCAAAGATATTACCGGCGGGGACGATGTCTTTCATTCGAAGCCTGCACCCGAGATATTCCTGAAAACCGCCTCAAAGGCAGGGATAGCCCCTGAAAAATGCCTGGTGATAGAAGACTCTGAGAACGGGATCAGGGCCGCCCGTGCGGCCGGCATGAAAGTGATCGCTCTGCTGAGTCATTGCAACGGGGACCTGGATCTTTCTGAAGCCAGTAAGATCATCCATGCCCTTGATGAGCTAGATGCCCACATGATCAGGCATATGCTGCAGTAAAACAGAACGGTTGCCATTTCCTGCCTTTTACTGCATAAATGCCTCTTTCAGATCCTTGTTGATATAAATCAACTGCCGACCGGGATAACCATTCAGGATTTTTAATATTTTTGTGCTTTTAATACTAACCTGTATCAGTCAATTCAATATGAAATATTCCAAATGGCAATTTACGGCCCTTCTCCTGTTAAGGGTACTGATCGGCTGGCATTTTCTCTACGAGGGTCTGGTTAAACTCATCAATCCCGACTGGTCATCGATCGGTTACCTGCTTGATTCCAAGTGGATACTGTCAGGATTCTTTCATTCCCTGGCAGCCAGTCCCGGCCTTCTTAACGTCGTTGATTTTTTGAATGTGTGGGGATTGATCCTTGTGGGACTCGGACTCGTCCTGGGAGTATTTACACGCATATCCACTGTCGGAGGAATGGTTTTGCTGGGTTTTTATTATCTGAGCCATCCACCGCTGTTGAATCTCGAGTATGTACTTCCATCTGAAGGCAGCTACCTGATCGTGAATAAAACACTCATAGAAATGTTCGGCCTCTGGGTATTATACCTTTTCCCCACAGGCAGGATCATGGGTATTGACAGGATTATTTTTGGTACCGGAAAATCAAACAAGCAATGACCATGGAAGACAATAAGCAAGGATTATTGGGCAGGATGGACCGCCGGAATATGCTGAAAGGGCTGGCTACCGTACCGTTTCTGGGAGCCTTTGCCATTGGATGGTGGAGAAAGAGAAGGAAAGATCATTATCTGCAGCATTCCCTTTTGAAGGAACTTGGCATGGATGCCTCGGCGCCATACATCCCACCCTCCCCTTCCAGCGATAAAACCATCCGCCTGGGGATCATAGGTTACGGAGGCAGGGGGGCTCACCTTGTCAGGGGTGCCGGGTTCGCTGATCCGGAACTGATCCAGGCATGGAAAGAAGCCGCCCTGATCGATTCAGATGATAAAAGATATGAGGATTTCCTTGCTCAGGAAGACCTGAATGTTGAACTGAACGGGGTTTGCGATGTTTATGACATACGTGCAGAAAGGGGCCTGCTGGCTTCCGGAAATGTGGCCCGTGAAGGTACGGATGCCGGGGTCACCCCCAAAGCCCGGAGGTACCGGACCTACCAGGAACTGCTTGAGGCCGATGACATTGATGCCGTCATCATCGCCACACCCGATCACTGGCATGCACAGATGACCATTGATGCCGCCATGGCGGGTAAGCATGTCTATGTGGAAAAGGGCATGACCCGTACCCTTGAAGAAACCTATCCCATGGTTGATGCCGTGAAGGAAAGCGGGATCTGCTTCCAGCTAGGGCACCAGGGAAGGCAAACCGAAAGTTATCTGAAGGCAAGGGAAGCGGTTGAAAAAGGCCTGTTGGGAAATATCAACCTCATCGAGGTCTGTACCAACCGGAATACCCCGAACGGAGCATGGCAGTACGAGATCGATGAGGAGGCCGGTCCCCATAACATTGACTGGAAACAGTTCAGTGGCCCATACTCTGACCATCCTTTCAGCCTGGAAAGATATTTCCGCTGGAGATGCTGGTGGGATTATGGAACCGGGCTCTCCGGTGACCTCTTTACCCACGAGTACGATGCGATCAACCAGATCCTTGACCTCGGCATACCGTATTCCGCGGTCTCTTCAGGTGGGATCTACCATTTCAAGGATGGCCGTGAGGTACCGGATGTCTGGCAGGTTACCTGCGAATACCCCGCTCGTGATCTCACTCTCCTTTACAGCGCCAGCCTGGCCAGCAGCCGCAACCGGGGCAAGGTGCTCATGGGTCATGATGGCCATATGGAACTGGGCAACTCCTTGACCGTGTGGCCTGACAGGGACTCCACACGATATGCAAAAATGATTGAGAAAGGTATCATAGATCCGGAAAAACCCCTGTTCAATTATATTCCCGGAAAGAAAAATGTAGATGCAGTCTCATCCGCAACAGAGGCTTATTTCGCGGGAAGAGGACTCCTCTACACTTACCGTGGAGGCCGCAGGGTGGATACGACCCACCTGCATATCAAGGAATGGCTTGACTGCATCCGATCGGGACAGCAGCCAAGCTGCAATATTGACCAGGGATTCCAGGAAGCGATCACGGCCCAGATGGCCATCATCTCATACCGGGAAAACAGAAAAGTATACTGGGATCCAGACCGGCAAATAATTATTTAATTTTATTTTAAAACAGTTAAATTCTGTTAAAATTGAGGCCGTTTTAAAATCGACTATTTTAATAGTTGTACAATTAACATTATAGTAATATATTTACCAGAACATTCCAGAGCAGATGGCCAAGAAAAAATTCTATTTCCATCCCGATCAACTCTCCCTGACCCCAGCAAAGAGAAGTCTGAAAAAGAGGCTCACCATCATCTCGGTCTATATCCTTATCTGTCTGGCACTGGGGACCATCGGCTACTATTTGACATCCGGCATAATCCGCACGCCACGTGAAAATATCCTGTTGTCCCAGAATCAGAAACTGTTCAGTCTCTATCAATCACTCAACGAAAAGCTTGATCAATACGAAGTTGCCTTATCCGAGATAAGGACGATGGATGACAGTATTTACCGGTCCCTCATCGGTAAAGCACCCATGCCCCCAACCATCCGTAATGCAGGTATGGGTGGGCATGAACCCGTACTGAACCTGAGAGATGCCACCTATCCGGGGATTGTCGCCAACACCGCTAACAAAATTGACCAGCTGGATTCGCATCTGAAGGTGCAAATGAATTCCTTCAGGTCAGTCTTGAATGCGATGTTCAGCAACAAGGACCGGCTGGTACACCTGCCTGCAATCATGCCCATCTCCAATGAAAATCTGCGACATACTGGTTCAGGATTCGGTATGAGGCTCCATCCCATCCTGAACATTGTCAGGATGCATGAAGGTATTGATTTTCATGCACCCGTTGGCACCGAGGTTTATGCCACAGCAGCTGGCGTTGTGAAGGATGTCCGTACTTCAGAAACTTTCGGGAATGTAATCGTGATCGATCACGGTTACGGCCTGGAGACTTTCTACGCCCACCTGAGTGATTACAATGTGCGAATAGGAGAAAAGGTAGCACGTGGTAATCTTATCGGATTTGTGGGCAATACAGGACTTTCAGCCGGACCACATTTGCATTATGAAGTTCATATTTTCAACAGGGAAGTTGACCCCGTTAATTACTTCTTCCAGGACCTGACCCCTGAAGAATATAAGGAAATCGTCCTTATTTCCCAGTCATTCGAAGAAAGCATGGATTAGACAGGAATGAAGTTCACGACACTTGCTGGTATCCTGTCAGGAATAGCATTTATCCTGATCATATTATTCAGACCGGGACACACGACAGAATCACATCCCCCGGCTGATTTCACCACAGGTTCAGAAAAAGTCGGGAAAGATTCAGTGCCTATCCGGCGAACCATCCGGAAATTTGACATGTTTCTAAGGGACAGTCTTCACGGCACAGGATGCATCGGAGCAGCAGCCACCATTTTCTACCAGGATAACATTGTCTATACACTCACACATGGAGTGAAGCGTGCCGGCACAAAGGATTCCGTCGACCGCCATACGGTATTTCGCCTGGCATCTGTATCCAAAGGTTTTGCAGGGGTACTGGCTGCCATCCTGGAGGAAGAAGGAATCATATCCATGGATGACAGGATCATTGAGTACCTTCCAGCCTTCCGTCTCAAAGATTCGGTAAATACCCATGACCTGGCCATCCGGCATGTTTTAAACCATACATCCGGACTGGTACCGCATGCATATGATAACCTGGCTGAAGATGGTAAAACCATCAAAGAAATCATCCCGGAACTGGCAAGGGCGGAAATAGCAGGTATCCCGGGGCAATATTACGGTTATCAGAATGTTGTTTTCAGTCTCATCGATACCCTGGCTGTACTGAAAACCGAAAGGGACTACGGTGAACTGGTAAACAGGAAAATCTTCAAGCCCCTTGGGATGAAAGATGCATCCATGGGATACAGGGGACTGGTATGGAACCACAATGTAGCATTCCCCCATGACAGGATCAACGGTGAATACCATCCCCTTCCTCTGAATACAGGATACTATAATCTTTTGCCTGCCGCCGGTGTGAATGCGAGAATTGATGATATGGGAAAATGGCTGGCCGCATTATTGGGATTTGTCCCAAAAAAACTCGATACAGCCGTCATCCGCCTGATTTCCACACCACAGGTCTGCACACCCCTGAAACGCAATTATACAAGGTTCTGGGATCCTATAGAGGCCAGGTATTACAGCTATGGATGGAGAATCTTTGATTACAAGGGAATCCGGATTCTTTATCACGGAGGTTATGTCAGGGGATACCGTGCCGAAATAGCATTTTGTCCGGAAGAAAAGACAGGTATAGCATTTCTGCTTAACTCACCAAACCGGCTGGCTTCACAGGTTGTTCCAACATTTTTCAATATGTACCTGGAAGAGCATGCTGCCGGGCTACCTGGGCATACCGGCCAAGCCCTCCCCTGATGATCCCTATAGCTCTCGCACCCAGATATTCCTGAAGCTCACGGGATTACTATGGTCCTGTAAGAGTAAGGGCTGTTTCAGGGGATGGGCCTTGTATGCAGGCAATCCTATGTGTTCAGTATTTCCCTGTATTTTAACATGGTTCTGTACCAGTACCCCGTTGTGCAAAACCGTAACCGTAGCCGGAGTAAACAGGGATCCGTCCTCTTTGAACCTGGGGGCAGTAAAAATAATATCATAGGTCTGCCATTCCCCCGGTGGCCTGCAGGCATTGGCCAGCGGGATATGTTGTTTGTATACTGAAGCAGTCTGTCCATTCACATAAGTCGTATTTTCATAGCAATCCAGGATCTGGATCTCGTAACGTCCCTGGAGGTATACCCCGCTGTTGCCACGGCCCTGTCCCTCCCCTTCAATTTCTGACGGGGCTCTCCATTCAAGATGCAGTTGTATGTCGCCAAATGCTTGTTTGGTATGTATAGCCCCTGTCCCTTTCAAAACTGTCATTACACCGTCTTCCAGTTTCCACCCGACAGGTTCTCCATTCGGCTTTACCCATTGATCCAGGTCCGAGCCGTCAAAGAGAATGATGGCATCGGAAGGCGGGGAGGTACCTGAACCCGGCGTAACTACCGGCGGCACCGGTTCCCATATATAGGTAAGTGAAGGATGCCACTCCTGTGCAAGCATTCCCACTGAGAATAAGACAGCCAGAACATGTAGAAAGATTTTCTTCATCATTGTTGTATTTTTTAATGGTTTAAAAATTAATGTGTCAGGACTTATAACCTGTATCCAGGGTGTCCCATTCCTTCCCTCCTTTCTTGACAAAGATGATCAGGAATGTCGGATAACCGCAATAAAATACGGCATTGATGATCATGCCGAGGATCACCAGGATACCCAACAGATTCTTCGGGAACAGCTCCAGTGTATTGAGAAACGGGACTATTTCCACCTGAACAAGAATCATATAAACCACATACCACACAATGTTCAGGATGGCCGCTGCATAGGCAATGGTTTTGTATGAGGCTTTACCGGCCAGGTACAGGATTCCGGAAACAATATACAAGGCTGCGATCAGAAATAGATAGGGATATATGTTTCCGATCATCCCGTAGACAGTTTCCAGCATGGCAGGTATATCCATAACATCATATACCTCGGGTGGCCATGGAAAGTGCTGGAAAAATGCTTCCTGAACCCTGATCACAACTGAGATAACAGTGGCCCAGATCAGTCCCAGGGCACCATAGACGATGGAAATGATACTAACTGCTTTCATAGGCTTATAAAATTACATTCCGTTTATCCTGTTAAGTTAACAAAAATGCTGTGCTCCATACCAGGAGCCGGTCAGTCTTCAGGTATAAAGTTGACCTGCATATCCAGGGTAACTGAAAGATTTTCTTCCGGTCCGGTAAAAAGGTTGGTAACGGTGTAGGGTATACTGATATCCGCCTGACCTTCTTTCCCGTCCGTCAGGTTTTGAAGCGGCATGGTGCCAATCCTGCCCGGATACAGGACTATCTCCGGTGCATAACCAAACCCTTTAAGCCCCTCACCCATCTTTAATTTAAAGACAATATCAGACTCATTTATCACCTGGATATAGCTGAATCCTTTTCCTTTCAGTTTGACGGGCTGGGAGATCACCCGCACAGACTGGTCAAATATGGCTTTCAGGCAGGCTGGCTTCCCGTAAAGTTCATCGCCCCTCCAGACAGCTGTCCGTCCCGCCAGCAAAGCTTCCCGGACAGATTCGATATTTTTCTCCCGGGCAAAGACCAGGGTAAGGCTTCTGGTTTCCTCACCACCCGTTAGATATTCAAATCCCGTCGGATTGTGAACATCCGAATTGCCAATGATGGTAATCCCTTTCTCAATACACCACTGGTACGCAAGGGGATAGTAAGATCCTCCATTGACAATTTCCATTCCGTGCATCCAGCCCAAATCATACAGGCTGTCATGTTCACTGAACCAGATCGGGATTTCGTCTTTCTGTCTCCAGCCTGGATGATTCCAGAAGATGTAGGCTCCCTGATCCACAGCAGCACCAATCGATGCCCAGAAATCTTCCTGATCAAGCGCAGCAACATCCTCCAGGAACAGGCAGTTAAAATGTCCTGGAGGCATCTGCCTGGTGATTTCTGCAGCCTTTATCAGCAGCAGTCCCATATCATCGGCATGAGGTTTGGCAATTTCATATGCCCTGCCAAACTGTACCGGTATATCGTCCGCATGCGGATGATATTCAATATGATCAGAAATAGCAATTACATCCAGTCCCTCCTGCCAGGCCTCCGCGACGCGGACAGAAGGCCAGACATTGCCGTCCGAAAAAACGGTATGCATATGCAAATCACATTTCAGGGTCAGGTATCCTGGAATACCAGGTATATTGATGACCTTGCGGGAATCGGGTTGGGCATTAACATGCAGCTGGAATATCAGCAGCGCAACTGAAAGGAAACAACATTTTTTCATGATTCAGGGAATTGATGGTTATTTATTTTTTTTACCCAGGGCAATGATCTGGGTGGGCTTTGAAATGCCATTCTCCCGAAAGTGCTTTTGGAGGACAGTCATTCGTTTTTTATAATCTTCACGCTCCGGATGATCATTTATCTCATCCAGCCAGCCAGTCATTTTGGCTATATATTGTTCGATATTGGCAGGTTCTTCAGGCGCCGGTTCCTCAGGCCGGTATTCAGTTACAGACAGATCTTCCAATCCCACGGAAGAGATCAAATCCATAAGCTCACTCCGGAAATAGGTTTTATTATGGCTCACGCCGAGAAGTTGATCAATCTCCGACCGGAGATGATGATAGAGCAAATGTGACTGCTGGGACGCAGAAAGGCCATCCCGGATCATCTCATTGATCAGAAAATAACCGCCCTTGTTCAGGACTCTTTTCATCTCGTCAAGTGTTAGCCGGTCATTTGCCATATGATGCAATGCCTTGGAAATGGTTACAAAATCAAATGAACCATCTGCAAAAGGGAGGGACTGGGAACTGGCTTTTATAAACCGGAACGCATCCCCCTGAAACATGGTGCCGGCTTCACGGAGGACTGACTCATCCACATCAATGCCCGTAACTGAATCAAATGATCCCAGGGATTGTATAAGTACCTCAATGAACTGTCCGGATCCGCATCCTATATCAAGTACCTTTCCCCCATCTATCCCCGAGAGTAATTCTTCAAATATCATACTATACAACCTTATGATTCACTCCTTAAAATTGACCAAAAAAATTCAGATTTCAATGTAACAGGGCTTTATCCATAACAATTCTATTTGTATAATGATATAAGGATCATTAAATTTGGGTACCAATTTTATTCACTATACCTAGTTACAAAACCAAAAACGTTAGTCCCCTATGAAAATGTTCAGATTAATTTTTGTGTTGCTCGCCGTGATAGTTGCAAGCAGCATGATCCTTATTAATTGCAAATCCAAGACTGCTGGTGACACCAAAGCAGAGGCTGAGACTGTAGGACCAAACCAGCTGACCCAGGCCGAGATTGATGACGGATGGGTACTGCTCTTTGATGGCAAGACATTTGACGGCTGGAGAGGTTACGGACTTGATGCATTTCCCGATTCCGGCTGGGTAATTGACGATGGTGCCATGAAATGTATTTATTCCGGTCTGGGTGAAGCAGGTCTTGGAGGTGATATCCTCTATGACAAGCAATTCACCAATTTCCACCTTAAGATTGACTGGATGATAGAGGAAGGGGGAAATTCCGGGATATTTTACCTGGGACAGGAACTGGAAGGAAGAAAGATATGGTATACCGCCCCCGAGTTCCAGATCCTTGATAATTTCTCTGATCACGTAGATACCAAACTAGGGAAAGACGGGAACCGATTGGCCGGTACCCTTTATGACCTGATCCCGGCCGATCCCCAGAATGCCAAGGGGGCCATGGAATGGAATTCAGCCGAGATCATGGTGTATGAAGGTACCGTTGCCCATTTCATGAACGGGGAGGTTGTCCTGGAATATCACCTGTGGACCGATGAGTGGCAAGAGATGATTGAGAAAAGCAAATTTCCGGAATTCAACCCAGACTTTGCCAATGTTGCCAAGACCGGGTATATTTGCCTGCAGGACCACGGGCACGCAGTCTGGTTCCGGAATATCAAACTCAAAGAACTTTAATCACCTGGCATAGAAAGGGTGAACTGTCAAAAGAGGTTACCAGTTATTCAACCGGTAACCTCTTTTCCATACTTAATAAATAATAAATCATGGATAATAGTAGAAGATCCTTCATTAAAAATGTATCCGGACTTACGGCCGGATTAACCACTCTTGGTATGGTACCCGGAATGCTCAATGCCTGTGCAGGCGCAGGAAAGATGTTTTTCTCCATTTCCCTAGCCCAATGGTCTTTGCATCGTTATTTTAAAAGATGGACAAGCGGGGGATATACGGATGGAGAAGGAGATCCGCTTGATTTTCCTTCCATCACCCGGAATGAATTCGGGATAGATGGACTGGAATTCGTTAATACATTTTACTTTGAGAAAATAAAAGAAGCGGGCTATCTCAGCGAACTTAAAAACAGGTGTGACAGTGAAGGCATGAATAACCAGCTGATCATGGTCGACGCTGAAGGCCGGCTGGGTGATCCGGACGAGGCCAGCCGAAGGCAATCTGTCCAAAATCATTACCGCTGGGTTGAAGCAGCCCAATTCCTGGGTTGCCATTCCATCAGGGTAAACGCAGGCAGTGAAGGTACCTGGGATGAACAAATGAAACTCGCAGCTGACGGGATCAGGAGCCTGTGTGAATTTGCGGATGACCTGGACATCAATGTGATTGTTGAGAATCACGGTGGGTTATCATCCAACGGTGAATGGCTGAGCGGGGTCATGAAAATGATCGATCATCCCCGTGCCGGTACCCTTCCTGATTTTGGCAATTTCCGCATATCCAGGGATGAAGAATACGACAGGTACAAAGGGGTGGCTGAGCTGATGCCCTTTGCCAAAGGGGTAAGTGCCAAATCTCATGAATTCGACGAGGAAGGAAACGAGGTTAATACCGATTATTATAAGATGCTCCAAATCGTGAAAGATGCCGGCTTCAAGGGTTATATCGGGATCGAGTATGAGGGTGACCAACTCGGTGAATTTGAAGGCATCATGGCTACCAAGGCATTACTGGAAAAAGCCGGCGCTGAACTTTCCTGATGCGGCAGGGATGGTCCGTACACAGGCTGGCTCACAGGCTTGGTGCGCAAAATAACCATTTCAGGATAGAAGGCAAGCCAATCCAAGGCGAAATCTATGGAACTGCACTGTCCCGCTTGAACTGTTCAATATTACGGGCGACGCCTTCGATCAGCCTTGCCCTGGATTCCATACTTGCCCAGGCCATATGCGGGGTGATCAGGATTTTCTCCTTATTGATCACTTTCAGCAGGGGATTGTTGGATTTGATGGGTTCTGCCGAGAGGACATCCAGACAGGCCCCGGCGATGATGTTCTCATTCAATGCCCGGGCCAGGTCAGCCTCATTGATGATCCCTCCCCTGCCTGTATTCAATAAAATGGCACAGGGCCTCATCAGTTTCATTTTCTCATAGCTGATCAGGTCCCGGGTAAGTTCTGTCAAAGGTGCATGGATGCTGACCACGTCTGAGGTGCCCAGCAGGGTATCCAGATCAAATCTCCGGTAATTGATATTATTGTTCCGGCCGGTGGTTGAATAAAATACCACTTCCATGCCGAAACCTTCTGCTATCCTGGCCACCCTTCTGCCAATATTACCCAGGCCAACAACACCCAGTCTCTTACCGTGCAACTCCCAGAACGCTGGACCGTGATGGGTGAAAATATCTCCCCTGGCATAGGCGCCGGATTTGACAAAAGCCTCATAATAGGACAGCCTGTTAAGCATGTGCAGCAACATGGCAAAAGTAGACTGGGCTACGCTCTCCGTGGAATAGGATAAGACGTTTTTAACAGTGATGCCTTTTTCCCGGGCGTATTCCAGATCAATATTATTGGTTCCGGTGGCAGCCACACAGATGAGTTTCAAATCAGGCAAAGCATCCATCATTTCCCTGTCCACAACCACCTTGTTGGTGATGATCACCTCTTTCCCTGCAGCCCGGCTGACTACTTCATCTTCCTGGGTCTGTTCGTAAACATCAACTGTTCCGAGCTTGTGCAACAAATTGAAATTTGTCACCTCCCCTATGGTCTTCTTATCCAGGAACACGATTTGCATTGCAGGAGATTACTTTTATTAAGATTATTTAAACTTACTCAAAATTAGTAATAATTATGAGTGTCTGCAATTTTACGTAACTATTCTGACAGGGTTTTAAATAACATACCGGAACCGATGAAGTTGTTTTTTGAAGACCACTCGGGATACCACCAGATACCGGTCCTGGATGCGTTTTTATCAACATCGGAATAACTGACATTCAGACGGATGTTTTTCCAGTTCTCTCCGCCCATATGGTGGATGTAATTGATAGGGATGGCTAATTCCATGTCAAATCCCTGTACCGATTTACTGGTTACCAGTCGGATCCCTTCCGGCAATCTTTCTTCCTGGTAGATGACCGGAGGATTTCTTCTCGAGGTGGAGGGGGTGAAATTCAGGTAAAGATAATCCTTGAATCGGTTGTTTCCCCTTCCGTTTGCACTGGCATGAGAAGGCCTGGCATCCAGGTTTATCAATACGGCATCCTGGGTCCAGAATGATCCATCCTGTTGCTGGACCAGTTCATCATCCCACACAGCCATTCCCATGTACAGGTATTGATCATCATACATTACGTTGAACTCGTAATGCGCATCATAGTCCCCCCTGTATTCAGCTATATCATCTGTGATGACAGACTTATAGTTACCACGAAACGGCAATCCGGGCCATTCATCAAGCTTTCCGTCCAGGATAACCTCCCGCTCAGTCCTGTCGAACATTTCCTTTTTCACAGGTGCCAGGGCATATCTGTCATCCAGCTTGATTTCACGGCCATCTTCATACTGATATATAAACCAGGCATACAATGGGATGGGCTCGATATCCCTCAAACGCACGTTTTTGCGCAAGCTCAGGTTAACTTCCACCTGCTCAACGGAATTGGGTGGTACCAACTCCTGATATTCAACGATTTGCGGGTTCAGATGCCTGCTGGTGCCAAAGCGCAGGATTGTCCACATAGGGTAATTGGCATCATTGGTAATTTTAATCTTGAAATCACCCTCCTTGAAAGAAGTTTCCTCGAAAACGGGTTCGATGGAGATCCGGCTGGCAGCCATCATTTGATTGAGTTCCTCTGTGACAACATTTTCGTGCCAGATGCCTTCCAGCAACAAATTGGCAATAACCGGTCCCTCCTGGGTCATGGTCACCCAAACCACATGATCAAACTCACCGAAGTTCGGTCCACGCAGCTGGCTGGTGCCACCTGTTGTGGCCAGCATAAAATATTTACTGTTGTTCCGCGTATATTTGACATAATGATGGTGGTGGCTTGCAAAAACAGTATATTCCCGGTCCAGCAACAGATGCTCTATATCTTTCCAGTAACCGGCATTGTCGTGGATCCAGAGAGGCTGGTGCATGAAAAAAAATGTCCATTTGACCTGCCGGTTTTCTTCCAGGACCTTCCGGATGTATTCAAACTGGGGTTTTTCAATGCTGCCCATACCTGGTCCCTTTGTTGCCTCTTCAGAATTGAGGCACAGGAAAAGTACGTCCCTGTATACGAAATGGTAATAGGACGGGCCGAACTTTTCCTCCCATATGCTGGCCATGACCTCGTTGATGTAATCATGATTCCCAGGCACGTAAAAGAAAGGCATCTGCAGCTGCCCGATGAACCCTTGGAATTCATCCCACTGCCTGTGGATCTCCTCTTCATCCCGGGTATAACCTTCAATCAGATCGCCGACGCTGACCACGAATTCAGGCTGGAGCAGATTTAATTTTTCAATGGCATCCATGAAAATCCCGGGCCTGTGTCCACCTGTACGGTCTGTGACAATGGCAAACTGGAAATTATCAGGATCGTTGTTGACTTCCAGATGACTCCAGGGATGTACGGACCCGGATTGATCCACAATGATCCTTGCCGGTTGATCTGTCCGCTGGGCCGGCGCGGTATCTGAAAATACAATAAGTGAGAAACAGAATAATAGAAGACGATATATCAAACTGGTTCTCATGCAATTAAAATTCAATCCTTTCAAAAGTTAAAGATCGTATTATGCTTTAAACATATAACTATTTTTTCTTAATTTATCAATTGTTTAACAAAATCTCCAGGCATGCAAAATAAAATCCTGGAAAGGCTTGATAAAGATCCCCATATGAAGGAATTATTCCTGCTTCTGACTGAGCAATTGAGTAACTCAGATATGCAATCCCTGCTTATTGAAGCCTTCCGCAGCAGATCCTTGAATACAAGCCCTTCAAGGGTGCTCAATGAATACAGGGACAACCGTTTTTACAGGCCTTCAGAGATCCCGCAGGCCATTCTTAACCGGTTTGATCTCCTTGCATATTCCCTGCTTTCCGGGGAATGGCATTCACTGGATCTTTCCCCCGTCACACCGATGGGAACCTGTACCTCGATCTCCAACCTGAGCCAGAACCGGATGCTTTCAACCATAAGAAATTCGGAGGTTGTAGCTGATTCGACCAGTACCATGGCCCTGAAGGCTGCACTGATGAGAAGGGAATGCCTGGACAGTAATGCAAAATCTTCCAAAACCATTAAATGCTGCTCCTCGCACAGATTATTGCGCGCCCAGGGCTTCGACGAAGAAAAGTTCAGCGCCCATTTTCGTGTCTTTGCCCTTGTAAGTGCAGGGCGGGATACAGGCAATTTTATCTTTGATATGGCCCAGCTCGAAGAACATATCAGATTTTACCTGACACTCTGCACAAAACTTAATATCCTCCGGGAAGCCGAGGTCCATGTAAGCGACTTTTCTGGCAAATTCAGTGCATTCCTTCTTGAAGAGATGCTTGGGAGATTGAGGGAATCTTTCAAGGAGGCTCGGTTTTTGCAGGTCCCCGACAGGGCTGAAGCACGCCATTATTATGCACCCCTGGCCTTCCGGATCAGGTTCAGGGATCTGGAAGGCAGGCCCTGGGACCTGGTGGACGGGGGCTTCACAAACTGGACACAATTGCTGCTGAACAGCAGGAAAGAGAGATTCCTGTCTAGTGCCATAGGATCAGAATTACTATTCAGGGTATTTCCCGGAGTATTAAAGTTATTTGAGTGATCATGGAAACCAGATCCCTGAATGATTTCCGGGATAATATCCGTGTAAAGCAACCGGATATTAAATCCCTTGCAGCCCTGATCATCAAGGATGAAAAGGTAATGGACGCTGCCCTGGATAACCTCACCCAGAAGAATGAGACCATCAGATACAACTCATACAGGGCGATTAAAATACTCACAGAATCACAACCTGGCATATTTTATCCCTACTGGGATTTCTTTCTGTCCCAGCTGGAGAGCGAGAATACCTATCATATTCTCGTCGGCATCCACATCCTGGCCGACCTGACCAGGGTCGATTCAGAGGGCAGGTTCGAAAAAATCTTCGATCAGTACTATCAACTGCTCAATCACAGAAGTATGGTGATTATCAGTCATGTATGCCTTGCATCGGGGCGGATCATGCTGCACAAACCCGGATTGATAAGTAAAATTGAAGACATCCTACTCAACATTGATCGTTTCATCGCCGAACAGAAACATAAAGACCTGATCAAAGGGGCTGTGCTGGAGGCCTTTATTGAAGCCCGGTCCGTCACCTGCCGCAAACAGGAAATCAGGACATTTGCCACCTCGCTGCTTGACTCCGCGGAAAGTCCGAAAAGCAGAAAACTCGCCAAAAGTTACCTTGCAAATCCAGAATGAATAGCCACGTAGTACCAGTATCTGCTGCAGGCTGTACAGCATAGTAAAAGGGCTTGGTTTTTACTAACTTTGAGGAGTAATCAAATTATCCTGAAAATGCGTAAAATATTATTCTTTATTCTTCTCATTGTTCCGGCACTTTTCAACCTGAAAGCATGGAATGATCTCCGGATCATTGATCCAATGAATCCATGGTATGATCTGCCCTCCAAGATAACCCAGGCCGATATCACCTTCCATCCCAAGGGGGCCTTCATGGAAGTCGGCATGTACCTGACATTTGCTACGGATGAGTATGGGCCGGATTCATCTGTCCAGCTTGAAGCCATCTATAACTTCGATCTTCCGGCAAATGCCATGATCTCGGATTCCTGGTTGTGGATTGAGGGGGAACCTGAAAAAGCGCTGATACTGGACCGGTGGACTGCCTCAGCCATCTATGAGGGGATTGTGGAACGTCGCAGGGATCCCAGCATACTCACGAAGATCGGTCCCACTTCCTATGAGCTGAGGGTATATCCCCTGACCAGCAACACGCCCAGGAAGGTAAAGATCACCTACCTGGTCCCGGCCAGCTGGTCAGTCAGCCAGGTAGCTGTTCCGGTGCCTGTAACCCTGCTCAGGGTTGGCTGGCAAATGCCCGAGGAAGTCAGTATATTCACACAAACCGATACTGTCTGGCAAAATCCAACCCTTAAAACTGATTCCCTCATTGAACTTGTGTCAGTCTCGGGAAGTGAATATCCTGTCAACATTGGGAAGGTCCTCCCGATGGGCGAGGTGGAAAATAATTTAATACTGGCGTTCGATTCTCCCATGCAAAACGGATTGTTCGTCAATCACCATCCAAACGGGGATGGGGGATATTACCAGCTTGCCCTGCTGCCGTCCCTTTTACTTGACGTGGATGAACCCAAAAAAATCTGTTTCCTGGTGGATTATAAAGGGTCGCAGGGCAGCCTTTCGGCTATCCTGGAAAGCACGATCAGGAACAATCTGTCGGAAACCGACTCATTCAATATCATGGTATCCGGAATTGAGATCAAAAAAGCCAGTACCGGATGGCTTCCCGCCCATGGTGATACGATCAGCAAGGTTTTTGAATCACTGGATGATCTTATCAACTCCTATACGGTACTTCCCATGCTGATCGCAGAGGGTATGAAATTTACCGGTAACGATGGATCGCTGCTGATCATTTCGGATGACCATAATATCGTCAGCAATACCGAGGCCAACCAGCTGATCCAGGACCTTGGCGCCTACAAGCCCTGGCCCGTGATCCATGTGCTGGACCTGAACCTGTATTATTACGGGATATGGATGGGTGGAAGAAATTACTATGGCAATGAATATTTCTACGGATTGCTGACAAGGCAAACCAACGGGAACTACGTCTCGCTAAGGAATGGGAACGACATAAGCCAGAACCTTGAAGAACTGGTACAGTCCGCCGGGGGCTTCATCAGTTCCTTTGACCTGTACACCACCCTCGAGCAGGGATTCTGTTACAGCCGTTTTAATACCGGACTGATAGGCAGTACGGCTTACCTGAACAGGCCCATCCTGCAGGTAGGCCGGTATAACGGCAGCTTCCCGTTCAAATTGATATTATCGGGCGTATACAATGATCAATCATTCTCGGAAGAGATCACCGTACAGGGCGAGGACATATACCCTTGCGATACGGTAGCCAGGCAGATATGGTCAGGCATGTATATCCGGTCCCTCGAACAATCCGCAACCACCAATGAGCTCATCGGTGAGATCATCAATGAGAGCCTGGAAAACCGTATCCTGACCTATTATACGGCCTTCCTGACCCTGGAACCTGGCATGGTGATCGAGGAGGTTGATCAGGAGGACCAGTTCAGGGATGAAGCGTTGGTTCATGTCGAAGATGAATTGTCTCCGCCTGCAGCTGTCTCCCTGGCAGCCTATCCGAATCCTTTCTCCAGAGAAATCACATTAAAACTGGAGATCCCTTCGGAAGCGTATGATGAAAATGCCAGCCTGCAGATCTATAATGCATCCGGACAAATGGTACGGATCATTCATCTGAGCGATTATCCTGCAGAAGAGCAAATTACGATTACCTGGGATGGAAAGGACGGATCAGGTGAAGAAATTGAACAGGGGATCTATCTTGTGAGGTATCTCTCAAAAAATGCCTCCAAAACCTTACGGATTGTAAAGGTCCAGTAACTGTTTCAGGCCTTCTCAATCTTGAGGATTTTCACCAGGCTTTGCAGGTCAGGCACTTCCAGGTCAGGAAACTCAAGGGGATTTGTACGTTCCGGTTCCCCGTAGCGGTTTACCCAAACCGTGTTAATGCCCATTTGTTTAGCCGGAATAATATCATGATATATGCTCTGGGCAACGTGAAGATGTTCCTGCTTTTCGATATTAAAAACTTCCAGAGCCCGCAGAAAATTCCGGTGGTCGGGCTTGTATGATCCGATTTGCTGGGCGGTGACAATGAAATCAAATTCCACCTCAAGCAATTCGTTGCTTATCGAGAACAATTCATCATCTACATTGGATATGATGGCCAGGTGGAAATTTTCTTTCAGCTGTTTCAGGCTCCTGACCGTATCGGGAAAGGGTTTCCATTCTGAAAAACGGTCTGACAACAGGTACCTGGATGCAGGATCCAGGGAAAATCGGAGGTTTTCAGCCATCCATTCAATCACCTGTGCAAGGATCTCCCGGTAGGGAAGATAACTGTCCGAGATTATTTTCCGGTCAGCCTCCAGGAATGCCCTGAATAATTCCTCCCGGCTGAAAGTCAGCGGCGAATCCCTGAAAAATGATTCAAGGATGCTCAATACGCTTTCTTTCCAGTCAATCAGTGTACCGTAACAATCAAAACTCAGCAGGCGAATTTTTTGATAGTCCATCTTCAGAAATTTTAAAACATGTTGATGGTAAATCCACCATCTACCGCAATGCTTTGTCCGGTAATAAAGGATGCTGCCGGCATGCACAGAAAAGTAACCAGGTCTGCTACCTCATGAGGCTCTCCCACCCTTCTCATGGGTGTTCTGCCATGAACTTCCTGCAGGAATGCTTCATCGGCCAGAATATCTTCTACAAGCGGGGTATTGATATACCAGGGTGCCACGGCATTTACCCTGATCCCGTGTTCCGCCCATTCTGCGGCCAGGTTCTTGGTCAGCTGTATCAAAGCCGCCTTTGCGGCACCGTAAACTGCACCTGTCCGGATGTGATTGATCCCGGCCACCGAGGAATTAAAAACCACACTTGCCTCACCGGAGGCCTTCAGCCTGGGCAGGAACTTCCTCGACAGATCGAAGGCGGAAATAAAGTTGGTATCCATTATCAGCCTGACCTGTTCCTCAGTATAATCCTCGATCTTTTTGCGGATGTTTGTCCCGGCATTATTTACCAGGATATCCAGTTTTTGTACCTGGTTGTTCACAAAATCAATAATTTTTTTCCGGTCCGTCTGCTGGCTTACATCCGCCCGTATGCCATGACAGCTTTTTGAATGATCTTTCAGTTCGCCCTCCATCCTGGCAATATCCTGCGCATTCCTGGCAACAAAAAAAACTTCCGCGCCCCAGTACAATAATGATTCCACGATGGCACGTCCCATTCCTCTGGTACCGCCGGTTACCAGGGCTGTTTTCCCTTCGAGTGTCCACCTGTTATGCATACGATTCGTCCATTTATGTTTTCGTTTCCAAAGCAGTCTCACGAATGAGTTTCCAGGCTGCCTGCACATGCTCACGTGTCACATGGGTCTGGGCAATGACCATACGCAGGGTTACCAGTCCAGACACCCTGGTATGGGTCAGGTAGATACGGCCACTGTCATTCAGTTTTTGCATGAGGGCCATATTGGCTGCATTGATATCTTCCGGTGAATTTGCAGCGTTCGGACGGTATCGAAAACAGACCAGTGACAGATGCTGGGGATCCAGCAGTTCAAAACCGGGTTCAGACCGGATCTGTTCGCCCAGTTCACGGGCCCAGGTGATATGGTCCTGCACTTTCCGCCTGATGCCTTCTACTCCGTAATCGCGGATCACAAACCAAAGTTTGAGGGCCCTGAAACGCCTGCCCAGCTGCACCCCCCAGTCACGGTAATCCTTGACCTTCCCACGTGTACCGGTCTTCAGGTATTCCGGAAGGATCTCAAAGGTCAAGACCAGGGCTTCGGTATCCTTTACGAAATAAGCTGAACAATCAAAATTGGTAAACATCCACTTGTGGGGATTGAACACGAAACTGTCCACCTGCTCGATGCCCTCAATCATCCATCTATGCTCGGGAAGTACCAGGACCGTACCTGCAAAAGCTGCATCTACATGGAGCCAGAGATCATACTCCCTGCATATATCGGCCAGCGGCTGCAGCGGATCTATGGCCAGGGTCCCTGTGGTGCCCAGTGCAGCCACCACACAGAGGGGTCTGAACCCGTTGCTGATGTCTTCTTGGATACACTTGATCAAACTTTCCGGCCTGATGGCCAGGGATTCATCGCATTCCACCTTGACCAGGGCCCTCCTGCCGAAACCTGCCATTTTTACCCCTTTCTCAATGGAGGAATGGGCTTCACTGCTGCAATAGATCCTGAAGTAGTTATTTGCCTGGAAACCTGTTTCATTGATCCTGTAACTGGTATTCTTTTCCCTGGCCGTCAACAGCGCCACCAGGGTGGCGGTGGAAGCCGTATCCTGGATAACCCCCTCAAACATCTCCGGCAGTCCGATCATATCACGCAACCAGTTGAGTACTTTCTCTTCAAGTTCTGCAGCGGCAGGTGAAGTTTCCCAGACCATGCATTGTGCTGCCAGGGTGGATGTCAGCATTTCGGCAAGGACGGATGGATAACTTGAATTTGCTGTAAAATAGGCGAAGTAATTGGGGCTTTGCCAGTGGGTCATCCCCGGCAGGATGATTTCCTGGAAATCCCGGAATATCTTATCCATTGGCTCTCCCTCATCGGGTGGGTTATCGGGTATCTGTCTGTATATTTCCCCGGGACTGACCTGCGATTTAACAGGCAGCTTTTCGACACTTTCAAGGTAATCCGCCATCCAGTCAACGAATTCATGTGCGTATCTGCGAAAATCCTGTGAATTGATCATTGATTTATCGGTATTACAGGAATATAAAATTAGGCTAATCTTTTTTATATGGAAACCCGATCAGATAAAATGATTATTGCGTAAATTATATCCAGAAAAAACAAAAGGTTAAATACCAACCAAAATGTATAGAACAATCATTTTTTACCATCTGATTATCCTGGTCCTGGGCTGTGGCCAATCCACGGAAAATGTACCAGAGGCAGAACAGGGCGATGTCTACTATTTTGCCGATGAAGCAGCCTCCGAAACCAGGGTAGTGGCCAACCAGTCTGCCTCTGCTGAAGCGGTTCCAGTCCCTCCACCCGAAACCGAAGGGTTTGAGAAAAAAATCATCCGGAATGGCAACCTGACAATTGAATCAAAAGATCTGAAAAGTTCCAGAACAAGACTGGACACCCTGGTTGTTTTCTACTCAGGATACATATCCTCGGAGTCTTTTAATGACCAGGAAGACCAGCTGAGTTATAATCTCACATGCAGGATACCGGCTGAGAAATTCGATCTATTCATTTCAGGCGTCGAATCCGGTCCTGATAAGATCGTCAGCAAGTCGGTAAATGCCAACGATGTAACGGAACAGTACTATGATGTAAAAATCCGTCTGGAAAATGAAAGGCAGGTGGAGAAAAGATACCTGGAGCTGCTCGGTCAGGCCAGGACGGTAAAAGACATCCTCGACATTGAGGAGAAGCTGGGAAAAGTGAGGCAGGAAATCGAATCCAAGGAAGGCAGGCTCAGGTACCTGGATGACAGGGTCAGTTACAGTACCCTGAATATATGGATTTATCAGAAAAAGGACCGCAAATATGAGCCGGCCGACAGGGATGGTTTCGGTCAGCGATTGAAGAAATCACTTCACAAAGGCTGGCAGGGTTTTGTGGATTTCATATTGTTTTTCCTCAACCTTTGGCCCCTTTGGATTGTCGGCCTCCTGGTCTGGAGAATCGTGGTTTATATAAGCAGAAGATCGCGAAGGAAAAAGAAATAGTCCGCTCCCAGTGAAAAAAATCATCACTTTCAGTCATCCTTCAACCGGGATACGCTCACCATGACAGCCAGGGGCTTGCCCAGGTCCGAGGGGTCAACCGAACGGGAGTACATCATGCATAAGCCATCGCTGCAATCCTCGTTAACGCTAGGATACCAGTTATGTATGGTTCCGGGCTGGCTCATAAGAATAGCCGTTCCCAGCCAATTTTGCCCGTCAAAGCGCCGTACATATAATTCTCCCGTTCTCTCACGCCTGTCTTTGCCTACATGTTTTTCCAGACCATAGGTGATTGGCAGATCACATGGTATCCGGGTTGTGTCCATACTCAATGCACAGGTAAAAACATCCCTGGCAAGCTCCAATCCGGCATTGGCGAGCCCTGGTTGCCAGTTTTCAGGCTGATAAGGCGCATCGAGAAAGCGATAGCGAAGGATGCTCTCTGCATCAATATATATCAGGTGCAAGCGTTGCTGGACAGGATCGAACTCGAGTGAGAGCCGCCGGTCGTCTCCGGCCACTTTGGTGACATTATCCGAGATGAGCACCGCCTCCTCCCCCCAGGTCTGACCATCATAAAGGTTCCCGTAAAGTTTGCCGCCGGATGTCAGCATGGACACAATATAAAGTGCTCCATCGTGCATCGCTGCGGCGTTGAAAGCATGCCTCCCTTTTTCCGGGAGACAGATGCTTTCAGGCATCCAATCCCCGGTATTGTCCGGCCTTTGACTGCGATAAACAATCCCTTGCTGTGATTTCCTGGCAAAGATCCAGAAATATCCCTCCGAATCCCGTACAATGTTTGAATAATCTATGGTAAAGCCTGGATTCCTGTCCACCACCCAACGGATTTCCCGCCCTTCAATACATCCTTCCTTGATCCGGCCCTCGGTCCTGTATTCCCCTCTTCTTGATGAATCTCTGGCATAAGGAGCGTTCACGTCATAGCGCCCCAGCGGATAGTAAGCATGGCTTATGTAGACCTTATTGCCTATTTTAATCACATCAAAACTGCTTGAACCATTGGGTGCCTGGTCTACGGGCTCTCTTGCCAGTTGCCAGGTTTCTCCCATGTCATCAGAAGTTTGATAGCAGAAATCTGCTCCGTCACTATAAAAGACAAACCATACACCTTCATGAAAGAAGGTCTTATGCTGAAACTGCCGGGTAGTGCAATGATTGTGATCAACTGAAGGATTGATTTCGCGGATCACCGCCCTGACAGAAGATGTTGTCTGCCCTATTAGAGGGGTCTGTCCGGCTGGCCACAACAGTCCCCAAATCAGCATCAATACCATTATACCAGGTTTCTTCATTTTTCAATCCCTGCATGTAAGTCAATCCACATCAAAAACCAAGTTACTCTATTTTTATTATTTACTCATAGCGCAGTGCAGTGACCGGATTCCTGCTGGCCGCCCTATACCCATTTTAGTATATCCCTGTTCAGCACTCCCAGGCATGAAAGAAAAATAGTTATCCCTGCCGCAAAGGCAGTGATCCGGCTACAGCAGCCTGTGTATCCGTATTATCAATCTAGACAAGCACAGACCATATATTATTACATGGAAAAATGATCGACCTCCTTAAAAATGCCATTGAAACCTTTGATAATACCGCCATTCCACTTATATTGCTCAACGCTTACAGGGATTAGATGGCCGGGAAGTGATCGAAATCGCTGACAATGGACCAGGGATCCCGGAAGATAAACTGGACCAGGTTTTCATCCCCTTTTTCATTACCAGGGAAAACGGTTCGGGCATCGGATTAAGCCTCTGCCGCCAGATCATCCGACTGCACAAAGGGGAAATCAACATCGAATCCGCTGAGGGATCAGGAACAAAAGTCTGTCTCAAGTTTTACAGTCACCATAAAACTTTGTAAAATGAAACGAATTAATTTGTGCAGCATCACCCTGGCTTTCCTGGCGATCCTGTTATGGTCTTTCATCTGCTATAGTCAGTCTGACCAGTGGACCCGCAAGGCTGATATGCCCACCCCCAGGCTAGGCCAATCATTATGTGTCGTTGAAGGCAAGATCTATGCCATCGGCGGATATGAGAAAGCCAATGCACCAGGTTTGCATATCGTTGAGGTTTATGATCCTGACAGCGATACATGGTCTGTCAGAGCACCTATGCCCACCGGCAGGCGGCAGCATGCGACCAGTGTTGTTGACGGAAAGATCTATGCCATTGGCGGATATGTTAATTACCAGCAACCCGGACTATCCATCGTAGAAAAATATGACCCGGCAACAGATAGCTGGACCAGAATGGCCGACTTGCCGACTCCCCGGCTCGGGCTGGCCACCTGTGAGATGGATGGGATCATTTACGCCATTGGAGGGGCGGCCAAAATACCCCAGGCCCTGGCTGTCATGGAAGCCTATGACCCTGCGACGAATACATGGACCAGGAAAGCGGATATGCCTACTGCCAGGTTTTTATTTGGCGCCAGTGTAATGGATGGAAAAATATACGCGATAGGAGGTTCAACCGGATCTCCCGACCAGGTTCTTTCCACAGTGGAAGTTTATGACCCGGAGACAGATACATGGACCCGCAAGGCCGACATGCCAACCCCAAGAGTTGCTCCGGCTACCAGTGTTGTAGAAGGAAGGATATTTGCCATAGGTGGTGGCAAAGGCTATGATTTGCAACCGATCGTCGAGATCTATGATCCCGTATCTGACAGCTGGTCAGACGGAATCAGCATGCCGGAACCAAGGATCGCAGCAGCCTGTGCCGTTGGTGTAAAGATATATTATATTGGCGGTGCACTCACCGTTACACCACCGCATCCTGCTGTCGGCTGGGTGGAAGAGTATACACCTGCCCAATAGGTATCAATCCGCCCTGTGGACTAAAGGTAGAAAGTTCGGGAGTGAATGTTAAGAGAAGTATTTTTATTTGTAATTTGTTTAAATAAAGTGCTTAAATGATGAAATCATTGTCTTCTAAAGCAGCTGTTATCATCATCATGATTGTCATGGCCGCCTGCAATGGATCCAAAAACGAAAAGGACAAAATTATTTCAGCCAGAGAAAATCAATTGACGGGTACCTGGAAGTATATTTCGCTGTCTGGAAAAAGTACCCAGGGTGATGTTTTATATCCTTATGGTGAGCATATGTTCGGGATGCTCATGTATGATCCCGGGGGATTTATGTCTGTTCTGTTAATGCATCCAGACCGGCCCGGGTTTGCATCAGGCGATATGATGAAAGGAACTCCTGAAGAATTGAATGCAGCT
>LJUP01000230.1 GCA_001303955.1 Bacteroides sp. SM23_62 | reverse complement strand
AGCGCTACTGGGGTGAGCCCTTACCTGTGATCCACTGGGAAGACGGGGAGATCGAGGTGATGGATGAAGAGGCACTGCCTCTTGAGCTGCCTCAACTGGATAACTATACACCAGGAGATAACGGGGAATCACCGCTGGCCAATGCGGGGGACTGGCTGCACGTAACGGATGCCAGGGGCCGGAAGGGACGCCGCGAGACCAATACCATGCCCCAGTGGGCCGGGTCTTGCTGGTATTACCTTAGGTTTACAGATGCCCGCAATGACAAGGAACCTTTCTCACAGGAAGCTGAAAGATACTGGATGCCCGTCGACCAGTACATCGGCGGGGCTGAGCATGCCGTCCTGCATTTACTCTACAGCAGGTTCTGGCACAAGGTCCTGTTTGACTTGGGCATAGTCTCCACCGATGAGCCCTTTAGCCGCCTGTTCAACCAGGGAATGATCCTGGCATTTGCCTACGAATCGGCAACCGGTGCCAAGGTTTCCACTGACCTGGTGAGGGAGAAGTACGGAAAATTCTATCATTCCCAGACCGGGGAGGAACTGAAACAGATCGTGGCCAAGATGTCCAAGTCCCTCAAAAATGTCATCAATCCCGATGATGTGGTGAAAAACTACGGGGCCGATTCACTGCGCCTGTATGAAATGTTCATGGGACCGCTGGAAGCTACCAAACCATGGACAGAGCAGGGGGTAAAAGGTGTCTTTGGCTTCCTGGTCCGTGCTTACAGGTTCTTTGCCGACCTGAATAATATACACCAGGATGAGGAAGATCCGGAGATCACCAAATCCCTTCATAAAACCATTAAAAAGGTCCAGCAGGATATTGAAGGATTGCGTTTCAACACGGCCATATCCCAGATGATGATCTTTACGAATAATTGCATCAAGAAGGGCAGGGTGAATCAACAGACAGCCAAAACCTTTGCCAGGGTACTGTCACCCTTTGCACCCCATCTGGCAGAAGAGATATGGAGCATTCACGGGGAGGCCCCGACCATTGCCGACCAGCCATTCCCAGAATACAATGAAGAATACCTGAAGGAAGATGTTTTCGAGTACCCGGTATCCTTTAACGGGAAACTCAGGTTTAAACTGGAGTTGCCCCTTTCCATGCCTGATGAAGAGGTCAGACAGGAGGTGCTGAACCATGAAGCTGCAGCCAAATGGCTGAATGGAGGGGAACCGAAAAAGATTATTGTCGTAAAAGGAAGGATCATAAACGTTGTGATCTGACAAGTGAAATAGAGTAGTGCGCAAGTTCGTAAGCATAGGATTGCTGATCATGCTGGCAGGTGCCATTGCCGTCACAGTGGTTCTGATCACCAGACCCATGGAGCAGATGGAAGGGATACTTATCCAGGAATCACCGGACAGCCTTGACAAAGAGAAGATTGTTATAAGAGAGTATGGCCTGCCGGTTGACTCTTTTTACACTGTTTCAGGGATAGTGAAAAGGGACCAGACCCTGTCAATCATACTGAATGATTTCGGTGCCGATGGCAGGACCATACACTACCTTGCAGAAGCTTCAAGGGGTGTTTTCGACCTCAGGAAAATAAGGCGTGGCAATCCATACAAGGTATTCTGTTCACTGGATAGCACACATACGGTCCAGTATTTCGTATATGAGCATTCACCCGTGGAATATGTGCTGTTCAATCTGCATGACAGTTTACATGTCGTGCATCAGGAGAAAGAGATAAGCATCAGGACAAAACAAGCCTCAGGTGTTATCGCGACCTCCCTGTGGAATACCATGCTGGATAATGACCTGGATCCTATGCTGGCCTTTGAATTGTCTGAGATCTATGCCTGGACCATAGATTTTTTCGGTCTCCAGGCAGGTGACAGGTTCAGTGTGGATTTTGATGAGCATTATGTGGATACATCCTATATAGGGCTGGGTCGCATCCATGGGGCCTATTTTCACCATGCCAATCATGATTTTTATGCCATTCCGTTTATTCAGGATGGTCTGGAATCATTCTATGACCAGGAGGGCAACAGCCTGCGAAAGGCTTTTTTGAAGGCACCTTTACGCTATTCGCGCATCAGTTCCAGGTATTCCCACAGTCGATTGCATCCCATCCTGAAAATACGCAGGCCTCATCTCGGGGTTGATTATGCCGCCCCGGTCGGGACACCTGTGCTTACCATTGGTGATGGAAAGGTTATCAAGACAGGTTACAGCAAAGGAAATGGCAACATGGTCAAGATCCAGCACAACAGTGTCTACGCTACGGCATACCTGCATCTGAGCCGGTATGGAAAAGGGGTGAAAACTGGAGCCTTTGTCAAGCAGGGAGATGTTATCGGATATGTTGGCAGTACCGGTCTTTCCACCGGTCCACATCTTGATTTCCGGTTTTACAAAAATGGTTATCCTGTTGATCCGCTTAAGGTAGAAGCGCCACCGGTTGAACCCGTCAGGCAGGAGAACCTCATTGCTTATGACTCCATCAGGATGCTTACCATCAGGGCGCTGGATCAGATTTCTTTTCCCGATTCAATGATCCAGGCGGCCAGTCCAGCCCTTGCAGGAGCTCCTCAATAACCAACGGGTAATACCTGTGTTCAAGCAGATGTATCCGCTGGGCCAATGATTCAGGCGTATCATCCGGTTTTACTTCGCATTTTTCCTGCCGGATGATCTTTCCATCATCATACACCTCATTTACATAGTGAATGGAAATACCGGATTCCTTTTCCTTATTATTGATTACCGCCTCATGTACATATCTCCCGTACATACCTTTGCCACCGTATTTTGGAAGCAGGGCAGGATGGATATTGATCATCCGGTTCGGGAAGGCCCGGATCAGGTCTGCGGGCACCAGCCAGAGAAATCCTGCCAGGACAATCAGGGAGATCCCTGCATCAATCATCAGGTCGAGGATTTCCGTACTGTTGTAAAAACGTTCCCGGTCAAAAACATGGGCAGGCACATTAAATTTCCTGGCCCTTTCCAGGACAAATGCATCAGGTTTGTTGGACAGTACCAGGGCCACTTCCCCCAGTTCGTGATCCTGGAAGTGAGACATGATCTTTTCGGCGTTTGTGCCTGAACCTGAGGCAAAAATGGCAATCTTTTTTTTCATTATTTTACCGGGATATTATATCATTCAACCTTGTCCTAAAATATAGCATTTTAGGGTATTTTATGGCTGAAAAATGCTAAAATATTTTATTTTTATCGGAGAATTACATTTCTTTGCTCCGTTATTTTTGAAAATAAACCTAAGTATTAATTAAAATTTAGAACTATGTCTGACATTGCATCCAGAGTAAAAGCAATCATCGTAGATAAGTTAGGCGTTGATGAAAATGAAGTAACCGCCGAAGCTAGCTTCACAAATGATCTGGGAGCTGATTCCCTTGACACAGTTGAGCTGATCATGGAATTTGAAAAAGAATTCAACATCGGTATACCCGACGACCAGGCTGAAAGTATCAGTACGGTTGGAGAGGCCATCAAATATATAGAAGATAACGCAAAGTAATTTCTTTCAAATCTTACAGGTATGGAACTGAGGCGGGTGGTTGTGACCGGACTTGGTGCCCTGACTCCTATTGGTAATAATATACCGGAGTTTTGGGAAGGTCTGAAGAACGGTGTCAGTGGATCTGACTGGATCACACATTTTGATGCCGGGAAATTCAAGACCAGATTTGCCTGTGAAGTTAAAAATTTTGATCCGACAGAGCATTTTGACAGGAAGGAACTGAGAAAGCTTGATCCTTTCGCTCAATATGCGCTGGTGGCGACAACAGAAGCTTTCCAGGATGCTGATATTGATCTGGAGAGCATCGATAAGGACATGGTAGGGGTAATTTACACCTCGGGTATCGGGGGCATGCTGACCTATCAGAACGAAATGGAGGATTATTTCGCAGGTGACAGAACCCCGAGGTTCAGTCCCTTTTTCATCCCCCGAATGATTGCCGACATCACGGCGGGCCACATTTCCATGAAATATGGATTCCGTGGACCAAATTTCGCGACAGTTTCAGCCTGTGCTTCCTCGACCAATGCCATTATTGATGCTTTTACTTACATCCGGATCGGATATGCAGACATGTTCTTCGCCGGTGGCTCTGAAGCGACAGTGATCGAAAGCGGTTACGGAGGTTTCAATTCCATGCAGGCCATGTCAACGAATAACGATGAATACAAAACGGCTTCCCGTCCATTTGATCAAACCAGGGATGGCTTTGTGATGGGAGAAGGTGCCGGAACACTGGTGCTGGAAGAATATGAACATGCCCTCAAGAGGGGCGCAAAAATTTATGCTGAACTGGTGGGTTGTGGCATGTCTGCAGACGCATACCACCTTACTGCTCCCCACCCTGATGGGGAAGGTGCCCGCCTGGTCATGCAACGTGCCTTGAAAGATGCCAAAATGGCACCTGAAGAAGTAGATTACATCAATGTTCACGGTACAGCCACCCCCCTGGGTGACATCTCTGAAACCAAAGCCATCAAGGAGGTATTCGGAGACCATGCATACAAACTGAACATCAGTGCCACCAAGTCCATGACTGGCCACTTGCTGGGCGCTGCAGGGGCTGTTGAATCCATTACTGCCATCCTTGCACTCAAGCATGGAGTCGTTCCACCAACCATCAACCATAAAACACCTGATCCCGAGGTTGACAATAAGCTAAATCTCACGCTCAACAAAGCCCAGGAACGGGAGATTAATGTTTCCCTCAGCAATACATTCGGATTCGGGGGACACAATACATCTGTCTTATTTAAGAAAATGTCCTGATCTTCGTGATAAGATCCTATATCCAACTGGTTTTTAATATCTTTTCGTCAGGCAGGGACTTTTATTTTAAGGTGGTTCGTATCCTGGGCTTTCTGCCCGGGAAACAACGTTTGTATGAAATTGCCTTCATCCATAAGTCTGCCTCAACCACCCATACAGATGGACAGGTGATCAATAATGAACGCCTGGAATACCTTGGGGATGCCATCCTAGATGCCATCATCGCAGATTATCTTTTTACCCGCTTTCCCAACAGGGATGAGGGCTTTCTTACACAACTGAGGGCAAAGCTGGTAAAGCGGAAGATGCTGAACAAACTGGCTGCCAGCCTGGGGATAGCACCACTGCTGGTATCCCGGACCGGTTCGGACCAGACAAATAACAACCTGCTGGGAAATGCTTTTGAAGCCCTGATCGGGGCTATATACCTGGATAAAGGTTATGTTCGGACCAAAAGATATGTGATAAGAAAAGTCCTGAATAAGTACGTGGATCTTGAGAGGCTGTCGAGAAAAGAGTCAGATTTCAAAAGCAGAATCATTGAATGGGCACAGAAAAACAAACAGGAAATCAGTTTTGTCAGTAAAGAGGATACTAATGAAGGATCCAATATACCCCATTATACTGCACAGCTCATGCTGGCGGACAAGGAAATGGGAACCGGCAGGGGCCATTCGAAGAAAGAAGCGGAGCAAAAAGCAGCGGAACAGGCACTCAGCCATATAGATCATTGATATTATACCTGTTAACGATGCCGAAAAAGGTCCATAAACTAACTGAAAAAGAGGATTATCGCTTCAGACTTGCAGGGATTTCCTCAGCAGAAAATGATTACAGGCTCAGCTGGTCATTAAATCAAATCCTTGGCATCAACCTGGTGAGGATGGATAACCTCGAGATTTATCATAAACGCCTGGATGATAAACAGACCTTTTCGCAATTTGAATATTTCGATGAAGAAACCCTCCTGCAATACAGGTTAATCTCCAACAGATCAGTGAACGGATACCTGTTGGAAGAAATGACAAATCTGGATTACCTGTTGCAGATCTCCGGTGATATGGATGAAGGTTGGCTGGAATCCCTGTTAGAAAAGATAAATAGCATCGACGGGGTCATCCTGGCCTTCCTCATCGATCCCACCACGCTGAAATCCAGAAAGAAATTGCTGCAATAGGCAGAGGCTTGTTCCGGGCTGATCACATGATCAGCTTGTATCCCCTGCCATGGATGTTCAGGATTTCCACAGCAGGATCCTCTTTTAAATACTTACGGAGTTTGGTTATATAAACATCCATGCTCCTGGCATTGAAATAATTGTCATCGATCCAGATGGACTTTAAAGCAAAATTCCTCTCCAGCACGTTATTGGCATTGTTGCAAAGAAGCTTTAACAGCTCACTCTCCTTGGTGGTAAGTTTCACTGATTTGCTGTCAAGCGTAAGCAATTGTTTGTTGGCATCAAAATGATAGCGGCCTATTTCGAATTCGGTTTGCTTGTTCTGCTTGCCGCTGCCATGCGTTCGCCTTAGTATGGCCTCGATCCTGTAGATCAGTTCTTCCATGCTGAAAGGTTTGGTCATATAATCATCTGCCCCTACGGAAAAACCTTCCAGCACATCTTCCTTCATCGATTTGGCTGTCAGAAAAATGATCGGTATTTCAGGGTCGATCATCCTAACCTCTTTGGCAAGTGTGATCCCATCCTTGATGGGCATCATGATGTCCAGGATACAGATATCGTATTTGTTTTTCTCAAAGCTTTTAAAAGCTTTCTCCCCGTCCGTTAACCAGTGTGTTTCGTATGATTTCGCCTGAAGATACTCCCTCAGAAGAGAGCCCAGGTTTTCATCGTCCTCGGCCAGTAAAATTTTGGTTTGTGCTGTGTTCATACCCTGGTTTTATTTTGAATTCACTGGGAGAGAGATTTCAAATTCCGTGCCCTTGCCGGGCTCACTTTTCAGGCTAACTGAACCATGGTGTTCCTCCGCGATTTTCTTGACATAACTTAATCCCAGCCCGAATCCCTTAACGTTATGTACATTACCGGTCGGAACCCGGTAGAATTTCTCAAATATCCTCCGCTGATCTTCCTTCTTTATACCTATTCCGTTGTCCTTTACACGTATGATCAGTTTTTCATTCCGGTTCAGGGTGCTGACACTTATGGCAGGTTTTTCCACGGAATATTTTATAGCATTGTCCACAAGGTTTGAGATCATATTGGTAAAATGAACGCTATCAACGTGGATGACGGCATTATCTGCAGCGTAATCTTCCTCGATTTCACCATTTTTGTCTTCAATCTGAAGGGTAAAATTAGTGATTACATTATGTATCAGCTCATTGATATCGGTTTTTTTCTTTTTCAGTTTGATCCTGCCCTGGTCAAATATGGCCATCTGCAGCACCTTTTCCACCTGGTAACCCAGCCGTTTGCTTTCATCCCTTAGGATGCGTGAAATATTATCATAATTCTTTGACTCGGTGGGTATGGTTTTATCATTCAACATCTGGGAAGCCAGGGAAATGGTGGATATGGGGGTTTTCAGTTCATGGGTCATGTTGCTGACAAAGTCATTCTTTATTTCTGAAAGACGCTTTTGCCTGAAAATGATGAATATGGTCACAGTAAAACTCAGAATAATGACTAGGGTCAGAATGATGGAGGATATTCCCATGAACCCGAGGGATTTAAGCAGGAAGCTCGTTTTCCTGGGAAAATAGAGGGACAGATACCCTGTCCTCGAAAAAAAATCATTTGGAAAGAGTGCGGTACCAAAGTGTTCCATCTCATCATCGTAGTAATAACCACTGCTTTTGTATGCAAAATCCATATTCCCGCGCAGAATGGCAAACTCATAGTCCAGGTCAATGCCGCTATTCAAAAATTGCCGGCGGATGACCTGGTCCAGATGATCAGGATCTACCCGCTTCTCTATGGGTGCATCAGGTGAGATCATACGTTCCATGATCCGGTCAATGAATATCCTGTTTTCAGCCATTTTTTTCTCGATTTTCTTTCGGATCTGCGGCTGATAAAGGTGGATATTGCCTCCATATCCTGTATCCACAAACACAATCCCGGGATCCTGCTTGATTTGCAAGACAGTATCGTCAGCGATAATGGTCAGCTTATGTTGCTGTTGACCGGGACTGGATCGCTGGGAGAAATGCAGGGATTGATCAAATTTGCCATCCTGACCTATGCTGGCATTGATATCAAAGTTGTATTGCTCCCAGAAGGCCATTTCTTCCTGCCAGGTGCTATCAAATACCTCTGCCTCATCCATGATATGCCATATGGTTTCCCTTTCCTGGATCTCGCTGACGACATTATACAAGGCACGGTTGACCAGCTGGCTGAACTGCTTTTCCTTAAGGCGGTAGGCATTACTGATCCAATAGGCTTGTACTATGATCAGGGCGATCATGGCAAATCCCATAAAAATGGCTATTATCCAAAGAAATTTCCGGCTCATCTACATGCAAAGATAATTCTGAGTCTCACTAATGTATCTACTTTTAACAATCTTTAACATTCATTAAGCCTCCTTAAGCTAAATTGATCTTAGATTTGTATCAAATCAATCCTAACCTAATCTGGTCGTTATGAAAAAATTATTATTGTCCTGTTCGCTTGCTGTTTGCCTCGTCATAACGGTTTCCACCAACCAGGCAACCGCCCAGGAGGACGAACCGACAACTGTTCACATAACCATCAAAGAAGATGGCAAGGTAACTACCGATACAACTTTCGAACTAAAGGAGGGACAGGATCCTGACATGGTTAAGAAAATGGTCGAACACCTGGCAGGTGGAGATGCGAAGATGAAGAAAGAGGACGAAGATCATGAGATGCATTTCAAACATGAGGGTGAAGGAGACCATGAAATCATGATCATTGAATCTGATGAGGACGGTGAAAAGATCCAGATCAAGAAAGTGAAAAAAGGCAGTGGCCATTTGATCATCATTGCTGACGATGAGCATATGGAATGGACCGAAGGGGATGATGATGATGTCAATGTATATGTGATCAAAAAAGGTGATAAGGACGTAAAGGTGGTTAAAAAGGTCATTGTCGAAGTCGAGGATGAATCTGAGAAAGAAGTGGAAAAGGAAGTTGAAGTGGAAGTAATAAAAGAGAAGAAGAAAAAAGAGAAGTAAACTTTTTCATGATAACCCACTGCCCCTGCCCTGTCCGGTAAAACCGGTTTGGGACGGGGGTTTTTTTTTATCTTTACCCTTCAACCAAATTCCCGTTCATGGCAAAACATATCGGTATTGTGGCCTGTAATTTCCTGATCTCACCGGATAATACCATCCATCAGGTTTTTGAAGATGTACAGCAGCAATCCCCCCTCCCGTGGCTCCACATCGCGGAAGAAGTGGCCAGGGAAGCAAGACGCAAGGGGTATACAAAATCTGCCATCCTGGGTACAAAATACCTGATGACCGGCCCGGTATATCCGGATGCATATGCTAAATACCGGCTCGGTTATGCAATCCCCGATGAAAAAATCCGGGAGAAGATTGACAGGATTATTTTCAATGAACTGGTATATGGGGATATAAAACCCGGTTCCAAAAATTATTTCCTGGACCTGATTCGTGAATTTAAAAGCAATGGATGTGATTCTGTTGTCCTTGGTTGTACAGAAATTCCGCTGATCGTTCTTCCCGGTGAATCCTCCCTGCCGGTCCTGGATTCTACACGTATCCTGGCCAGGGCTGCTTTGCATTTTGCCCTGTCGGAATGACCTTCTCATCAGCCTGCAACATAATAGCTTTTAAAATTATATATATAATATTTTTGTATATTCAAAAACATTATATATATTTGTCCCATGATCCCCCGGGAATTAATAAAAGGGACACTTAAGTACATGGTGCTGCACCTGCTCCGGACACTTCCCAAAATGTACGGTTATGAGATCACACAGGTCCTGGATGAGAAATCCTCAGGCAGGATCAAGCTGACCTTTGCCGCCCTTTATCCTGTGTTGCACAAACTGGAGGCCGATGGACTGTTACGGACAGAAACAGAAAACGTAAACAACCGCATCCGTAAGTATTATTCTCTTACGCCAAAAGGAAAAAAGGAATCTGACAGCCGGATGTCTGAGTTACGCGAATATATTGATTTAATGAAAAACCTGTTTTATTAAGACCCGCCGTATGGCCTTCCTGAATAAAGATCAAATTGATTTCATAAGGAATGACCTGAAAAAAAGGACACTGTCCCGTTCATTCCTTTTCAATGAGTGGGTTGACCATGTTTGCTGCGATGTGGAAACCATGATGAACAGGGGCCTGAGTTTTGAAGATGCCTACGGGCAAATATCCCGCGAGCGATCGGACATTGATATCAGTACCGCCCACAGGGATGTGCAGCAGTTCCTGAATCACAGGTACGTAGGTATAAAAAAATTGCTGCTTTTCGCCTTCCTCCTGTTTGCCGCCAGCTGGATCATCAACCTCCTAGGGATCGGCAGCTGGATCGGCCTGGTTGCATTCATCATTCTGGGCACAGTATACCTGAGGATAGCCATTGACTTTTTACGCAAGAGACACATCAGGAAAGGAAATACCTGGCTTTCGGTCCTGGCAGGACTGAGTTTTGTGGGTACCCTGTCAGGCATTTTATTGATATTCCTCTCCAGGAATTTTGGTTTCAGCACCCGTGGGCATGGTGTGGACCTGACCGTATTTGGATGGTTCTTCTTCTCCCTGCTATGCCTGATCTACTATATGGGTGAATTCAAATCAGCCATTGAACCAGTGGAGATCCGGAAAATGCGCTGGCTGGGATGCCTTTCAGGATTCAATTTACTGCTGGCTGCAGTCAGTATCGCTACCTTTCCGCTGTACCACCTGGTAAAGAATTACCTCTTTTTCCTCATCCTCTTTATCCTGGGATTTGACCTGCTGGTCCTGGTGATCCTTCTGCTTACCCGGTCTATGAAAAATACACTGGCCGTAAGCCTGATCCTGGGATCTTTCATGATTGTTTTTATTCATTCGCATTTTCGGACGAAATTACCCGGCGGCAAGCCAAAATTATATGAACTGACCCTCCAGGTTTCTCCTGATCCGTCATGGAGCAGTGACAGGATATACATATCCATGTATTACGAGAACTTTGCCGACAGGCCCATCACCCTGCCACTGATGAAAATGGATGACAACCTCTTCGGGATTACCATGCCGTCGTACGCTTACAGGGGTTATCTGTTCTATGGGATAGCCACTGATTCAACCGGGGCAGTGGAATACTTCCGCAGTGCCTCAAGCATTGATTCGGTTTTGCTCAAAATTCCGAATAAAAAAATATATCAGCTTCAGTAAAAGATTAACCTAAAAACAACAGCCATGCAATACATGCTTTTTCTTTTCCTGGCATTCATATCAGTGATAATCCACCCTGGTCATAAGCCAGCTATGACCGATGATATAGATGTTACCGGACAATGGGTCAGGATTGGTCCGATGGGACCTGTGGCCCTGACATTCAGGATCGACGGAATGGTTGAAGGCGATTTCGGAAACGATCAATCTATAGAGATCACCTCTGAATACAAAGTGGAAGGTGATCAGCTCGTATTTAATGACAAGGAGGGTGTAACCTGTCCCAAACCGGGGAAATATAGAATTTATGCAAGTGACTATTACATTGCATTTGATTTGATCGAGGATAATTGTGCGGGGAGATTACGATCAACCATGGGATTCTGGGTACGACCTGATTTCAATGATAGACTCTCAAAACTATCAGATGAAATGACCGGCTCAGCAGATCCCGAAGATTATCTGAACAGGGCCAGGATGTATATGGCCATTGGTAAACTCGACCTGGCCAGGCAGGATTTTGATCAGTATATCAGGCATGATCCATCCGATGCACGTGTGCTTGTGAACAGGGCCGGGACCAGGATGCCGGATGATCTGCAGGGTGTGGTCGATGATTGCGATAAGGCGATCGCGCTGGAACATGATAACAGGAATGCGTATTTTTTACGTGGACTGGCCTTATATGGGCTCGGCAAAAAGGAGGAGGCATGTGCAGATTTTTACAGGGCCATTGAACTTGGTTTCGCTATCCTGAAGGAGGCAGAATATGAAAAATGTGCCGCCTATTGGGAATCAATGCAGTAATATGAGAAGCCTGTTTGTATTTACCGGTCTGATCGCTGTGGTCATGTTCTTCTGGTCAACCCTGGGATACATGATGGATATGCCATCCATCCGGATCAGTTTCCCTCTGGCCATCATGAGCATTGTCCTGTTCTTTGCTGCCGGGATGTTGAAAAACCGTGCAGCGAAGAGAAAATTCGAAGAATTCCTGGAACGTATGAAGCGGGACAGGGACCTGCAGGAGAAACTGAAAGACGAGAAGATTGACCCCGGCGATAAAACAGGCCGGGCCAAGATAAAAGCCTATTACAAGGAAAGGAACAGCGGATTTACCTGGACCGGTGCCAGTGTCCACGGAGCTGTGCCCAAACGAAACAAAAGAAGAAGTTTTTTGCCAAAAAACAGGTGATCTACCACTACGGTTTTATGTAACCGGTTTCCAGGTATTCTTTGATATCCTCCCGGGTGAATTTACGCAGTTTCACAATCCTGGCATTGGCTCTCAATCCCGGTGGAATGATATGAAGGGCCTGTTGCCTGTTGTCGACATCTACCAGCAACCATGCCTTATGCTCATCATCCTCACAACCCCAATCTGCATTCGCGAGGAAGTGGGATCCTGTCTCGAGGAATATCCTAACTGCATTGGCACATGCAGCCTCTGTGGCTTCGTGCGGAACCTCAATCAGATATGTTTCCATGTCGCATGTATTAAATGTTGGTTTTCAGTGAAATGTACGAAATTAAACAGGTTCATGCAGCAGGATTAATTAGATGGTATTTAGACCAGATACCATGGTCGCATGGGAGTTGTGATCTATCAGGGATATCCGGTGTAAAAGCGGGATTGTAATTTAGAATAAATTCTTAAAGACTGGCGGATTTCATAATTTTGAAGCTCAAGGACGGCCTGAAGCGTTGGCACGAAAAGAAGATCATCATATCATCGAAGGATTAAGATCCGGAAGGGAAAGTGCATATCAGCAGCTCTTTGAACGGTTTTACCGGAAACTGGTGGTCTTTGCCATGAAATACATCGGAGACCTTGAAGTCGCTCGGGACCTGGTACAGGATCTTTTTCTCAGCATATATGAATCCCGCCGGTCGATAAGCATCCAGACTTCACTTAAATCATACCTTTACAGTGCTGTGAAAAACAGGTGCCTGAACCATATCAGGCATCAGGCCGTCAGGTAAAAACACTCAAGTTTGATCATCCATTCAGAAAATGGTAAGGTCGAGGACCTCGAAGAAAAAATAGAAACTACAGAACTGGAAGCCCGGATATTTGAGATCGTTTCAAAGTTCCCGGGCAGGTGCAGGCAGATATTCATCCTGAGCCGCGTGGACGGGAAAAGCAACAGGGAGATCGCAGATGAAATGAACCTCTCCATACGAACCGTCGAGACCCAGATCAGCAAAGCTCTTAAGTCGCTGAGGGACAATCTTTAATTTTACGGGAACAGAAATATATCACCTTCGGTACGTGTATTAACCTATAAAGTTGTCATAGCTTTAGAAGGCCCCATGAAAAACCTACATGCAAATAATATGGATGATGACCTGTTGATCAAATATTTCACGGGAGATCTTTCCGGTGAGGATGCCGAAGCCATCCGTCTTGCCATTGAAGCCGATCCTGTAAAAAAGGAATACCTGGAGCAGATGGAAAAAATATGGAAATTGTCAGGTGGTATCAAAGATTTTCAGCGTATTGATACAGCCAGGGATTGGGACTCGCTCCGTGGAAGATTCGGATTCTCACAGCAAACAGCAGCGCCTTCGCCCATCAATAAGACCAGAAGCCTGGCCTTCAGGATAATCCTTGTGGCTGCCATGATCCTGCTGGTGTTTGCCGCGGGATTCATGATCTATTATTATACAGGGAGCGGGGCGCTCAGCAGAATGGACTGGACAACCCTGGCACTGACCGGTACCTATCAAAACCAGGAAATAGCCGAGGTGCTGGAAGAAATGGCACTGGTACTCGGGATAGCATTCAAGGAAACAGACGGTATGATCCTGGTTGCCACCCTTGAACAGGCGCTCAAGGTCATCAGCAGGGAAGGGGAATTCACATTCACCTACGGGAGCAGTATCCCGGTTCAAAAACAGGTAGTCATCAAGGCGGGCGAATATACGGTTAAAGAAGCCCTGGATCATTTATTACATGAGGTTCCGGTGGACTACATCGAGAAAAAAGGCAAGATCCTCCTCATCCCCAGAAAAGAAAATATTGGACTCACCCAGACAGTCAGGGGAAGGATCGTGGACAAGGATTCGGGGCTTCCCATCCCCGGGGTAAACGTATATATTGCCAGTCCCCTGAAAGGATCCGTCACCGATCTTGACGGGAATTTTCGCCTGAAAGAGATCCCGGTTGGCAGGCATCAGCTTGAAGTATCCTGCATGGGATATGAAGGCAAAAGTCTTCCCGGCCTGTTGGTCCATTCCGGCAAGGAAACCATCCTTGCATTCGAGCTTGAAGAATCCATCCTGGATATCGGGGAGGTGACCATCAGGCATAAGATCGATAAACTCAAACCCGTAAATGACCTGTCAGTGATCAGCACCATCCCCCTGTCAGCCGAAGACCTGACCTATTGCCCGGGTACCATGAATGATATTTCCAGGGCGGCTGTATCCCTGGCCGGTGTGGCGAGCCCCAATGATGGCCAGAACCAGATCGTCATCCGGGGGAACAGTCCCAAGGGACTCCACTGGAGGCTGGAAGGGATAGAGGTTCCCAATATGAATCATTTCGGGGAGATCGGTTACTCCGGAGGCGGGATCAATATGCTGACCAATAATATGCTTGGACGCTCTGATTTTTTTACCGGTGCCTTCCCGGCTGAATATGGAAATGCGCTCTCGGGGGTGTTTGATCTCAACCTGAGGACGGGGAACAATGAAAAGCATGAACAGACTTTCCAGATCGGCGTGATCGGCACTGAATTTATGGCCGAAGGTCCCCTGAACCGTCAAACCGGGGCCACCTATATTGCCCAGTTCCGTTTTTATACCCTGGCATTGGTTCATATGGCCGGACTGATGGAGCATACGCCGGATTTCACCGACCTGTCCTTTAAATTTCACCTCCCCACAAGGCGGCTGGGCACCTTCTCCATTTTCGGGATAGGCGGCAAAAGCCATGAAAAGGGAGATTCAGGCTATGACTGGTACAATGATGTGGCCACCCTGGGTGTCTCCAACGAGCTTGGCCTGAACGAGCGCACCCGGATCAGGACAATCGCTGCATTTTCCTTCTGGAAATACCGGTGGGATACACAAAGGAACATGGGTACCCGGGCTGATCCGATAGATTACAATGCCCACAACGATGTCAGGGATATCACACCGCGCCTTTCGGTGACCCTGAATAAAAAACTGAATGCCAGGCACAGGGTCCGGACCGGCGTGATTTACACGCATGCACTCTACAACTCCTTCATGGGATGGTATTCCGATACCCTGTCCGACAGGGCCCTTGATCCCAATCGTCCCTTGTATTCAAACGATCTGGATTATGAACATATCTGGGTGGATTCAAAAATTACATGGGTGAGCAGTACCCCACCAAATATGATGGATCTTTTACCAGTTCCGGCATATTTTCAAAAGAATTTCCGGTGGGACCGGCAGGAAGGAATGTGATCGGGCTCAGTGCCCGCTATATATGGACAGGCGGCTTCAGGGAATTGCCCATAGACCTGGAAGCATCCATTGATGCCGGCAGGGAGATCCGGATCTGGGATTATGGATTTACCGAGAAGCTGGACAATTATTTCCGGATAGACGGGATGGTCTACTTTCGGAGGAACCGGCCCAGGTATACGGCTGAATGGAAGCTGGAGATCATCAACCTGACCAATAACAAGAACGAGCTCCGTACATCCTATGAAAATGCCACACAATCTGTGGTGGTTGAGTATCAGAATAACCTGATACCACTGGTCACATACCGGATACAATTCTGATATGAGAAGATCTGCTACCTATATATGGCTCATCATTACCCTGTTTCTGACCGCTACTTCCTGCGAAAAAGAAAGGGATTTCAGTCCCCAATTCCCCTCCAGGGCCATCCTGGGGAGCGGTCCCTACCTGGGACCATACTGGCCGACAGCCGCGTGGAAAACCTGCATGCCCGAACAGGTGGGAATGGATTCGGAAATGCTGCGCAAGATGAATGAAGACATGGTGCTCCAGATGAGATTGCATATCGATGTTCACTCCGTTCTGGTCATACGGAAGGGGTATATTGTGGCCGAACAATACTACAGTGATGAGTTCAGCAACGATAGCCTGCATTATGTCTTTTCCTGCACGAAAAGTGTTACTTCGGCAGTGTTTGGGATAGCTTGTGACAGGGGATTCATTCCGGGACTGGGAACTGCCCTGCTTGACTTTTTCCCTGAATGCCGGGTGGAAAATCCTGAAGGCAAAGATGCGATCACCCTGGAGCATGCCCTGACCATGACGGATGGTTTTGAATGGTACGAAATGCAATATCTTTATTCGGATGACCGGAACACATTCCTGCAGTGGAGGAACAATGACGGCAGCATTCCCTTTATCCTGGACCGGCCACTGATCAACACCCCCGGCGAGGTCTTTAATTACAACTCCGGGATCTCGCACCTGCTGTCTATCATACTGCAGAAACAAACAGGGATGAGATTGGACTCATTCGCAGCAAAAGAAATTTTCAATCCCCTGGGAATCAGTGATTTTTACTGGCCGATCAACCAGGATGGGGCGGCCAGGGGATACAGCGGACTGCATTTGAGGCCCAGGGACCTGGCTAAATTCGGCTTGCTTTACCTGAACGGCGGCCTGTGGGACAAAAAGCAGTTAATCTCTGAATCCTGGGTTTCTGAGTCCACCGGCAAGCATATCCTGCGAGGTGACATCCCTGGGATGTATTATGGTTACCAGTGGTGGGTACATGAGAACAGGCTGATCGCTGCTGTGGGGTTTGGGGGACAAATACTCATGCTCATACCGGAATATGACCTGATCGTTTTATTTAATAATTACCACAATGAAGCCGATGGTTTCCAGATGGAAACCCCATGGCGCCTGCTTGACACCTATATCATTCCTGCTATTTTAAAATAAGGGAAGATTACCAATGTTATCGAAAATTCATGCCATCAGATCCCAGCTTCAGGTCATCCTGGCTTATTTCTGCCCATTTAAAAACCTGATGATATAGCGGTAGGTATCCGCATCCCAGACTTCGTTACCCCCGCCTCGTTCACCTATGCGCGTCAGATAGAGTTCTATCTGTTGGCTTTGTCTATCTTCCAGCAGACCAAAGTTGGAAAGTTGCAGGTGTTCGGAATCCAGCTCCGGATGACGGTCATCTATGATGGTGACCGTCTCCTTTTTCAAACAAATCTTCTCCTCATCAATTTCCGCTACCTGCAGGGGATATCGCGGTCCATTGCCCACCGGTGGATCTGCATTAATATTCAAAAAGCAATACAGTTTTCCTGTGGCAGTGGACCGGATGGTTCTTGCAAAAGTGGCCGGTGAGTAAAATTGCTCACCTGTATCATAACGCAGATCGGTTATTTTGCCCCATGTCAGGCCGCCGTCACTACTGAAACTGATCCACTTGCGTCCTGGACATTCCAGGGAATCCATACCTGCATTGGAACCGCGCATGATAAGAAGGAGCCTGCCGTCTTTGAGTTCGCTGAGATCCAGTTCGACCAATCCCCGGGTGGATACCCTCCTGGGGAGAAAGATTCGGTTGGAG
>LJUP01000229.1 GCA_001303955.1 Bacteroides sp. SM23_62 | reverse complement strand
AAAGGAGATAAGCTGATCATCAGGTATTACCCGATTCGCCCACTGGGCCGGACAAAGAAAGCCGTGCAAATACCCAAAACCGCCCTGGCAAAGTACGAGATAATCAAAACAAATCTGGGACTGAAAAAAGTACTGATACTCTACCAGCACGTGAAGAACAAAGTGGCCAAGTATCCCCCCATAGGGGTCACTTCACTGACCCCCGGTGAACTGGCACAACTTGAGCAGCAACTGTCCCAGTATGTCCGCCCCTGACCGGCTTAGCCAAGGGTACAATAGACATCTCCCGGCAGGCACTTTATCAGGCCGGTCAGCTCCAAATTGAGCAAGATCCCTGAAATCCTGCTGACGGGAATATTGCATTTCAGGCTCATCCTGTCTATTGATACATGGCCTTCTGACCTGAGGATCTTGATGATTTGCACTTCCTCCTCCGAAAGCCCCTGGAACAGATCCCCCTGTTTTTCCTTTTTGGCCGTCGGATCAGGATCCCACCCCAGCAGGTAGGCCACATCCCCGGCTCCTTCAATCAGGGCAGCTTTATGTGTTTTTATCAAATGATTGCAACCGGCCGAAGCTGGATCCCCAATCCTGCCTGGAACAGTAAATACATCCCGGGGGTAAGAATTGGCAAGATCGGCCGTGATCAGGGCCCCTCCCTTGCAACCCGACTGTACCACTATGGTAGCGTCTGACAAACCGGCAATTATCCGGTTGCGCCTTATGAAATTATTCCTTTCAGGTTTCTGATCACTTGTAAAATCAGTCATCAGGGCACCCTGTTCGGTGATTTTTACCGCCACCTGACGATGCAGCGCCGGATACATATATTTCAGCCCATGCCCGAGTACAGCGACCGTATCCAGTCCCATATCCAATGCTGCTTTATGGGCACAGTGATCAATCCCATATGCCAGTCCGCTGACAATCACCAGATCCTTATCCAGGTATGCCAGGTCCCTTACCAGGCATTTGCACATATCCAATCCATATGAACCGGGGCGCCTGGTCCCCACTATACTGATCATCCTGCCGCCGTTCAGGTTTACCTTACCCAGCGTAAACAATAACATAGGAGCATCATAACAGTCCAGAAGCCTTTCCGGATATCCATCCTCCCCATAGAAAAGACAATTTATCCCCTTTTTATGGATGAATTCAAGCTCCCTGCTGGCCTGGTCAATGATCCCTTTGCTGCCGATCCTGTCTGCCAGCAGATCACCCACACCGGGTATACCCAGCAGCGTTTTTTTTGAGACCGAAAACACGGCTTCTGCACTTCCTGTAAAGGCCAGGATCTTCCTTGCTGTAATTCCTCCTATTCCGGGGACCAAACCGAGGGCAATTTTGTATACATCAGGTTCCTCCATGTTCCTCCATGTACCACCCCTTTATGTCTTTTATGATAAAATCCCGGCAATATCAGCCATCTGCGAGGACCCTATTACAGCCCTGTTAAACAACATGTTCAGTCAATGATAAAGATCATGGATTATGCATCCTGTTCTGATTAATTTTCGTTAAACATCTTGTGTATATCTTAAACCGAAAAATATGGATCCACAAGTAGCACAGTTCATGGCTTTGGTAAAGGCCAAAGATCCTGCTGAACCGGAATTCCATCAGGCCGTACAGGAAGTCGCAGAATCCATCATTCCTTTCATTGAAGAAAATCCCAAGTACAAACATGCCAAGATACTTGAGCGTATTGCCGAACCTGAGAGAGTCCTTATTTTCCGCGTTCCCTGGCTTGATGATGTTGGGGAAGTCCAGGTAAACCGCGGATTCAGGATCGAAATGAACTCAGCCATCGGTCCCTATAAAGGAGGCCTGAGGTTCCATCCTACAGTTAATCTGGGTATCCTGAAGTTCCTGGCTTTTGAGCAGGTTTTTAAAAATAGCCTTACCACTCTTCCCATGGGAGGTGGAAAGGGTGGATCTGACTTCGATCCGAAAGGAAAATCCGACAATGAGGTCATGCGATTCTGCCAGAGTTTTATGACCGAACTCTGCAGGCATATTGGTCCCAATACCGACGTACCGGCCGGAGATATTGGCGTTGGTGGCCGGGAGATCGGTTTCTTGTATGGACAATACAAAAGGATCCGCAATGAATTTGCAGGTGTATTGACCGGAAAGGGTATCGAGTGGGGGGGCAGCCTTATCAGGCCCGAGGCTACAGGCTACGGGGCTGTCTATTTTGCTGAAGAGATGCTGCAAACCCAGGGAGAATCACTGAAGGGAAAAACCTGTATTGTCTCAGGTTCAGGTAATGTGGCACAGTTTACAACCGAAAAGATCAACCAGCTTGGTGGCAGGGTTGTTACCATTTCAGACTCAACAGGATTCATCCATGATCCCGACGGGATTAATCCGGAAAAACTGGCTTACGTAATGGATCTGAAAAATATCCGTCGTGGCAGGATCAAGGAATATGCCGAAAAATATGGGTGCCAGTATCATGAAGGAGAACGACCCTGGAATATCAAAGGAGAGGCTGCTTTTCCGAGTGCAACAGAAAATGAGATCAATGAAGCAGACGCTGTAAAACTCGTCGGGAACGGCTGTAAGGTCATTTCAGAAGGCGCCAATATGCCATCAACACCTAATGCAATAGGGGTATATGAGAAACACAAGATCCTGTACGGTCCGGGTAAAGCCGCGAATGCTGGAGGTGTGGCTGTTTCCGGACTGGAAATGACCCAAAACTCAATGAGGCTTCCGTGGACCCGCAAGGAGGTTGACAGCCGGCTCCAACAGATCATGAAAAGCATTCATGAGACCTGCGTCAAATACGGTGCCGAAAAGGATGGTTTCGTAAATTACGTGAAGGGCGCAAATATCGGGGGATTTGTAAAGGTGGCGGATGCCATGCTCGCACAAGGTATAGTCTAAAATAAATCACCCACAGAGAGATATAACCTCCTCTATCTGTAAAAATCCACCAAAATTCTGATAGTACAGGTTATGGATTTATACTGAAATTGATTACACAAGCAGTCTATATTTTGTGTTACTGCACAAAATTCAACTGCGGTGTAATTAATTTCAGTGTTAATGCTGATGGCATTAATGTAGCAAAGATTTTTGTTAGATTTGTACGGCTGATTTCCGGTGATATTAATCGATACACATACCCATCTTTTTCTGCCTGAATTCAAGGAAGACCGCTCCAGGGTGGTTTCTGATGCCGTGGAAAAGGGCATAGTAAAGATGCTGCTTCCCAACGTAGATGATACTACAACGGATTCCATGTTGTCCCTTGCTGATGAATACCCCGGGTATTGCCTGCCCATGATTGGTCTGCACCCGACATCGGTCGATGAGTCTTTCAGGCAAAAGCTTGATTCGATAAGAGAAATGCTGGGAACAAGAAAATTCTGGGGGATTGGAGAGACAGGGATAGACCTGTACTGGAACGATACTTATCTGGGGCAGCAAAAGGATGCCTTCAGGCTGCAGATTAACCTGGCCAAGGATTTTCATCTACCGCTGGTCATTCATGCCAGAAATTCATTCCATGAAATTTTTGAGGTAATGGATCAGGAAAACGATGATTCCCTGCAAGGTGTCTTTCATGCTTTTACCGGGAATGCCATGCAGGCAGGCAGGATCATAGATTATGGTTTTAAAATTGGGATAGGAGGCATTGTTACCTATAAAAACGCCGGACTCGACAAGATTGCCAAGGATATTGCCCTGGAACATATTGTCCTGGAAACGGATGCCCCGTACCTTGCACCTGTTCCTAAGAGGGGCAAAAGAAACGAACCTGCAAATTTGATATATACGGCTGAAAAAATGGCTGAGATCCATGGGCAGTCCCTCGGTGTCATTGCGGATATAACCAGCCGGAATGCGGCAGCATTATTTAATATTCAGATCTGATCCATGAAGCAAAAATCCATAATGATCATTTATACAGGTGGAACCATCGGAATGATCAATCAACCTGGTTCCCGGTCCCTTACCCCCTTTGATTTTGAACAGATCCTCAGACATGTACCGGAAATTGAAAAATTCGGGTATGGGTTCTTTCCCGTAACCATTCATCCGGTAGTAGATTCATCAAATATCAAACCCGAAACCTGGGTAAGAATAGCAGAATTAATTAAGGAAAGATATGATAGTTTTGATGGTTTCATCATCCTGCATGGCACGGATACTATGGCATTCTCGGCATCAGCCCTCAGCTTCATGCTGCAGGATCTCAATAAACCGGTGATACTTACCGGTTCCCAGCTACCTGTCAGCACCCTGCGAACAGATGCCAGGGAAAATCTGATCTCAAGCATCGAGATCGCCGCGGCTGATAAGGATGGAGCCCCAATGGTTCCCGAAGTATGTATTTATTTTGAATTCAAACTATTACGAGGAAATAGAACCACCAAACAGAATTCGGAAGATTTCAATGCATTTTTCTCTCCTAACTACCCTGCACTGGCAGAATCAGGTGTCCATATGAGGTATTACCCGGATCGGATCCTGAGAAGACCTGAGCATGCAGACCTGCAGATCCATACACGGTTGGACAGGAATATTGCCATACTTAAGATTTTTCCAGGCATTACTGAAAACGTTGTAAAGACCCTGCTTGAAAGTCCAGGTTTAAAAGCCGTTATCCTGGAAACTTTCGGCGCTGGCAATGCCCCTACAGATCCATGGTTCTACAAGCTGATCAAGGATGCAGCTGACACGGGCATCATTTTCCTAAATATTACCCAATGCACTCAGGGCCGGGTGGAAATGGGCCGGTATGAAACCAGTGAACACCTTTTGCGAGCCGGTGTTATAAGCGGGTATGACATTACACCCGAAGCGGCCGTCACAAAACTTATGTACCTCCTTGGCAAAGGCCTGTTAACAGAGGACCTTAAACTACTTTTAAATAAACCGATTAACGGCGAAATTACTATTTCTTAAAGTTGTATATATCCATTTTTTTTGTAATTTGCGCCCTCGATTTTGAGCTTGGAGAGGTGGCCGAGCGGTCTAAGGCGCACGCCTGGAAAGCGTGTATACTACGTGGAGTGGTATCGAGGGTTCGAATCCCTCTCTCTCCGCAGGAAGGCAGGAGTGTGAGGGTGTGAGTGCAGGTTTGTGCCGATGAGCCGGTGAGCTACTGAGTTACACATTATAAGGAAGTTTTTATTTATTATTGTATTATTATAATCAAGAATCATTATTTTCGTTAAACTTTTAACAAATCTAAAAAACAGATCATGAAAAAGTTATTTGCGCTAATAGCTGTAACCGGGATGCTTTTCGCGCTTGCATCCAATGTTGTTTATGCACAAGAGCCTGAAGCAGAGCAGGTAGCTCCCGATACGGTAGAAGCTTCCATCACGGACCTGGAATCGACTGCAGCTGAACCCGAGGCAGAACAGGAGATGTCATTGCACAAACAGGTAAAGAGGCTCTTCATTGAAGGTGGAGCCACTTTTATGGGTTTTGTATTGTTGACGCTGATCTTTGGACTGGCCCTGGCCATTGAAAGGATCATTTACCTGAATCTGGCCACCACAAACACAGACAAACTCCTCAAGAAGATTGAAGATGCACTCGCATCCGGAGGTGTGGATGCGGCCAAGGAAGTATGCCGCAATACACGCGGACCTGTGGCAAGCATCTTCTACCAGGGACTTGACCGTGCCCATGAAGGTATCGATGTAGCTGAAAAGGCTGTCATATCTTACGGTAGTGTTCAGATGGGCCTGCTTGAGAAGAACCTTTCCTGGATCCAGCTATTTATTTCCATTGCTCCCATGTTAGGTTTCATGGGTACAGTTATTGGTATGATCGCCGCTTTCGACTCCATACAGCTTGCCGGTGACGTTTCACCTCAGCTTGTGGCAAGTGGTATTAAGGTGGCCCTGATTACCACGGTATCCGGTCTGATCGTTGCCATTATTCTCCAGGTTTTCTATAACACCATTGTTTCAAAGATAGACAGCATTGTGAATAAAATGGAAGATGCTTCCATTTCATTGATTGACCTGCTGGTTCATCATAACCTTAAAAAATAAGCAAAATGAAGTTTGCTAATATTGCTAAATATTTCCTATGGGCATTGATGGGTATTTCCTTGGTGCTCGTAGCCATATTCTTCTTCGGAGGATTCATCGAAGGAACAGAAGGGACTTCATCTGCTGAACCCGTCATTACCGAGACAATCCTGAAGTGGGCATATGTTCTGCTCGGCATAGCAGCTTTAATGGCACTGGTGTTCCCCCTTATTTTCATTGCAGGAAATCTCAAAAGTGCAAAGAGACTTGGAATAGTGATTGTCATTGGTGCAGTGCTGATTTTTATCTCAAACCGGCTGGCATCTGATGAAGTATTGAACCTTATTCAGTATACAGGTCCGGATAATGTACCCGGAACCTTGAAAACTGTTGGCACATTCCTTATTTTTACATATATATTGGGAATAGTTGCCATTCTTTCAATACTTTTATCAGCAATTGCAAATCTGTTTAGATAAATACATACCGGGTACTTTTACCGATCCGGTTCACGTTCTATTAATAGAATAAAAAATATTATTCATGGCGAGAAGAGAAATACAGGAAATCAATGCAGGATCAATGGCTGACATTGCTTTCCTTCTTTTGATTTTTTTCCTTGTTGCCACCACGATGGATATTGATACCGGAATCTCCAGGCTTTTGCCACCCATGCCTGAAGAGGAAGAGCTGGATGATGACCAGGAGATCCGGGAAAGGAATGTATTCGTCGTGCTGATCAACAAGGACGATGATCTGTTTGTGGAAGATGGATTCTATGATGTCAGTGAACTTAAGGAGATGACCAAGGAGTTTTTCCTTAACCCTGATGATGATCCAGATCTTTCGGAAAAGCGTGAACTCACCACAGATTTTTTTGGAACCATGATGGTTTCCAAGGGAGTTATATCCCTGCGAAATGATATTGGTACCTCCTATGGGAAATACATCGAGGTGCAAAATGAACTTGCCGCGGCTGTAAATGAGTTGCGGAATGAACTCTGTATGCAGCGGTTCGGTCGGAGATATGATGACCTGGACCCGCTTAATGATCAGGAGGCGGCACTGATCGATGATGCCAAAAAGGTATTTCCCATGGCCATTTCTGAAGCTGAACCCAAAAAAGTTGGAGGAAATTAGCATGTCTAAATTCAAGAAAGCCGGTGGAAAAGGGCTGAAAGCAATAAACACTGCATCCCTGCCCGATATCGTATTCATGTTGCTGTTCTTCTTCATGGTGACCACGGTAATGCGTGAGACCAACCTTAAGGTCGGCGTTATTGTCCCGGAAGCCACAGAGGTTAAAAAACTCGAGAAGAAATCCCTTGTCAGCTTCATCTATATTGGCAAACCTCACAGAAATCTACAGAAAACGTTTGGTTCAGAACCCCGTATCCAGTTAAATGACGCCTTTGCCACTCCTGAAGATATCAGGGATTTCATATCCAGTGAAAGGGAACAGATGGATGAAAATGACCAGAAGCAGATGACTATCTCCCTGAAAATTGACCAGGATACACGGATGGGTATTGTAACGGAAGTTAAACAGGAGCTGCGAAAAGCAAGTGCACTTAAAATAAACTACTCATCCAGGAAGAAAGTGGATGAAGCACTGTTGAAGTAAACTTTTTTATGATCTTTAGTGACAAAGGAGCATCTTGGATTGCTCCTTTTTTTTACTGATTTACCAGGTATGCCTAAAATGTAATATAAATCACCGCGGGTTGATGATCTAGATCACCGTTCTCATATTCTTACCAAAGCAAAAGTCAGGTATTTTTGAATCAGTTAATAAACTGATCTGGCCAGTAAAACTGGCAAGTGGTTTTTTAATGGTAGTGGTTTTGACAAAGTGGTTTTCATTTCCAAAAAACCTGGCAGGTTAAGGGTTCCTGCCAGGTTTTCTCTTTTATGGACAAGCAAGATCTGCCGGATCAGATGGCCGTTCCACCCTTCTCCCCTGTCCTGATCCGGATACACTCTTCCAGGGGAGTGATAAAGATTTTACCGTCTCCCAATTCTCCTTTTTCATTCGTTCGGGCACTCTTGATAATGGTATCGACCGTGATATCCACAAAATCATCATTGACTGCAATTTCAAGGCGGATCTTTGGGATCAGGTTCGGTACAATCACTTGCCCACGATAGATTTCTTCCATGGTCTGCTGTCCATGCCCGGATACACGGCTCACGGTGATCCGTGTGATTTCGGCTTCGATCAGGGCCTCTCTGACCTGATCAAGCTTATTTTCCCGTATGATGGCCGTTATTAATTTCATTTTCTCTGAGTTTTTAGTTTTTAATACTACCCAGCATTTACCATACCGTAACCATGTTCTCCATGCAGGGAGAAATCCAGTCCCTGCATCTCCTGGGCATTACTGGCACGTAAGCCGATCAATTTATTCACTACGAACAGGATCACCAGCGTAAGCACGGCCGCATAAACGATAGCCACAAGTACAGCTGCTACTTGAACTCCCAACTGCTGCATGACGCTCCAGCTGCCTCCGGCTGCCTGGGCAGCCTCTTCCATCCAGCTCCTGCGGATGAAAAAAGAAAGGGAAATAGCTCCTACAATACCACCGATACCATGAATGCCAAAAGCATCCAGGCTGTCGTCATAACCCACCCGGTTCTTCAGCATGATTGCCAGGTAGCATAATATTGATGCAAGCATCCCAAGAATAAGGGCTCCGTAGGGCTCGACTACACCGGCTGCAGGTGTTACAGCAACCAATCCTGCCAAAATACCACTGGCAAAACCGAGTGCTGTGGCTTTGCCCTGATGAAATCCTTCTATGATGATCCAGGTGATGGCGCCTGAAGCAGCTGCAGCCTGTGTAGCTGTAAGTGCCTGGGCCGTACTTAAGCCACTGGAAACACTGCTTCCTGCATTGAAACCAAACCAGCCAACCCAGAGTAACCCTGCACCTATCATGGTCATAGCCATGTTGCTGGGTGGCATGGTGGTCCTCGGATATCCCTTTCTTGCACCCAGGAAAAGTGCGGCTACCAGACCGCTGATCCCGGCTGAAATATGAACCACGGTTCCACCGGCGAAGTCGATGGCACCATTTGCACCAAGGTTGAACAGGAATCCATCCTCAGCCCATACCCAGTGACAAAGAGGATTGTAAACCAGCAATCCCCAGATGGCAATGAATGCAATATAACCTTTAAAAGTAACACGTTCAGCAAATGCACCTGCAATCAATGCGGGTGTA
>LJUP01000228.1 GCA_001303955.1 Bacteroides sp. SM23_62 | reverse complement strand
AGGGATGTGAATCCAACCGATATTGAATCCATACAGGTACTGAAAGATGCCTCCTCGACGGCTATTTACGGCAGCCGGGGAGCAAACGGAGTGATCCTGATCACTACAAAAGGCGGAAAAATCGGGAAACCGACCATCTCTGTCACAGGCAGGTATTTTATTTCAAACGTCCTGAAGACATATGATCTGATGGATGCTGCAACATTTGCCGAAACCGCAAATGCAAGAGCCAATGATGTAGGCTCGGCTCCTCCCTTCACATCACAGGAGATTGATGAATTCAGGAGGACCGGTGGAACAGACTGGCAGGATGAGATCTTCAGGACTGCATTCGGCCAGGAATACCAGCTCGATTATACCGGGGGTACCGACAGGATAGGCTATTATGTCTCCGGAAATTACCTCGACCAGGAAGGAACCGTTATTAATTCCTATTATAAGAGGTTCTCCCTCCGGACCAATGTCGATGCGAAAATCACCGACTGGCTGGATGCAGATCTGAAGGTGAGCTTCATCAGGCGGGTAAACAACAATACAACGGGAGACGGGAGGACCGACGGTGCCATAGGTGGTACACTGGCATGGGCGCCCACCACTCCGGCCAGGGACGCCAACGGCGAGTTGACCATTAACGATCCTGTCAGCTCCATTAAATCCAACCCGATTGAACTTGCACTGAATGATCGCATTGTTGAGACCAATACCTTCAATACCAACGGTGGTTTCCTGTTCAAAATCATTGAAGGCCTGACACTGAATGTCGGGTATGGCATCAGTTATATCAATGCCCAGACAAAGAATTTCAGTGCAGGGAGACTAAGTAATAATCCGGATGCCACCAGGAGAACAGATGAAACAATCTTTCTCCAGAATACAAATACACTTACCTATGACAAGATCCTGGGCGGGATACACAGGATAACGCTTACAGGTGTGGTGGAACACCAGTTATTCCAGACCGATGGGTTCAGTTCGACCGCAACGAATCTTCAGTTTCCGGATTTCAGGTATGACAACATCACACTGGCAGGGGGTGTAAGTTCCTTGGCATTCAAGGAAAAGCAGACCATACAGTCCTTTATCGGCAGGGTGAACTATGCGCTTATGGATAAATACCTTGTCACTGCCTCCGTCCGTTCGGACGGATCGTCCAAATTCAGGGGCGATAACAGGTTCAGTACCTTTCCATCGTTAGGCGTTGGCTGGAGACTGTCCGAGGAAGCCTTTTTACAGAATGTAAGCTTTATTAATAACCTGAAGCTGAGAGGAAGCTGGGGTCAGACGGGCAGCCAGGCCATCCCGGTTTACGGTACTGTAACTACATTTTACACTGACGATTACGAAGCCGGTACTTCTTTTGAGAACGGGGCACTCACGCCGGGTATCAAAATTGGAAATCCGGGCAACCTGGATCTTAAATGGGAAACGACAACCCAGTTCAACGTCGGTCTTGATCTGGCGGTACTCGATAGCAGGCTGGGACTCGAGATGGATTATTTCCAGAAAAATACCACGGACCTGCTGATCAGTGAACCGCTTCCCGCCTATTCAGGTGGCGGATCAATCTTCCGGAACCTGGGTGAAGTGAAGAATACAGGGGTTGAATTCAGCCTTACAGGCCGGATCGCTACAGCCAGCGAATTCAGCTGGTATTCAACACTCAATGCTACGTTCCTGAAGAACGAGGTGACCAGTATAGGTGATCGGGAAGCTATATACCTTGATGGCGACGCCGGTGCCGGGATGACAAACCTGCCTGAAAATGTACTTATACCAGGATATGGACTCACCAATTACTATGGTTTGACTTACCTGGGAACCTGGAAGTCAAATGAAGCCGATGAGGCCGCTGTATATGGAAACGTGCCGGGAGATTCCAAGTTTAAGGATTTCAACAGTGACGGCGTTATAGACGCTGATGATTATGGGATCATCGGAAGCGGTATACCTGAAACCCTGCTCGGATGGAACAACACGTTCGGATATAAGAACTTCTCCCTCAATATTTTCTTCCAGTCCATGATGGGATACGATAAGTGGAATTTCGCGTATGCCCATTCAGTAATGGCTGTTGCCGATGCAAGGGAAGCGACCCATTCGGATATCACGAACCGGTGGACGGCATCGAATGAGACCGATATCCCTCATTTCAGCGAGACCGATCTGGTAGAGATACAATCCTCGAGATTTATACAGCCCGGAGATTTCCTGAGGCTGAAAAACCTGAGCCTGACTTACAACCTTCCACAGGATTTTATTCGAGGCGTTAACGGATCTGTCACCATTGGTGCCTTGAATTTGCTAACCATTACTAACTATGGAGGGATTGACCCCGAGGCTTATACCAACAGGGGGCCTTCTGATGCTCGTGGAGCCGATCCCGGGGCCTATCCGAATGCGAAGACCTGGACGCTTGGAATTAATCTGAAATTTTAATCGTAAACAGCTAGGAATCATGAAAAATATAGCTCTAATATTAGTTTTGGGACTGCTTGCCGGTTCCTGTTCAGATTTTCTGGAAGAGGATCTGTCAACACAAATTACTTCCGAGAGTGGTGCATTAAGTAATGCCAGCGGGCTGACCGCTGCCCTTGCAGGTGCCTACAAGCCCTTGACCTGGACATGGATCTCCGGTCTCGGGAATGCTTCCACCCAGGCAATACTTATGGGAAGCGATGACCTGACTACCCATAAGGCCAGCAACAAGGCTGATTTCAGGCAATTTGATCAATTCAAGGTTTCCAATACAAATGGACGTCTGCCGTTTGTATGGAACGGTGCCTATAAGTCCATCCAGGGTTGCAACAACATCATAGCAAATTATGAAAATGCCACGGGTGACCAGGCTTTGATCAATCAGATCGCCGGGGAAGCATATTTCCTCAGGGCGTATAATTATTTCTGGATCGTTCGATTGTGGGGCGAGGCACCGCTTGTACTGGATACACATATTTTCACAGAAGATATTTTATCTATAACAAAAAGCACGGTAGCCGAGATTTATAATCAGATCATTATGGACCTGCAGATGGCCGAAGGACTCCTGGCCGACAAAAAGCCGCAGCCAGGACGGGCAGGTCTTGGGACCGCAAAAGCTTGTTTGGCTGAGGTTTATCTGCAGATGGCCGGCTGGCCAACCAATGATGCATCCAAATATGCACTTGCAGCCAGCAAGGCCAGGGAGGTGATCGATAACGAGGCTACGTATGGATTTGGACTGATGGATGATTTTGCTGATCTCTGGCCAAACGACAGCATCAATAACGATGGGAACAAGGAAGAGGTTTTTGCCCTGAATTTCTGGGCCGGACAATGGTATAACGGAAATGCTGCTTATGGATCGGCTGCCAGGCCGGGTGATGACCAGCAGTGGGATGACTATTTCAGCGAACTGACATTCTTCTATGAATTCCCGGACGGGTACCGGAAGGATATAACCTTCCAGACAGAATTGATCAGGGAAACGGATACCCTTACCTGGCAGGAATTTGCTACCGGGCGCCCGTATTATAAAAAATTACAGGGACCCAATCCCGACTGGTTGAATGCGATTTCAATGCCCCTGGAAAGAATGGCCGAGGTATATCTTATCTATGCCGAAGCACAGGTAATGGCCTCCGAAAATACAGCAGATGCAAGTGCCTTGGAGGCGGTCAACAAGATCGTCCGCCGTGGGGCCGGGCTGGATCCGAATACACCAGCTCCCGGTGTTGATTGGACCTCTGCCTCGCAGGACCAGATCGTCCAGGAAAAAGCCTGGGAATTCGCCGGTGAGTATTGCCGTTGGTTTGACCTGGTAAGATTGCAGAAGGTGGAGGAGGTAGTTGCAAAGAAGGATCCGGAAGATCTTCAGCCGCTGGGTCCCATTACCTACTTTCTCCCGCTTCCTGCCAGTGAAACCCTGGCCAATCCGAACCTGGGAGATTAGTCAAAATCTGTATTATTGTCAGTAAAGAGAGGCGTATCAAAAAATGCGCCTCTCTTTGTTAAATATTCAAGATGCTAAACCATGCTTCATAATGTTATCATACTGTTATTCATCTATTTCCAGGCAGGAAACATGAATCATGAGAAGGTGATGTTGCATGATTCCGATTTAATCAGGCCCGGAAAACCATGGATGGATGTTGACAACCGGCCGATCAATGCCCATGGTGGTGGTTTTCTGATCCATGAAGATACGGTATGGTGGTACGGGGAGATCAAGGACGGGGAGACCTGGGAACCCGAGTCTATCAGGGAGTGGAATGGAAGCAGGGTGGAAGCAAAAGGGATAAACTGTTACTGGTCGGTTGATCTGATCAACTGGAAACTGGCAGGGAATGTACTTAAAGCCATTGAGCATGATTCCGCACATGATCTTCATAGTTCAAAAGTCCTGGAAAGGCCCAAGGTGATCTTCAATGATAAGACCGGGAAATTCGTCATGTGGCTCCACATTGATTCGCAGGATTACAGCTACTCAAGGGCGGGAGTAGCCATCAGTGATTCACCGAGGGGACCCTTCAAGTATATTGAAAGCATCCGGCCGAACGGACAGATGAGCAGGGACCAGACACTGTTCAAGGACGATGATGGAAGGGCCTACCACATTTATGCATCCGAAGAAAACATGACCATGCATGTCAGCAGGCTGAGTGATGATTATTTAAGTCCCAGCGGGGAATATAAGCGGATATTCATTGACCGGCACCGGGAGGCACCGGCCTTTTTCAAGCATGATGGAAAGTACTTTGCCATCACCTCGGGCTGCACCGGATGGGATCCCAATCCTGCGGAGTATGCCGTTACCGATGATATCATGGGGGAATGGAAAGTGATGGGAGATCCCTGTATCGGTGATACCAGAGGGACCACCTTCGATTCACAGGGTACCTATGTATTGCCTTTCAGTGGGAAGTACATTTTCATGGCGGACCGATGGCAGAGGCTGGACCTGGAAAATTCAACATATGTATGGCTTCCCATGGAAATTGAAAACGATAAGATCCATATCAAATGGTATGATCAATGGAGTTTGAACCAATAAGGATGGTCTGCAGGTCCATGCCAAGGATCATTATGATCCTGTCGCTGGTGGTCCTGGCATCATGCTGCAACAGAGTTACCGAACCCGCCGGATTCTCAAAGGAGGAGCTGGAAAACAGGACCCTTTACAGCCTTGAAAAAGTAAACGAATATCCCCTGTATATCATGACCTATTATGGGGATTATGGTTTCCGGGATTATCTCGAAACAGGCCGGCAGATTGCCCTGGGCGTTGAAGCCAAACCAGCAAATACCTGGGGATGCACCTGTTTTTCCGGACTGAAAAATGAAAAATGCCGGATCCTGGGCAGGAACTTTGACTGGCCGGAACAGAGCATTCCGCTGCTACTGTTTACGGATCCGCCCGAAGGATTTGCCTCGGTTTCGGTGGTCGACCTGGGATTCTTCGGGTACACACGGGATAGCCTGCCGGATCTCAGGGAGAAAAGGGAAAACCTGCTGAACACCCCCTGGTTGCCATTCGATGGCCTGAATGAAAAGGGGGTAGCCATCGGAATGATGGCCATTCCCCATGCAGTATCACCCTATGATGCCGAAAAGATCACCATCGGTGAGATCGAAATGATCAGGCTGGTGCTCGATTACGCCGAAAACCTTGGCCATGCCATCTCCCTGGTCCGGGATTACAACATCCGGATGGAGCAGCCCCCCATCCATTACCTGATCGCCGACCGCTCCGGAAAATCGGCTATCATCGAGTTTCATGATGGCGAGATGAATATCATCCGCAATACCGGTCCATGGCAGGTTTCAACCAATTTTATCTTCAGTGAACTGGAGGATCCGTTCCTCGCGGGATGCTGGCGGTTTAACACCGCATGCAGCATTCTGGGCGCAAATGGCGGGGATGTCAACAGCTCCTCCACAATGGATATATTACAAAGTGTTGCGAACGAAAATACCAACTGGTCAGTAGTATATAACATGAGTTCAGGGGATATTACTATCGCCACAGGAAGGGAATTTACCAATACACTGCAATACAACCTGAATGATGAATAAACTTATCTTTGCCTCTTTCATCCTTCTTGCTGCCGCATGTGTGGAAAAACAACCCGGGCAGCAGGTGCTGTTTGACCCTGCCGGTCACAATACCCGGCTGGTGAAATCCATCCAGAATTGCATGATCCTGAACGAGAAGGGTATTCTGCAAATCAATTTTATGGCCGGAAAAGACAACCCGGTGATTGGCATCTACCCGGAAGAAGGCCTCTGGGATGCCTCTGATTACCGCTTTGTACGTTGTCAGGTCGAGAATCCGAACAACAGGCCGCTGATGGTTGAGCTGGGTTTCGGGGATTATGACCTCACACTGGGCGCCACCATTGTGCATGCCTTGGGCGAAAAGGTTTTGAAGGCGGTCATTTACCGGACGGAGCATCCCGCTTATATTGACAGAGTGTTCCCGGTCATGCACGGGAAACCCGATGGTGTGCTCCGGGGCTGGATGGCCTCCACCTGTGATTCCATCGAATATATCAGGCTGATCTTTCCCGAAGCGCAGCCCGGCGATTCCGTCCGGATCGGGAAGATCTGGCTGGAAGAACCCTATGAACTATTGTCTGAGGATGAGCTGAAGGACAGGTATTATCCATTTGTAGATAAGTTCGGTCAGTATATGTATCCTGACTGGCCCGGTAAAATACAATCCGTGGAAGACCTGAAAGCTTATGATGAAAAGGAAAAGGAGGACCTGGCTGATCACGTGTACATGCCTGCATGGAACAAATACGGAGGCTGGGATGACGGTCCCCGGTTAAAAGCCACCGGCCGCTTCCGGGTGGAAAAACATGACGGGCAATGGTGGTTCGTCGATCCCGAGGGCAAGCTGTTCTGGTCACACGGCATCGACTGTGTGGAGTTCGGCACCCAGACCAGGACCAGGATATCAGGCCGTGAACATTACTTCAACTATCTTCCTTCCCCGGGAAGCGAGGAAGCAAAACTTTATACCTTAACCGGTTCGCCCGGCAATGAGACCCGTTGGCTTAGCTTCCATGCCCTGAACCTTTTCAGGAAATACGGGGAATCCTGGAAAGAGATCAGCGGGGAACGCATCCATGAACGCTTGAGGTACTGGGGGATGAATACCATCGCCAACTGGTCGGATCCCACCATTTACCTGAAACGTAAAACACCCTATGTACTCACTGCCTATACCCGCAAGACCGGCCTGATTGCGGATCCCTATGCCACGGGATTCCAGGAAGACCTGGAAGCATCCTTAAGATCCAGGAAGGAGGAATTGAATGATCCCTGGTGCCTGGGGGTATTCGTGGACAATGAACTGAAATGGGGGGTGAAATGGGCTGCGAAAATCCCGGAACAGATCCAGACAGCCCCTGAAGACCAGCCCGCCAAACTGGCATTCGTCGGCAGGATGAAGTCCAGGTATGGGACCATTGAAAACCTGAACGGTGCCTGGGGGACTTCATTCGGCGATTGGGACGGACCCGTGCATAGCACAGCCGTGATCCCCGGTGCGGCCGGCGATATGAGTAATTTCATGAAACAGTTCACCGCGCTTTATTATTCGCAGTGCCGGGACGCAGTGAAAAAGGTTGATCCGGAGATGCTTTACCTGGGCTGCCGTATGGATTTCCATCTGTATCCGGAAGACACCAGTCTGAATTACATCATCAAAATCGCCGCCCAGTATTGTGACGTGGTCAGCTTCAACCGGTACCGCTATACCTGCTCGGAATTGGTGCCGCCGGATGACGGGGATTACCCCATCATCATCGGTGAATTCCATTTCGGCAGCCTGGAAACCGGACTGCTGCAGCCGGGACTGCGCTATGCGTCCGATCAACAGGAAAGGGCGGATTTCTATGAGCATTACGTAAAGAGTGCCCTCCAGAATCCATATATCGTGGGCACCCACTGGTTCCAGCTGGCCGATCAGGCTGTCACCGGCCGGCCCGACGGGGAGAACTACCAGGCAGGCTTCCTCACCGTGGGGGATGTACCTCAGGCGGAGATCATTACACAATCTCGTGAAATCGGGACTCAGATGTACTCCATCAGGTCGGGTGATAAATAAAAAGGGATTATCCACCACTCCCCTAACCACTTATAAACATTTGAAAACCTGAAAATTTTGCAATAATTTTATATAGGTTATTGCAATTCTCACCACCATAAAGAATAGCACCTGGCTTTTTCATTTCAAAGTTTTCATTGTCTTTTTTCGCAGCAAGGATAGCACTGATATATGTTACTGGTTTTTCAACACTTGATTTATCCTGGAAAGAGCAACGGGGTGATACAGTTCTGCGAGTCCTATGACAACAAGACCGGTAACCGGGCGGATGGAGGCGGGTTTGACCTGGACGGCGGATGCGTGTACTGCATCATGCAGTACAATTATTCGCACGGTAACCACGGGGCCGGTTACGGCATTTATCAGTACAACGGTGCAAGGGAATTCAAGGGAAACATCATAAGGTATAACATCAGCGAAAATGACGGGCTCAATAACAGGCACGGAGGGATTGACCTCTGGTCGACTAATTCTTCAGGCGGGATGCAGGATACAAAGATTTACAACAACACCATCTTTGTTTCGGAAAAAACCAATGGAGCCGCCATAGAGGAATTCCCCGATGAAGAGGGGACCAGCTTTATTTATAATACAGAAATATACAATAATGTGTTTGTCGGAGTACCTGGCAAAAAATTGGTGGATATTCCCCATCCCGGTGACCAGTGGACATTTAAAGGGAACTGTTACTGGACCTATGGGGACGAAATACAGATACGCTGGGGGGATCAGACCTTCGAGAGCCTGGAGGCCTGGCGTGCAGCGACCGGCCAGGAACGGCATGACGGGGCCGATGCCGGAATAGCAACCGATTCCTTGCTCACCGGACCAGGAGAGGGCGGAACCATCGGCGATCCTGCACAGTTAGACAGGCTGGATGCCTACAAGTTGCTACAATCGTCTATGCTGGTTGATATGGGACTGGACCTCAAAACAGTTTTCGGGATTGATCCGGGTACACACGATTATTACGGTACACAAATCCCGCAGGGAGGTAAATATGACGTAGGGGCAAACGAAGTTGACAAAGCTTCCGTAAGCCAAGAGTAAAACCCAGGAAATATTAACATGGACCATTTCGACGTAAAAGACAAGGTTGTCCTTATTACAGGATCCAGCAGGGGTATAGGACATATTTTGGCCTCGGG
>LJUP01000227.1 GCA_001303955.1 Bacteroides sp. SM23_62 | reverse complement strand
CAGGGTCAGGCCACAGTCTTAATCAGGTCGAATGGTTTGGTTGGTACCGGTAATGGGACTTCTTTTTCATCACCGGTCATGGCTGGCCTGGCAACATGCCTATGGCAGAAACACAGGGATGTGACCAATTATGAGATCATCGAAGCCATCCGCAGAACTGCCAGCCAGTATCATTCACCGGATTCATTGATCGGTTATGGCATCCCCGATCTTGAACTTGCTGATTTACTGCTCACATCATCAAAGCCGACAGCGAGCCGGATCCATGTCTTTCCAAATCCCGCTACTCAATATATCAACCTCTGGTTCCCTGATACTGACGAAGCAGGTAATTACTATGAGATCATTGATGTAACCGGTAGGAAAATGCAGGACGGCAGGATACATTCCAACAACCAGAAACAGGCGGAGATTAATGTCGAACTTTTAATTCCCGGTACCTATATCATCCTTGTGCATGGCCAATATAACCGGATGAAGGGTATATTTATCAAGCAGTAATGGAGGCCGGAAACAGGCATACCATGAAACTCTCAGATCTGCAGGAGGAGATCCGGGAGGTCATTCAAAGCAGCTTTGAAACCCCCCGCTGGATCATTTGTGAGATTATGGACATCACCCAAAACTACAGCGGGCATTGTTACCTTGATCTCATAGAAAAGGATGAAAAATCCGATAAGATCCTTGCCAGGGCCAGGGCAACCATCTGGGCTTCCTCATACCGCATGTTGAAACCGTACTTCGAAACCAGTACCGGTTATGAACTCTCATCCGGGATCAAGATACTGGTACTCGCCAGGGTAGAATTTCATCCGGTTTACGGCCTCAGCCTTAACATCCAGGATATTGATCCCAGCTATACCCTGGGAGATGTGGAACGCAAAAAACGGGAGATTATTCTGCGGCTCGAGAATGAAGGTGTACTTGATATGAATAAAGAGATACCCCTCCCTATCGTACCCCAGAGAATAGCGGTTGTATCATCCATGTCGGCAGCAGGTTATGAGGACTTCATGGATCAACTCAGAGGAAATCCATATGGTTATCAATTTTATACACGCCTTTTCCCGGCTGTGATGCAGGGTGAGAATGCAGCCCAAAGCATCATCGAATCCCTGGAAAGGATATTTGAGTACGAATCCCATTTTGATGCAGTAGTGATCATAAGAGGGGGAGGATCCAAATCAGACCTGGCCTGCTTTGACAGCTATGACCTGGCCTACCATGTTTCACAATTCCCCCTGCCCGTCATCACGGGAATTGGTCATGAGCAGGATGATACCATCACAGATCTGGTTGCACACACACGGCTGAAGACGCCTACTGCCGTGGCAGGCTTTTTCATTGATAAACTTGCCTCATTTGAAGGGGAACTCGAAGAATTCCAGGCCGTTCTGATCAATGCCACGCTCACTATCCTGAATGAGCAGAAATTACGGCTTCAGCTTTATCAGCAAAAATACGTATCAGGATCTATTGCCATGGTCCGTGCCAGGCAGGAATATCTCCTGAAACTCACCGGGAATGCACGCTTCCAGATACAACAACAATTGCGTTTTTATGATCAATTGATCCTGCGATTCATGGAACAACTCAGGAGCACGGCTAAATATATCCCCCAAAGAATAGCCATTGAATCGCTGCATGTAATGCAGCGATTCAAGCAATTGATAAACAACAAAATGGAAGGTGAAGCCAAGAGACTTGAAGAATATCACAGGCTGGTAGCTTATGCTGAACCCGGACAGATCCTGAAAATGGGATTTTCCATTTCACGGATGGATGGGAAAGCGCTCAAAGATGTGAAAAATACCAGTCCTGGATCCATCGTGGAGACCGAATTGTACAGCGGGAAGTTCAAAAGTAAAGTAATAGATATACAGAAAAAAAATATACTTTAGCTTTTTAAGGAAGAACCGGCAAATTAATGACCAGATTCGCTCTAGTATTACTGTTAGCTGCCATATTTTGGCCTCTATGTGTATTTTCGCAAGTCCGGTCCAGGTTGGACAGTCTTGAAAAATTGCTGGATGATGCAGGTACGGAGGAGAAGATTGAGATTTTCTGTGAATTGTCCGAGACGTACTGGCAACGCTCCTATGATACTAGTCTTTTGATGTCAATTCATGCCTATACACTGGCCCTTAATATTGATAACAAAGAGCTGATTGCCAAATCCTTAAACATGACAGGGAACGCTTATTACCTGATGGGTGATTTCACCAAAAGCATGGATCATTACCTGCAGGCCCTTGCCATCCGGGAAGAATTGGGCGACAGCAACAGCATTGCCAGTTCCTACAATAATATTGGCGCTGTTTACGTCCAGATGAAGGACCACCAGAAAGCCCTGTATTACCTGAAAAAAGCAAAGATCATCTTTGAAGCATTGCAAGATGAAGTCCATCTTTTCTCAATCATGAACAATATCGGCGCTCTCTATAAAGAAAATGCAAAATATGACACAGCCTATCAGTATTTAACAGAGGCTTATGAAATTGCACAACGGACCCAGGATGAGGATAATGCATCCATAGCCCTTACAAATCTCGGCGAAACATCACTATCCATGGGATTGCTCGAACAATCCCTGGACTATCAGAATAGAGCACTGGAAATCAGCCGCAAACTGGGTAACAAGGCCATGATGGCAACCATTTATACCAACCTTGGTAAAACTTACCTGGAGACCAGAAACTACCTGCAGGCCTTCAATGCTTTCCATGAGAGCCTGGGCTTGTCCGAAGAGGTAAATTCATTGCCTGATCTACGGGAGAACTATCATTATCTGTCTGAATATTATGATATTCAAGGAGATTATGAACAGGCCCTGCATTACTATCGGTTGTATGCCTCTACCAAAGACAGTATTAATTCCCAGGAGGCCATGATCAGGATCAAGGAAATGGAGAGCATTTCCCAGGCCCAGACCCTGCAGCAGGAAATAGCATTATTAAGGAAAGACAATGAGATCAGCAATCTCAAGGCTACCAGGTTAAAGAACACCATTTTTTTCCTTGCCGCCGTATCACTGATGATCATTCTTGTGTTTGTCGTGTACTACCAGAAGAACAGGTTAAAACGTGAAACCACCAGGCTCTTGGAGGAGAAAAACAAACAGCTCGAAAAAGCAAATTTAAAGTTGCAAAATTCAGAGAAACACCTTAAGGAGTTGAATTCCACCAAGGATAAGTTTTTCTCCATTATCGGGCATGATCTCCGGAATCCACTGAACGCCCTGCTTGGGTTCAGTGAACTGATATCGGGTAATTCAAGGGACTATACCTCGGAGGAGATCCAGAGATACAGCAAGATCATCAATGAAGCAGCAAAGAACATTCACCTGCTTATTGAAAACCTGCTGGAATGGTCCCGGTCACAGTCAGGCAATATTGATTACAATCCTGAGCAAACCGAACTGATGCCCATGGTCAGGGAAATTTTCAAGGTATTTGAGATCCACGCTGATAAAAAGGGAGTAACCCTGGTGTCAGAGATCCCTCAGGATATCGTTGTTACCGCCGACAGGAATCTATTATCCACCATTCTCCGGAATTTAATCAACAATGCTGTTAAATTCACTCCCAACGGCGGACAGGTACGGATATTCTGTGAACAGAATGACAGTGAGATAACCATTTCCATCGAGGACACAGGCATCGGGATGTCTGAAAAACAGCTGGATAATCTTTTCAGACTGGATAGTAATGTAACCATGCCTGGTACATCAGAAGAGAAGGGAACAGGTCTGGGCCTGATACTTTGTAAAGAATTTGTGGATATGCATAATGGAAAAATCTGGGCTTTCAGCAAGCCAAAAGAAGGAAGTACCTTCTCATTTACCCTGCCGTTAAAAGCAAGATAATCATTCTTATGAGCAAAGATCCTACATACAATGAGGCGATTGCGGAAATCGAAGAGATCCTTCAAAAAATTGAATCCGGTGAGTTGGATGTGGATGTACTGACGGATAAAGTGAAACGTGTGGCCTACCTCCTTGAAATATGCAAAAAAAAGCTTAAAACAACGGAAAGTGAAATTCAGAAAGTGATAGATGGCCTTGAAAAAGATGAGGAGTCTTAAGGCGGCAACATCCACTTCAATTATCCAGATTCATTTCCAGGTCAATGCTGCTGATGTCTTCCTGGTCGGGACAATAATCAGCAAGATTGCACAGTTCGGATGCATAGCCTACGCGCATATGAGCGGATTTAAAGAATTCCGTAGCCATGTGTTTGATCTGGTTCTGATTGACTATAAGCACCTGTATGGGGTCAATATCCTCCATGTTGATTTTACCTTCTGCTTCTTTCAGGACCTTCAGATTGGTATTTATGATCCTCATCAGCTCCTGGTATGAACGTGCTATGGAGGCAAGACGGTGGCCGATAACGCCGATCACTTCAAGACTTTCGGCATCGATCAGGGGACTCCCCGCATTTCCCTGTTTAATGGTACAGTCCACCTGAATGGTGTTAAATCCGTTGGCTGGCCTCAGGAGGGAGGAAATAATGCCACTTTTGATAGCCAGGTTTTCCTGTTCCAGCTGATAACCAAGCACAGCAATTGGTTGACCGATCCGGTGATTGACTTTTTTGCTGCACTTCAACGCCGGAATATCTGTGAATTCTTTGATTTCTATATCGAACAGCACATAACCGGGATCAAGCCGCCCATTGGTCTTTACCTTCCTGGTAAGAAAATCCTTGAATGACATCCGCAGGCTAAGGCTCTGACTGAGACCGTCTTCCGTGAACCGCAGTACTACTTCCGCTGGTTTCGCAAATTTATCAATGACATCATCTGTTACAAGATAACCTTTAACCTTGAAACCGGTAAAAGTGGTGATTTTGGTGCCTGCCTTACTGAGGAAATCGATGGCGCAAACGGAGGATTTGCAATTTTCCCAGACTTTCCTGTACATAGGTTGTGATATTAAGGATTAGAAAGCAGTCCCGCGACAAATATACAATCTTTCTTGGATTTTTCGGTTTTTACTCCTCAATCAGCCCAACAGGCATATTTCAAATGCAACAGGTTCATCGGGTTGGAGCCAAGTCCTGACAGGCTTTCCGGAATAAAACGGACAACCTGGTCATAATACAATGGTACCACCGCAGCCTCCTGTATGATGATTCTGTCGAGCTCTTGATATTTGGCGTATCTTGTGCTGTCATCCAGGATCATCATTGTTTCTTCAAATAACCTGTCATATTCCGGATGCCTGAAATGGGTGTAATTGGGTCCGGTGGGACTAAAATTCCTGCTGTAAAACAGGGACAGGTAATTCTCTGCATCCGGATAATCAGCAATCCACGAACCCCTGAAAAATTCAAGGCGGGAATTGGCCATCCTGTTCCTGAATGAAGCACCGGTATTTACTTCAATATTCAGCCTGATACCCACTTCATACAGCTCATGCTGGATATACTCACAGAGGTCCTGGTAATCTGAAGTGGTGGTGAGGGTGATGCTTGGCAATCCGGCTCCATTTGGATACCCTGCTTTTACCAGCAATTCCCTTGCCCTATCCGGATCATACCTGAAACCCTTCACTGCTCCGGCACTGTATGATGGCAAACCTTCCGGGATAAATCCCGCTCCTGCGGGACGGCCGATATTGTTACGGAGGTATCTCATCATCTTTTGCCGGTCAAAACCAACATTAATCGCCTGCCTTACCTCCCTGATCAGCACCGGACTATTTTGGGCAGCCTCCTGTTCAGGATCAAGCAGGAATCCAAGGTATTCCGTATTCAGGTATGGTTCAGTGATCATTTTAATCTTTCCTGAGTAAGCAGGATTAAGCTTTCCACCCCGGGTGATCAACTCATCCTTGTAGACCGGATGGAGTCCGGAGAGAAAATCCAGTCTCCCCATCATGAACTCCATAAACTCAGATTGCTTGTCTCTGGTAAAACTGATGTTTATGGCATCCAGGTAAGGCAATCGCTCACCTGACATGTCCCTCTCAAAATATTTATCATTCCGGACCAGTACCAGCTTTTCATCTTCCCTCCAGTATTTAAACCGGAAGGGACCGGTGCCAACGGGTTCTTTCCTGAAATCCGTTCCCAGCTTTTCGATGACCTCGTGGGGAACTACATGGCAGTAAGGCATGCTCAGAATGCCCAGGAAGGCAGGAAAAGGCCTGGTCAGGTGGATCCGCAGGATGGTATCATTCACAGCTTCGAATCCATTCTTTCCGGCCCCAGCCTGCCGGTCGACTGAATGAAAGATCCAGGCTCCTGGTGAAGCAACCTGCGGGTCAATGATCCGGTTCAGGCTGTAGACGAAATCGGCCGCAGTGACTGCCCGGCCCTGGCCTTCAGCAAAACCATGATGATCATGAAAAAATACATCTCTGCGGAGGTAAAAGGTGTAACGGGTACCTGCCTTGTCAATTTCCCATGTCCGGGCTATGCATGGTTTGACATGCAGCTTTTCATCGAGCTGTACAAGTCCATTAAATAACTGGTTAACAGGCCAGATGATTGTCTGGTTCCGTGCAAATGCCGGATCCAGGGTTGGTATTCCCTTGGATTCATTGTAACGGAAGATATTTTTCCTTGATTGCCCTCCCCCGGAACAGGAATGGAACAACGCAAAAGTCAGTACGATCCAGGCAGTTCGCATCATCCCTTTTATACAAATTTAAAATTTGACCGTCAAGCCTGCAATAAAATGTATCCCGGCCTGCGGAAAGTACCCGTCCATCTTATGTTCCGTACCCCCGGTGTAGTACCTGTAAACCCAGGCATTGGTTTCATATTGTTCATTCAGGAAATTATTCAGCATCAGGTTTAACCCTATCTCTTTCATGAAGGATGGTTTAAGGCTGTATTGCAGCTGCAGGTTATTCACAAAATACGGATCCAGCCTGAACTTATCAGAGGATGTATTATCTATATATTGCCTGCCGACATATTTTGATAACAGGCTGATCTTTAATCCACTTACAGGCTGATAGGATATTTTGCTGCCTCCGACAAGGGAAGGGGAAAAAGACAGATCTGTTTCCCCCAGTTCACTTACCAGCTGGTATGGTTCATTCTCCGGATCCGACCAGAAATCCCAGTTATCTACATAGGATGTATAATTCCTGATCTTGTTCCTGCTCAGCGTAAGGTTCAGGTCCCAGCGAATGCTGCTGGCGGGGAAGATCCCCAGGATCAGTTCCATTCCCGTCCGGTAACTGTCCCTGATATTCGTCATAATGGGAGCACCGACATCATTGATTTCTCCGGTAAGTACAAGCTGGTTGTTATAATCCATATAATATAAATTGGCTTCAAGCACAGCCCTGGTCGTATTAAACCTGTATGCCAGCTCATAATCAATCAGGGTCTCATGAGTCGGTACCGGGTGGGCCGGATCGGCATCCACAAGATTGCTGCGGTTTGGTTCCCTGTTCCCTACCGCTACCAGAAAGGCAAGTCGTTGTTGATTTGTGATATCATAAGTCGCCCCCAGTTTGGGGTTAATAAACCGGTATATATGTGACTCAGAAAGCCCGCTTAAATCATCGTCAACACCCTTGATATCATGCTCAATATGGCGGTATTGAAGATCTCCGAAAAGGTTGACCCGCCTGCCCGCCCGGTAATTCACTTTAAGGTAGGCGTTCCAGTCGCTTTTTACACCGCTGTTCCGGTACCATTCATGGTTGATCTTCGAATCACCTGCCGTCCTGGCCCAGATCACCCTTCCAAAGTGCCGTCCATCATAGTTATTCCAGCCCCCACCCAGAAATGCTTCCAGTCTCCGGTACTTGTAATTCAAGGATATGGTAAAGCCATAAAAATCATTATCCAGCCATTTTTGCCTGATCAGGTCAGTGGATGTGATCGTATCACCCCCTGTGATTACATCTGGGATCTGATAATCGGCCAGGTTCTGATCCTGCCTGTATTCTTCGTAATAACCTCTTCCATAGGTGTAATGCAGGGCCCCGTTAAACACAATTCGATCTCCCAGTTCCCTGGAGTAAAACAACTGGTAGTGGTCCTGCTGGTAATTATCTGATTCGTTGTCATAATAACTGGTATCTCCTTCTTGGGAGATTATCATTCCAGCCGGGTTGAAGGTCCGGTGCGAACTCAACAGCTCCTGCGGAACTCCCCACCATGCCTGGTAGGTGTGTTCTTTCCCTGAAAACACAATGACTTTCAGCAGGCTTTTTTCGCCATAATACGCTCCGCTGACAAAAAAGGATTTCAGGTCTGAAAAAGCCCTGTCGATATAACCATCAGAATGGATCAAGGAGAGCCGCGTGTCAATGGTAAATTTATCCCTCAGCATGCCGGTTCCTGCGCTCAGGCTGTTTTTCCATGTATCGAATGATCCATAGACAGTACTGAATGTACCATAAGGGTCAGGGTTCATGGTAAAGGTCTGAAAATTCATGGTGGCACCGAATGCAGCTCCCCCGTTGGTGGATGTTCCCACACCACGCTGGATCTGGACATTGTCAACCGAGGCTGCAAAATCAGGCATATTTACCCACCAGACCCCGTGCGATTCTGAATCATTAAGGGGAATCCCGTTGACCGTAACATTAATCCGGTTTAAATCGGTGCCCCTTATCCTGAAATTTGTATAGCCTACCCCATTCCCCGCATCAGAAGTGGTAACCATGGAAGGTGTGAGCTCCAGCAGGATAGGGATATCCTTCCCCATGTTCATTCCGGAAATTTCATCCTTCGAGACATTGGTATGGGATACCGGTGAATTGATGCCGGCCCGGGTTGCCGTTACGATAACCTCCTCGGCAAGAAGCGAGGTATGGCTCAGTACGAAATGGAGGATATGGTCCCCTTGCAGGGTTATCATTTCTTTCCTGGTTTCATATCCCACAAAGGATGCGATAACCTGATAGGTGCCGGCCGGAAGGTTTCGGATTGCAAAATGTCCGTTTATGTCCGTAATAGCCCCCTGGAAAGTTTTGTCAATATAGACGTTTGCACCGATCAGGGCATTCCCTTCATCATCTATCACCGTACCTGTCAGTTCAAACTGAGCATGAGCACCGGCCACATATACAGCCAGCAGGACGGCAATCCAGATTGATTTCATAAATACTCGAATTAATAATTATACTTCATAAATTCTAATCTCCCTGCGCCGGCATTACCCGGATCAGGTTCTAAGGGTATGATCTCAGCCCGCAATTTTTAGGCACCCCCTTAGAGAAGTAAAACAAAGATAAGGATTTAATTAGAGAGGGTACTAATCTGAAGCTGAATTTTGCACAAGTACAAAATATAGGCTTCAGA
>LJUP01000226.1 GCA_001303955.1 Bacteroides sp. SM23_62 | reverse complement strand
GGTTTCGATGGTTCCATCAGGGAGAGGGTGCGCGGAGGGCAACTCTGGCATGACCTGAAGGATGAATTCGGGGTTGTCTGGTCCATGCCTGATGAGCAGGGCCTGTATATGGATATCAGTCACCATCCCCTTGCCGAAGCAAGTATTGAGGATATTGCCGGCTATCCCTTTCCCGATGGGAGTGATCCTTCCCGTTTTGAGGGGGTCCGCGAAGCCCTTATCCGTATGCGTGAAACTACGCCTTATGCCATATCCACCGGGATAGGGGGAGTGGTCTATGAGATTTGCTGGTATATGAGGGGACTGGAACAATGGTTTACAGACATGCTGGTGAACCCGGCTTTTTGTGAGGCTTTGCTGGACCGGACACTGAAATTCTGGCTGGATTATTATACGGGCTTCATGAAGGAGATCGGCGACATCATCGATGTGGTAATGATCGGTGATGACCTGGCAGGGCAGGGTGGACCCCTCTTCAATCCCGATTTTTACCGCCAGGTGGTCAAGCCCCGGCAAAAGAAGCTGGTGCAGCATATCAAATCCCTTACCGGGGCCAAGATCTGGTATCATACCTGCGGTTCCTGCGTGGAATTTATCCCGGAACTGCTTGATAATGGCATTGATATCCTGAATCCTGTGCAGATAACAGGGAAGGGCATGGACCCGGAATTCCTGAAAGAAGTTTACGGGAAGCAGCTGGTCTTCTGGGGCGGAGGCATAGATTCACAACATGTACTGCCTTTTGCAGATCCGGATGAAGTGAAGAAGAATGTCAGGGCCAATATCGAAATCTTCAAGCAGGGGGGAGGATATGTATTCAATAATGTTCACAACATACAGGCAGGGGTACCGCCTGCGAATATCATAGCCATGTACGAAGCTGCCTATCAATATGGATTTTCTGATTAACATATAAACAAGATTAATAAACAAGGTGATGCATCTAAACAGGAGAGATTTTATTAGGACAGGTTCAGTTACTTCTGCGGGTCTGATCCTATCACCTTTGCTGATCCAACGATGCAACCCCGATGGTACCAGTGATCAGGAACTGGCTGATCTCTACCTGGGCTTTCAAAATCCTCCGATGAGTGCTAAACCATTTGTCCGGTGGTGGTGGAATGGTAACCGGCTTACAGCGGAAGAGATCCTGAGGGAACTGGACGTGATGAAGGAGGCAGGAATAGGAGGGGTGGAGATCAATCCGATCAAATTCCCTTTTGGCTCCCAGCCGGTCGGGTATGAAACCCTGCAGTGGCTGTCCGATGAATGGATAGAAATGTTGAAGGTGGCATTGCAGGGAGCCAGGGAAAGGGGCATGCTATGCGATATGATCGTTGGTTCCGGTTGGCCCTTTGGCGGGGAATTCCTGGAGAAGGAGGAACAGACCCAGATGGTAACCATTGAAACCATAGACCTGAAGGGGGGGCAGCGTTACCAGTTACCCCGGGAGGAATTGCTGCAAAAAGTGGACCCCGGGATCCATTCGAAGAATGAAACCGTATACAAGGACCTGATGATGATGCGGCTGATGCCGGAAACATCGGATGAATTCACAGAAGGTATTGACCTGGCCGGTCAGTTGCAGGAAGAGAACATCACCCTGGATGTGCCACCTGGAAGACACGTCCTTTATTACGTGGTAAAACTTACCGGATATATGGCTGTAATCAACGGTGCACCAGGAGCAGCAGGTCCCGTATTGAACCACTACAACAAACCCGCTGTGGAGCGATACCTGAATCGTTTATCCAATGTGCTGACCGGGAAGATCGGTCCCATGGGAGACCACTTCAGGGCAATGTTCTGCGACAGTATGGAACTGGAGGGTGCAAACTGGAATGATGATCTTCCAGATGAATTCGAGAAAAGCAGGGGTTATTCACTGTTTCCCTACCTGCCTTTTGTGCTGAAAAAAGTGGGCCATATGGGAAATCCCATTGAGGAGGAATACGGAACAAAGTTCCCACCCGGGGTTGCGGATATGCTGAACCGGGTAAGTTTAGACTTTTACAAGACCCGACTTGAATTATTCAAGGAGCGTTTTATCGATGCATTCAATCAGTGGTGCCACGAGAATGGTGTGCAATCTAGGGTACAAGCTTACGGGCGGGGGATGCATCCTATGGAAACCAGCATGGATATTGATATCCCCGAATGCGAGACCTGGATGAGTTCCCAGATTGGTGGTGAATGGCAGGACAGGGGCTCGCAGGGAAGGGCATACTGCATGATCAATAAATTTGTTTCTTCCGGGGCACGGCTGGCAGGGAAACGGCTGGTTAGCTGTGAAGAGATCACCAATACACAGATGGTCTTCATGGCCACGCTGGAGCGGATCAAGATCACAGGGGACCAGAGCAATCTGTCGGGCGTTACTCATTCCATCTTGCATGGATTCAACTATTCCCCCCCGGAAGCACCTTATCCTGGCTGGGTGCAGTATGGAACCTGGTACAATGAACGCAATCCGTGGTGGACCTATTTTAAATTGTGGGCAGAATATAAGACACGGCTATCCTGGTTGTTTCAAAATGCTGCCCTGCAGTCCAACGTGGCCATCCTGCAACCCTTAACAGATCTCTGGTTGAAATACGGTCCCCAGCGTGATCCCTTTCCCACCCATGATTATCCTGATTACCAGCATAATCTTTGGGAAGCGGTGCATAAAAACGGAGATGGATGCGATTATATATCTGAAAGCATCCTGCATGAAGCTACATACCGTATCGGCAGACTGGTTTATCAGGAGCGATCCTATGAAGTCCTGTTGATCCCTGAAGCAGAAACCATGGATTTGAAGACCATTAACGCCCTGGATGCCCTTGCCACTGCTGGAGGAAAAGTTGTATTTATCGGGAAAAAACCATTTAAGTCGGCTTCTTTTAAGGATCCGGAAACCAATGACATGGAAATAACAGATGCCATACAGAACCTGTTTGATAATCATAAGGACAACGTTGTACTTTATCCTGATCCAGGTGATGATATCATCCAATGGTATGGTTCCCTTCAGGAATCAATAGGTCATGCTCCCATGGTCTCTATCAATAAACCGAACAGGTATTTATGCCAGGTTTCATACAAGGCAAATGAGGCTGATATATTCTTTTTTAGCAACCTGAGCCTGACTGAAAACATATCGGTAACAGCAAAGTTCCAGGTAAAAAAGGACAGGCACCCGTGGCTCTGGGATCCGGAAAGCGGGAAAAAATACCGATATCCAACGATCAAAGGGGATAAAGAGATCGGCATAGAGATGGCACCTGCATCTTCCCTGCTCATTGTTTTTGAAAAATCTGAGAATGGTACAGTCTACCAACCACTCAGGCCAAAAGGTGCAGGGAAGGAAATTATTGGTCCCTGGCGCTTGAAACTCAGTCATGTGAATGGGGAAAGGAAAGAAATCACCCTGGACAAGCTGGTTGATTTTCTGGAAGATGACCGTTTAAAAACCTTTGCAGGAGAGGCGGTATATGAGAAAGAGATCACGGTGAATGATCCCTCGGAAATGACAGGGCTCAGCCTGGGAAATGTACAGGGTGTGTCTGAACTTGCGGTCAATGACAAAAAAATCGGGGTGCAGTGGTATGGGCACCATATCTATGATGTGAGCAACCAGCTGTCAGCAGGGAATAACATCCTCACCATTAAATTAACAACCATCGCCGGCAATTATTTGAAAAGCCTGGAGGATAACCAGACCGCCCAGCGCTGGACAAGCAGGCAACCCTATTATCCAGTGGGGATGATGGGACCTGTGGAATGGTGCTAATCCTTAATCTCAGCGTGATATTCCTGCAGGGATTTTACCTTATAGGCCCCGTTTCTCCGGTCCTTGATGCCCTTGGTGGCCGCCAGGGCTGCCGAGGTGGTCGTAATATATGGCACCTTGTATTTAATGGAACTCTTCCTGATATAGGAATCGTCATATTCGCTTTGTTTACCTGCCGGTGTATTGACCACCAGATGGATTTCCCCGTTGGTGATGGCATCTACGATGTTCGGCCTGCCTTCATGGACCTTCATTATGAATTCGGCTTCTATGCCATGTTCTTCCAGGAATTGTCTGGTGCCTCCGGTGGCCAGGATCTTGAATTGCATGTCCCAAAAGTTTCTGGCGAATTCGAGGATCTTGTCCTTGTCCCTGTCCGCAATGGTGATCAGTACGGTTCCTTCGATTGGCAGGCTGGTCTGGGTGGCCTCCTGTGATTTAAAGAATGACATGCCATAGGTATCCGATAATCCCAGTACCTCACCGGTCGATCTCATTTCCGGTCCCAGCAAAGGATCCACCTCGGGAAACATGTTAAACGGGAAAACTGCTTCCTTCACGCCAAAATGCCGGAAGGTTCTGTCTTTCAGGTTAAAGTCAGCAAGCTTCTGTCCCAGCAGTATCTGGGTGGCAATTTTCGCCATGGAGATATTGCAAACTTTCGATACAAGGGGTACCGTGCGGGATGCCCTGGGATTTGCCTCCAGTATATAAACGACATCATCATAGATGGCGTATTGAATATTCATCAGGCCGACCACATTCAATTCATTGGCAATTTTCCTGGTATATTCTTTGATCGTCTCCTCGTGTTTTTTGGGAATAATAACCGGGGGTATCACACAGGCGGAATCTCCGGAATGAATGCCTGCATATTCGATATGTTGCATGACAGCAGGCACATATACATCATGACCATCAGCAATGGCATCGGCTTCCGCTTCAATGGCATCCTCGAGGAACATATCAATCAGCAGGGGCCTGTCGGGTGAGACACCAACCGCCTCTGCAACATATTGTTCCAGCATTTCTTCATCCAGGATGATCTTCATGGCACGGCCTCCCAGCACATATGAGGGCCTCACCATGAGGGGATATCCAATTCTTCCGGCGATTTCGATAGCCTGTTCAAGGGTACTGGCCATGCCCGATTCCGGCTGCGGGATCTCCAGCTTTGTCATGATCTGCCGGAAACGGTCACGGTCCTCCGCCAGGTCTATTGTTTTAGGGGTGGTACCCAGGATCATTACCCCGGCCTCGGCAAGCTCATTGGCAATATTCAGTGGTGTTTGTCCCCCGAACTGCACGATCACCCCTTCCGGCTTCTCCTTGTGATAGATACTTAAAACATCCTCCACGGTCAGGGGTTCAAAATACAATTTGTCAGAGGTGTCATAATCCGTTGAAACCGTCTCCGGGTTACAGTTGACCATGATCGATTCATATCCGGCTTCCCGGATGGCAAAGGCTGCATGGACACAGCAATAATCAAATTCTATACCCTGTCCTATCCTGTTGGGACCGCCTCCAAGCACCATGATCTTCTTTTTGTCGCTGACTTCCACTGAATCCGGCGCATTATAGGTGGAGAAGTAATATGCTGCATTCTCCACACCGCTGACCGGGACAGCTTCCCAGGCTTCCTGCATACCCAGGGCAATGCGTATTTCCCTGATCTCTTTTTCCGGAACATCCAGCAGCCGGGATAGATACCTGTCAGCAAAACCGTCTTTTTTCGCCTGCATGAGCAGGTCATCCGGCAGGGCTTTCCCTTTGTATTTGAGTATTTCTTCTTCCAGGTCCACCAGTTCCTTCATCTGTGAAATGAACCAGGTTTTGATATGTGTCCTGTGATAAAGATCATCCAGATCTGCACCCTTGCGCAATGCTTCATACATAATGAACTGCCTTTCGCTGGAGGGATGTTTCAGCAATGCCAGCAGATCATCCAGTGACTTTCGGTTAAAATCCTTTGCAAAACCAAGTCCATAACGTCCGATCTCCAGTGAACGTATGGCCTTCTGAAAGGCTTCCTTGTAATTCTTGCCAATGCTCATTACCTCGCCAACGGCCTGCATCTGTGTGCCGAGTTTGTCTTCCAGGCCATCAAATTTTTCAAAGGCCCAGCGGGCGAATTTCACCACCACGTAATCTCCTGAAGGGGTGTATTTCTCCAGGGTACCATCACGCCAGTAGGGGATCTCATCCATGGTCAAGCCTCCGGCCAGCAGGGATGATACCAGGGCAATCGGGAAGCCGGTTGCCTTGGAGGCAAGGGCCGATGAACGGGACGTACGTGGATTGATCTCTATCACGACAACCCTGCCGGTTTCGGGATCATGGGCAAACTGTATGTTGGTACCTCCGATAACCTCTATGGCTTCGACTATATCGTAGGAATACTTTTGCAGGCGGGACTGAAGCTCCGGATCGATGGTCAGCATGGGTGCCGTACAATAAGAATCACCGGTGTGCACCCCCATGGCATCGACATTCTCGATAAAGCATACCGTAATCATCTGGTTTTTGGCATCCCTGACCACCTCCAGTTCCAGTTCTTCCCAGCCCAGTACAGATTCCTCGACCAGCACCTGGTTGACAATGCTTGCCGAAAGGCCCCTGCTGCAGACCGTACGCAATTCCTCGACATTGTAGACCAATCCACCCCCTGTACCACCCATGGTATAGGCAGGGCGCAATACCACGGGATATCCCAGTTCACTGGCTGTTCTCTCGGCATCTTCAACGCTGTTCACAGCGGTGCTTCTGGGCATTTCAATACCCAGGCGGTTCATGGTTTCCTTGAAGGCGGTGCGGTCCTCGCCTCTTTCAATGGCATCGATGTTTACACCGATAACCTTCACACCATATTTTTCCAGAATGCCTTTTTTTGCCAGCAGGGAAGAGAGGTTCAGTCCGGTCTGGCCACCCAGGTTCGGCAGCAGCGCATCAGGCCTTTCCTTCTTGATAATTTCTGTCAGGGCAAATTCATTCAGTGGTTCAACATAGGTAACGTCCGCCATCCCCGGATCCGTCATGATGGTTGCGGGATTGGAATTGACCAGTACAATTTTGTATCCCAGCGAACGCAGGGCTTTGCATGCCTGGGTTCCCGAATAATCAAATTCACATGCCTGTCCGATGATGATGGGTCCCGAACCGATGATCAGTACTTTGTCAATGTCCCTTCTTTTTGCCATGGTGATTTTAATGGGTGTATCCTTTAAAGATGTAAAATATTCCAGTTGTGTAGTATTTGCTAACCATGCTCTATAGCAGATTCCCTGGTTAAAAATAATGATGCAGGCATATTTTGTTAAGGGGCTAATTCATTATTTTTAATACTGGAGATTTAATAATCATTTCATGACCTCCTGGAAGACCGCTACCGCCATTGTCTGTGCCTTTGTTATACCCTGTACGTCATACGCTCAGGCAGCATCCAGTCCGGATTCCAAACCATCGGGTTCGTATCAGGAAAGCAGCCTGGGCAAATACAGGCAGCAGTTAACATCCTTCAGGGCTGAATTCAGATCCGTTGAGATGCCGGACTGCAGGTTTTTTCTGTTTGGTATGGGGAACCGGACAAAGCTTATATATAAAAATGGATGCCTGATACATGCCATTACAGGAGAAATCGTCTATCAATGGCGGATTAATAATGATGCCATCATACCAAACGAATACAGGGTCGAGATAAAGACACCGGATGGTATTGTGATTCTTTATGAAAATGAAGAAGGCGTTTTTATCAGGGGGAAGGGGAAGGATAAGCCGATTCCTGGCACGAACTCGGCCGTAACCCTTCCCTGTTTCACTGGCCATCCTTACAGTGAGATCCTGAAGGTACTGAATCACGAGATCCTGATCAACGTCATTGACAGCAAACCGCTTCCGAATTTTCTGGTCTATGACAATCCCTGGAGGCGTGATGCCGCCATGATGGCCATGTGCCTTAAACATACAGGGAACCTGGCTTTGATCAAAGACTGGGTACTGGGACTGACCGATCCTTATGACAGGAACAATGCCGGTGAAACAGAAGCAGATAATCTTGGCCAGACATTATTTCTGCTGTCACTGTTTACGGATCAAACACACCCCCTGGTTGTAGAAATTTTAGAGGAAGCAAAAAGATACGAAGTGGAAGACGGGCATGGCAGGTATATCAGGGGGCGATCGGATTTTCACGAGGCTCCTGTATACCAGACCAAGTGGTTGAAATTTGGATTGAGATCATTGGAATTAGAAGATGATTATACGATTCCGCAAATGCAGGATAATTATGCTTCCCTGTTCTGGTGGGATTATAAAGATACCTATATGCCAGGCACCATCGATGCAGGCGAGGACTGGAAACATGACAGGTACCCTTACATTGGCTGGGCGGCAGACCACTTCCACCGTAAAAAGCGCAATCCCATAAGCAGCAGGGATTACCCGCTGACCTGGGAAATACAGGCAAGCCAGGCCATGTATTCCGGAATGAAAATCATAGACGGTATCTATGTGGAGCAGAAAACCGCTGTGCCACATACCTGGCACGCCGCAGAAGTATTCCTGTACCTTATTGATTTAATTAAACAAAACCAATTATGAAAGTCCCGGAAATTTACCTCATCATTATCTGTGCTATTCTTTTGCCCCTTTTGGCATCCGGCCAGCCTGACTGGCATGTACAGACAAGTCCCGTGATGGATGACCTTGTATCTGTAAGTTTTGCTGACACCCTGAACGGTTGGGCCGTTTCAGACACCGGAATCGTGATCCATACGGCCGACGGTGGACTGAACTGGCAGGTTCAGCATACCTTTGATGGATTTTTGCCGGAAAAGATCTTTTTCCAGGACAAACAGACAGGATGGCTGGCAGGTGTGGATTCATCAGCCAACGACACGGCTCTGATCATGAAAACAATGGATGGTGGTGCAAGCTGGGATACGAGTTATATCCAATTGCACGCAAAGCTCTATGATATTTTCTTCATCAATGATACCATGGGCTGGGTGGTTGGTTTTGCCGGGGATACCCTGGGACTGCGGCTGCATACCCTTGATGCCGGACAGTCATGGAGCGTACAGTCCGGGATCAATGTTGTAGGGATCTTTACCAGCGTGCACTTCAGGGATACGGAAGTGGGGAATATCTGCGGTCCGGGTCCGGTTATGATGCACACGATTACGGGTGGAAGGGGGGCATCTCCCTGGGCCATGGAGATCACCAACCTGGAAAAACCCATGTACGACCTGGTGAATCTTGGTGAGCAGTATGGCTGCATGGTGGGGGCCGATGGAAAGCTGTTCTTCACAAAGGATCGATGGAATAATTACATTGATTACGATTATGCGGAGGGCGATACACTCTGGGCAGTGGATGCCATAGAACCGCTGGGATTCTGGGTCGTTGGGGAGGCCGGAACGATCCTTTTTGTCGGGTATAATGAGTTCCTGGGGCTGGCAGTGCAAGACCAGTCAAGGGATATTCAGCAAGACCTGCTTGACCT
>LJUP01000225.1 GCA_001303955.1 Bacteroides sp. SM23_62 | reverse complement strand
TGCCCTTAAGCAATAAGTCCCTGATCCCCGTTGAACTTATCTTTCTGCCGGCTGTCTGAAAGGCTTCTACCTGCTCAATGCCGAATCCATACTTTCCGGCACAATCCTTCAATTTTCTAAAATTCCCCTCCCTGTCGCGTCCAAAACGATGATTATAGCCAACCACAAGATGCAAGATCCTGTACTTGTCAACCAGTATTTCACGGATAAAATCACATGATGAAAGCCTGCTGAAACCGGTCGTAAAGGGATGGACAATCAGGTGATCAAGACCTGCCTGTTCGAGCAGATATTTCTTCTCTTCCAGCGTATTCAGCAATTTGAAATGATCGTCTTGCTGGTTCAGGACAATCCGTGGATGCGGCCACAGGGTGAGTACCACGGTTTCTCCGTCAAGCTGCCTGGCCCGCTCTTTCAACTTTTCAAGTATATACCTGTGTCCCAGATGTACCCCGTCAAAAATACCAACGGTAAGTACAGGACGTTGGACCGAAAAGGATGATATATCTTCGTGGATCACCATGGTGCCTGAAAGATTTGCTAAAATAAAAATAAAATGGTGAACCCGGCAAGCAGCCATTAAGATCTGCCATAAAATACCGGAGGATTATGGTAAAATCAGGCATTTTGGTTAATTTTCAAGGTCAGTGACCTATTTATGGAACCTCCCGATATTGTAAAAAATGATCCATGGCTGAAACCTTTTGAGGCAGTCATAAGAGACCGGATGAACCGGGCCAGGCAGAAAGAAGCTGAGCTATCAGCAGCCGGCCTTACGGCATTTGCCTCGGGACACCTTTACTTTGGCCTGCACCGTTTGAATGACCACTGGGTTTTCCGCGAATGGGCCCCCAATGCCACCAGGATATTTCTGATCGGTGAATTTACCGGCTGGGAAGAGTCGACGGAGTGGGAATTGAGGTCCGCCGGCAACGGTAACTGGGAACTGGTCCTTCCTGCAGAAAGCCTCAAACACGGGGATCTTTTCAGGCTGTCCATGCATTGGGACGGAGGCCGGGGCGACCGCATACCTGCGTGGACAAACAGGGTGGTCCAGGACCCGGATACCCTGGTTTTCAATGCCCAGGTCTGGTATCCGGATCAACCTTATTCATGGAAAAACAAATGGATGCCTGCCAGAAAATCCCCTCCCCTGATCTATGAAGCACATCTGGGCATGTCATCGGAGCAGGAAAAGATCTCCTCCTACCCGGAATTTCGTGAAAACGTCCTGCCGCGTGTTGTAGCCGGCGGTTATAATATGATCCAGTTGATGGCCATCCAGGAGCATCCATATTATGGATCATTCGGCTACCATGTTTCCAGTTTCTTCGCCGCCTCCTCACGTTTCGGATCCCCTGAAGAATTGAAAGAACTGATTGATGAAGCCCATAGTATGGGTATCTCGGTGATCATGGACCTGGTCCATTCCCATGCTGTCAGGAATGAGGTGGAGGGACTTGGACGATTTGACGGTACACCCTGGCAATACTTCCATGACGGTCCGAGAAGAGAACATGTGGCATGGGATTCCCTCTGTTTCAATTATGGTAAAAACGAGGTGCTCCACTTCCTGCTGTCCAATTGCCGCTACTGGCTTGAAGAATACCGTTTCGATGGTTTCCGTTTCGACGGGATCACGAGCATGCTTTATTATGATCATGGCCTGTCCAGGGATTTTACCAGTTACGAGATGTATTTTGACGGACAGCAGGATGAGGATGCCATCACCTACCTTATGCTGGCCAATAAACTGATCAAGGAGGTTCACGCTGAATCGGTCACGGTGGCGGAAGAAATGAGCGGCATGCCCGGACTGGGGGTGCCCCTGGAATCGGGTGGATTTGGTTTTGATTTCAGGATGGCCATGGGGACACCGGACTACTGGATCAAGATCCTGAAGGAAAAATCCGACGAGCAATGGAATATAAGTGAGATCTATTATGAGCTCACCCGGAGGCGAGATGATGAGTTTACCATCGGCTATGCTGAATCACATGACCAGGCTTTGGTAGGAGACAAAACGATCATATTCAGGCTGATGGACAAGGAAATGTATGACAGCATGAACATCGGGAGCAATAACCTGGTCATTGAACGGGGCATGGCCCTGCACAAAATGATACGCCTGGTCACCCTGGCCACCTGTGGCGGAGGATACCTGAACTTCATGGGCAATGAATTCGGCCATCCTGAATGGATCGATTTTCCACGCGAAGGGAACAACTGGTCCTATAAGTATGCAAGAAGGCAGTGGACGCTCGTTGATCACCCCGGGCTCAGGTACAGGTACTTAAACAGTTTTGACCGGGATATGATTCACCTTTTCAGGGAGCATAAGATACTCAAACACAAATGGCCTTATTTGTTACTTGAAAATCCAGGTGACCAGGTCCTTGTATTCGGCAGGGGCGATTTCATATTCGTCTTTAATTTCAACCCTGTTAAATCATTCAGTGACTATGGATTCCCCGTAGATCCCGGTAAATTCCACATCAGGCTCAATACTGACAGTGTGGATTATGGTGGCCTGGGACTGGTAGAAGCTGATATGATTTATTATGCGCACCCCGACCAACATACGGTCCCCAGACATATGCTAAAAATATACATTCCTGCACGTTCTGCCCTGGTACTGAATAAAACACCTTTTAAGAGAGTCCACGAATAATGCCCATGCAGCAATGACTGGGTCAGGCCCATTTTACCAGTGCAAAGTCCTGCCTGTGAGGCAGGTTTACATTCCTGGGAAATATCCTTATCCCATAATTTAAAACACCCGACCTGGCCGGTGTAACCTCAATGCTGAAAAATGACTGCCCGTTTTCCTGTTTGACCAGCTCAAATTCCTTTGAAAATGTAATGGTTTCCTCGTCATCACCCATGCTGAAATCGGGGATCACAATCTCAACACCGATATCGGAAGGATCCAGTTCATTCAATTCGAGAACCACCTCGGCACTGTAGGTGTCCCCAAGTGAAACAACATCCCGTGAGACGTCCGGATGCCTGAACCCGACAATATTGATACCGTCCCAATGCCTTAAGATAAATCGTTTCCAGGAACTCAGGTCCCTTACCATGGCCAGGTCATCGGCCTTCATTTTCTGCGACCGTTCGTGGAGTTTATGATAGAACTTCTCTTCATAATCCCTGAACATTCTGTTCATGGTAAAATTTGGAGCTACCTGGGCAATGGAGTTTTTTATGGTTCGGATCCATTCAAGTGGAACATCATTGGTCCTCCGCTTGTAAAACATGTTGGTTATCTCATCTTCCAGCAGTGTATAAATGGTTTCGGCATCGAGTTCATCCTGGTATGGTTGATTCTCGTAAGTACGCTCTTCAGGCAGGGCCCATCCTGCACCTTCCCTGTACCCCTCTGCCCACCAGCCATCCAGTACACTGAAATGAAGACATCCGTTCATGACGGCTTTTTCACCACTCGTACCTGAGGCTTCAAGGGGCCGTGTGGGCGTGTTGAGCCAGATATCCACTCCCTGCACCAGTTTTTGTGCCAGGCTTATATCATAATTTTGGAGGAACATTATCCTGCCAATGAATTCCGGCTGTTTTGATTTCTCAATGATGAATTTGATCAGCTCCTGGCCGGCTTTGTCATTGGGATGTGCTTTACCGGCAAAGATGAACTGTACAGGCTTTTCCGGATCGTTTATGATCCTGGCCAGACGCTCCGGGTCACGGAACAGAAGATTGGCCCGCTTATAGGTAGCAAATCTGCGGGCAAAACCAATGGTAAGTACATCACTGCTCAGTTTCTCCTCAACCTCCATGATGATCCGGGGATCTTCCAGTCTCTTTACCGCAGCCTTCTTTATCCTGGACTTGACATGCTGTATCATTTTATCACGCAGGCTGTTGCGGAGATCCCATATCTCCTTTTCATCCACTTCATAGATTTTCTGCCACCTTTGAAGATCATATTGATGCTCCACGAAATCCTCCCCGAAATACTTCCTGTACAGATTACTCCATTCCGGGGCGGTCCACGTAGGAAAATGGACACCGTTGGTGACATATCCTATATGCAACTCATCAGGATTATAACCTTTCCAGAGATCATTGAACATATGTTGGGTCACTTTCCCGTGCAAACGGCTTACACCGTTAACTTCCTGTGAGAGATTAATGGCCAGGTAGCTCATGGAGAACTTTTCATGGGGGTCTTCAGGACGCAGCCGTCCAAGACCTATAAATTGTTCCCAGGATATATTCAGCCTGTCGGGATAATGTGACATGTACATTCGTACCAGTCCCTCCTCAAAACTATCATGCCCTGCCGGAACCGGAGTATGTGTGGTATAGAGTGTTGAGGACCTGACCAGTTCCAATGCTTCGGGGAAAGAAAGGTTCTGCTCACTGATCAATCTGCGAAGGCGTTCCAGTCCGATAAATGCTGCATGCCCTTCGTTGCAATGGTAAAGATCCGGTTCAATTCCCAGGGTCTGCAATAGGCGGATCCCGCCCACTCCCAGCAGCAATTCCTGCTTGAACCTGTTTTCAAGATCTCCTCCATAAAGATGGTGTGTTACACGCCTGTCCTGTTCAATATTCTCCTCAAAATCCGTATCCAGCAGGTATAATTCAACCCGGCCCACATCTACCCGCCATATCCTGGCTTTCATGGTCCGGCCGGGCATTTGAATGCTGATGGTTTGCCAGTTGCCATGCTCATCCCTGACCTGCCTGACAGGGATCCGGGAGAAATCCTGCGGTATATCGGCTGAAATCTGTTCCCCGCTTGCAGAGACGATCTGGGTAAAATAACCATACCGGTACAGCAGTCCCACCCCAACAAGATTCCGGTTATAATCACTCGCCTCCTTCAGGTAATCACCTGCCAGGAGTCCGAGTCCCCCGGAATAGGTCTTCAGCGAATCATGGATGCCATATTCCATGCTGAAATAGGCAATGCGGGGTCCCACAGCCTCCTTTTTTCGTTCTGTATATCTCAGGCATTTTTTATGGATCCTGTTCATCTCCCGGATAAATTCCTTATCCTCCTCAAGCTCCTTGAACCGGCTCAGGGGAAGACTTCTTGCCGCCAGGATGGGATTATGGTTTGCTTCCTCCCACAGGTCCGGGTCTATCGACCGGAAAAATGCAGTTGCTTCCTCGTCCCATGACCAGTATAGGTTCATTGCTATATCTTCAAGGGCATTAAGTTTTTCAGGGATCATCTCCCGTACCTCAAACTTTTTCCAGTCAGGTGGTTCTGCCGTAATTTTTTCACTGATATATCCGGGCCGTTCCCTGTCAAAAAACAGGTTGGTGCGCCGCCTGGCCTTATCAAGCGCCATTCCATACGCCTGCCAGTAATACTCCACCAGGTTCTCCCACAAGGCAATCCTGGATATTTCCCAGGCCTCCTTCCTGGCATTTTCATAAGCATCCTGGTCGAGTCCCGCAATAGTAATAATGGCCTTGGCAATTCCGTCGACCGTGTCCGAGTAATTATTATCATCCCTTTCAACGACGACGATGCCATGTTTGACATCTCCGTATTCCTCCTTCACCCACAATCCAAACCCGGCCAGGGTTGTGGTAACACTGGGTATGCTGAAAGCCAGGCTCTCCAGGGGGGTATATCCCCATGGTTCATAGTAGGAAGCAAATACCGTCAGGTCAAATCCGATCAGCAGATCATAGTACGGCAGGTTGAATATTCCGTCATTCCCCTGAAGGTAAGAGGGTACAAACACGATTTTGACCCTGCTGCCGTCCTTGTTTTCCAGGCCGTTATCCCTGATCTTGTTCAGGATGGGATCATATTCAGGATGGTGCAGGTGATGTGTAAGACAGCAGATCTCCTGGGGACCGGTTGATTTCTCTTCTTTCATCGCTTCCACCAGGTCTTTTCGCGGACCATAGTGATGGGCGGGGATCAAAAGGAAAGCAACAATATCCCTGTTCAATTGATCGGAATGTTTTACTTTGGAAAGTGCATCCAGGAATACATCCAGTCCCTTGTTCCGGAATTCATACCTTCCGCTGGTGGCGATAAGCAGTGCGTCCTGCCCGATGGACTGATGGCTTACGAGTCCAGCGACCTTCATCAGCAATTCCCTGGCCTTCTGTCTTTTCTTTGTAAACTCAGCTGCTTCGGGAACGAATGAATCCTCAAATCCATTCGGTGTGACAACACTTACATCCTTTTTCAGGAACTGGGTACATTCCCTGGATGTCAGCTTGCTGACCGTTGTAAATGCATCTGCATTTGCTGCAGCGAGTTTCTCAAGGGATTGCTTTGACACCACATTGAAATCATTGGATTTATCATCCCCGTCATACTCTTCAAGTCTTCCATAAAGGGGAAGTCTGTTCCCGGCAATGGACCTGCCGATGACGGTGGCATGGGTGGTAAATGTAGTGGCAATCTGGAGACGTTTTTCCTTCAGGTAGAGCACACCTGCCCCGGTCATCCATTCATGGAACTGGGCAACCACGCGTGTCCGGGTATTGAGATAGAACTGGGTATAGCTTTCAATGACCTTGCCGGCCGCATACCCAAATAGACATGGTTCTATGTAATCCCATTGTCCCGATATGGAATCCAGCTGAAAGTTCTCCCAGAGTTTACTGAAAATCTTGTCCTTCTTGGCCATGAAGGTGGTGAAATCAAGGATGACGGCGATGGGCCTGCCGGTGATCTTCCACCTGCCAACCTTGATTCTGAGTCCCTCTCCAAGGGCATGCTGTTTCCATGTCTGGAACAGCATTTTATCTTCCTCGAATTCTGGATTTTCTCCTGAATCCCTCCATACATCCGGACCGATCAGGATATGTCTGTCCTGCAGTTCAGCCTGCAGGGATTTTGCCTTGGTGGATATAACGGTATGTATACCCCCGACTTTGTTACAGACCTCCCAGCTTACCTCAAACAAATAGTCCGGGGTCAGGTATTGCTTTGCCATATGATTTCAATTGATGGAATTAAATGTTGAGCATCTTGCGGATACTGATTTACTGCTAGTCTTTCCGCTTCCCGGTTTTTGTACCACCGGCAGATTTACCGCTCCCGGCATCCGCTTTTTTCGGGTTGCCTGAGACTTTCCCGGTAGTTGAGCTTTTTGCCGTACCGGTAGCTGTCGTCTTTCTGGCAGGTGATGCCTTCGCAGCCGTTTGCCCGGTGGATGGTTTCTTTGCAGCTGGTCTCTTTGCGGCTGGCTTTTTAGCAGTTGTTTTTGGGGCTGTGGTTTTCTTCACAGCGGTTTGCTCATGGCCGGATAACAAAATTTGTTTATTCAGCTCATAAATCTCTTCTTCATACCTGCTGATTATTTTTTCCTTTTCATTGATGATCCCCGTCAGGTTTGAAATCTCCTGTTCCACGCCAGTCTGCGGAACAGCTGCATTTACCCGCAGGGTAAAATCATTCAGCACATTCATGTAGTTGATAAATGCATCATAGGGTGTATCATAAGGATTGAAATAGGAATGTACCGCACCATCCGAGAAGAACTTCGTACACATATAGTAGAAATGGTCACTGACCTGGAGATAATCCCAGTCCTTTTTAAGTACCGGATCTTCAACTTTCTTCAGTTTATCCCCTAGTTCATAGAGCTTGTTAAATGCTTCTTCCTGCAATTCATTCCCCAGCCAGGCAGTCAGATCCCTTTCTTCATCAGCCCAGGAAATGGGGTATGGCACCTGCACGGCGGAGACGACCTGCAGGTTCTCTGCCACCTCTGATGGCGTACTGAAAGTAAAGTCTGATGCTGCAAATACTGTCTCGGGCAAAGCTTTCAGAAAGTCAAATATGCCGGTTTCCTCCCACTGGTGCTCACCGAAAGTTTCATAATCCATAAACAGATTAACGGTTTCCTCATCTTTCCCGATCTGATTTAACCAGGATACATATTTTTCTGCTGTCAGGGGATATTCTTCCCATCCTTTATTGGAGAAGCGGAAGGCAATATCATCACTCAGCTTGAAATTCTTCAGCAGTACCTTTAATTTGGGATTGATGGCATTGCAATACAGGTAATTCGGGCTCTTCCACCCAAGTACATGTTTCGCACCTTCTGTCAGCATGGCCTTATAACCCATGCGTGACACCATGGCACCTATTTCATCGGAATAAATAAGCTCGGTATTCCTGAAAACCGCAGGGGTCTGTCCAAAATACTTCTCAATTTTTTCAACATGTTCTGCCACCTGGAACCTGAATTCATCTTCATCCTTCAGGGCCACCAGTGAATGGGCATTGGTTTCGGCAAGGAATTCCACACAACCTGTTGCTGCCAGTTTCCTGAAACTTTCCAAAACGTCTGGGGCATACAATTCCATCTGGTCGATCGCGATGCCAGAGATGGACATGGCAATTTTGAACTTCCCGTCAAATTTCCTGATCAGGTTAAGCAAGATCTTGTTGGCCGGAAGGTAACATTTATCCGCCACCTTCCTGAGTATGCTTTCATTGGAATAATCGTCATAATAATAATGTTCATTACCGATATCAAAAAAACGGTACCTCCTGAAACGGAAGGGTTGATGAACCTGGAAATACAGACAAATCGTTCTCATTATATCATCTTTAATATTTTACACTAACGTGGCATAAACCTCCCTGACCTTTCTGGCAGAATTCTCCCATTTCAGATTATCTACTTCTTCCTTCCCGTATCTTTTAAAGGTCTTTGATAACGCTTCATAATTCAGAATGCCATATATGGCATCCGCCATGGCATCTATATCCCAGAAATCAACCTTGACGGCATGTTTCAGGATCTCAGCAACGCCGGACTGATGGGATATTATGACAGGGACATTGGACTGCATTGCTTCCAGCGGGGAAATGCCGAAAGGTTCCGAGACCGAAGGCATTACATAAACGTCCGTTATGGAAAACATCCGGTATACATCATCCCCCCTCAGGAAACCCGTAAAATGAAACCGGTCCATGATCCTCAGGGAGGCTGCATGCCAGATCATCCTGACCATCATATCGCCACTGCCTGCCATCACGAACCGGACATTGTCCATTCTCTGCAGGACTTTTTTGGCCACCTCAATGAAGTATTCCGGTCCCTTTTGCATGGTGATCCTGCCCAGGAAGGTGACGATTTTTTCGTCAAAGCCCTTATTTACCAGGATGTTTTCCTGCTGGACCACAGGGTCTACTGCATTATAAACGGTCACCACCTTACCGGGATTGATCCCGTAATTATGGATCACGGTATTCCGTGTCAGATTACTGACCGTAATCACCTTATCGGCAGCTTCCATGCCCCTTCTTTCCATCTCGTAAACCCCGGGGTT
>LJUP01000224.1 GCA_001303955.1 Bacteroides sp. SM23_62 | reverse complement strand
TTGCTGGTCTGCAAGATGGAGGACGAACAGAAGATCAAGAATTTTGTAAATGATGTCCGGATCCTGAAGGGCGGCGATTACGTTTGACCGGCTTATCCCCTGTCAGGGGCAGGGGTATTCATTCGTCGCTGACTTTTGCTGCGCCAAAGAAGGCTCCTCATTTAATACCCCTACCCCTGGCTAGGAACAAAACCTCAGTTTGGATTTTTACCCACCCATCCTGAGCTGTCCTCAAAAGGATAGCTTTTATATTGCCAAAATCTTTAAAGCTTGTAATAATCAAAACTGAGCCTATAAATATTGCTTGCAAGATTTTCAGCAAAGTTTTAACATTATTATAAGCGGTATGGTTGTGTAAAAAAAAGAAGCTGCCCTTTTGAGGCAGCCTCTTAATATATAATAGTTGAGAGTTGAGACAAATTAATATTCCCAGAGATCGTGCTCAAATTCGAACAGCCAGTTCTTAATGCTTTCCGCCTCAAACATGGCGTCCATTCCACTGGCATAATCATTTACAGACCTGTCATCATACACATTCGAGATCTTAAAAATATAAGAGCTGAACTTGCGCTGGTTGAACAGGTCGTCGAAGGAAATCCTCTGTGCATCGTTGTTCGGGTTAAAAACTTCCTGCTTGGCCAGGTAATACCTGATCTCGGGATAGTAAACCCAGAACAGCTGGGTCTTGCTGATGTCTCCGGTGGGTACATCCTCATTGGTTATCGGATCTCTGACGGTTCGCGGGTAGACCCGGATAGGGCAGAGTCCGATGATCCTTACCTGGAAGGTGGAGTATCTCTTATCGAAGAACCATTTCTCCTTGATCAGCAGCCTGGTTACATCATCCAGGTTGATCTGCACATCCACAATTTTCATTACTGTCTCACCGGTAAGTGAATCAAGAACCGGTTCAGGTATGGAATCCACTTTTAACTGGCCGTAGATTTCTTCCAGGCTCATCGGTTTTTCGAACTCATATCCCAGCAGGGGTTCGTAGGCAAATACCTGGCGTCCCGGCAAGGGGTCCTCGAGAATATCGAGCAACAGTTGGGTAATGTTCCTGCGGTCACCGATCGGCCTGGTCGGAAAAAACAGGGGATGGTTCATTTTTTCCCTGAGATTGAGCATCCGCCAGACAACTTTTTCCCACATGACATCTGCTTCACGAACAAAAGGATAGGGAACAGGATCCCGGTCAGGTATATGTTCCTTGTCGTATACCTCTTTCTTTTCAATCAGACTGATTGATTGAGCCTTTCCTGGCTGGACCCCGATAAGGGTAAGCAGAAGGGCACAAATGAACAGATTGCTAATCGTTTTCATCCTATCTATGTTAACTGTTATCTGATTTTAATGGACAGTGTAGGCAGGTACCTGGTAGAACCATCCGGACCTACAGCTGTGATATCGTTGAAATAAATACGTGATCCTGAACGAAGGTTCCGGATGGTCTCCCGCATCTCACTGCTCAAATTGGCAGAAGTGGCCGGAATATTCTTATCAAAACCCTGTACAATGGCGGTAAAGGTATAACCGGTGATGGTATAACTCACGCCGCCGAACTTGAACCATTCCGGCATGGAAGCCTTTAGTCCGATTTCCCCCAGGATCTGGTTCAGGGTCAATGTACCTCCCGGGGCACCTGCTATGGTTGGCGTGGGATCAGGTACTTTTTCCACCCTGAAATCCTTGTATCCCATGGAGCGGGTTCTGCCATTCTCTCTTACGGAGACGGAAACCCTGGCACTCCCTGTACGGGTAGGAACCACATTGTAGTTGGTTCCACGCCCGCTGATCCGTCCATTGTTGATGGAAACACTGATGGCGCTGGCCGGATATCCGGGCACTGATACCTCCACCGGGTTATCAATGGCCTGGTAAAATACAAGCATTTGTGTCGGGGATACTACCAGGCTCGGCTCGGCTACCGTAAATCCGGACCTGAATGGTTTGTTGGTAAAAGATCCGTCCATGTTCTTGAGGCTGATGATACCCCCCCAGGGCTTCCAGCCGGTAGTGACACCGGCCGTGTTCACATTATATACGCCTTTTCCTCCTTCTATGGGGATGGTCTGGTAATCGCGTCCTTCTTCTCCGATCATATTGTATTGCACCGTACCATCATCCGTGACGGTGGAATCATAACGTCCTACATATACAATGGGTTGCTGGGTGGTATCGAAGGCTGCCATGAAGACACTGGCGTTGTATTGATTGCCACGGATGATGTGGTTTGAATTGGCGATCACGACCGGTTCCAGAAGATTGAAGGTGAATGAACCGGCCTCAATCTGTCCATACAGATAATTAAGGATCTCTGATTCAGCATTCCTGACATCGCTCTGCATTTTTGACATCAGGGTGATGACCGCCACCAGTGGCCAGTGTTCAAAATGGAATTCCTGCCAGGTCAGTATTTCCCCTTCCTTGGGGGGAGGATCCGAAGTGTCCAGGCTGCTTTCCAGAGAGTGTCGTATTTCTTCATTTTCTTCACCGACAATGGAAATCAGGAAGTCCCTGAATTCATCCAGCGCCTGTCTCAGGTCATTGGCTTTACCGTCTTTGTTGGCACCGATCATTATCTCGGCCGGTTTGTCCATGTCGTCTTTTTTCCCAATTTCATCCCCGATGATTTCTCCTTCTTCGATCGCTTCTGTACCTTCTCCTTCTGTTGCGGTTACCAGTTCAAGTTTCAAGTCCTGTATGTAATGGTAAAGTTCATCCGATCTGCGTTTCACCTCAAGCGCTTTGGTTTGCCAGGGCCCGGCTTTGACAGGATTCTCTGCTGCAGCACGGTTAAATTCTGCATAATAGACATCATTCCTGGAGGAGAAGTTTTCAGTTGTCTTGGTCAGTCCCTCATCAACAAGTACGAAGGCATCCAATACCTCTTTCGATACATTCAGTGCCAGCAATGCCAGCAGCACCAAATACATCATGCCGATCATTTTTTGTCTCGGGGTTTCTTTCTTACCTGCCATTGTTTAGGATTACTGATTTATAACAAGAAAACGTAGTTGTCATTTTACATTCATGGCAGACAGCATATTGCCGTATATGGTATTCAGATCGGCCAGGTTCTTTCTGAGCTCGGCCATCTGTGCCTTATATTTTTCAGTTTCTTCCACCGAGGCCCTCAGGTTTTTCATCATATCCTCAATGCCCTTGTAAACCTGGTCAGCACCTTTCATGTGTTCATGTGTTCCTTTCAGCTGTTCTTCGTAAGCGCTGTTCAGTTCAGAAAGGTTCTTATTCAGGCTGGCAAGCCTTTCACTGAATCCCAGGTTGCCCTGAGAAACTGCTTCATAATCCATTTTCATTTTCTGGGCCAGTTCATTATAAGATGAAGCCAGTCCGGTGCCTGATTTGATAAACTGTTCGGCCACCTCGGAACCCTTTTGCGAAATAAGCTCGGCGGTCATATTGTAGGTTTCAGAAAGGGAGTTTGCTGCCACTGCCAGCTTATCGGTAGATTCACTGTAATTTGAAGTGATGTTACCAACATTTTCGGCTGCTCTCTGTACATTCTCTGCATATTGTTGGGTGGCCATGGAGGCTGCTGATATGTCAGACAGATTGGCCGCTGTATTGGACAGCGTGTTCAAACCATCACCGAGTTTCTGGATGGTTTCCGGCTTGATATCGGCCTGGTTGAACAGGTCATCGAATCTTTCGAGTGTAACACCTCTTCCTGCCAGCACCTCATCCCTGTACTCATCCAGTTCATCCGGATCGGTCATCCCTGCAAGTTCGGGGTAGACCAGGGTCCAGTCCAGCTCCTCATGGAGTGGTTCAAAAGCAGAAAAGAAGAAGATGATTGCTTCTGTTGCTAGTCCGACGGTGATCATAAATCCTCCACCGGTATAGTGCTGGATCTTAAACAAGGCACCGACCAAAACGATGGAAGCACCGATACCATAAAGTTTGGCCATGAAGTTTTTCCATCCGGCGCTCTGAACAAGTTCTGTTAAATTCATTGTATTATCAGATTTTAAATTTGGTTATTATTTATTACCCATATAAGAACGAATACATCTGAATCCGACATAGGATGTTGAACTATCCTGATATTCATAAGACCTGGTACTCACCTGCAGATAATAAGCGATATCTTTCCAGGAACCTCCGCGAATCACCTTCCTTTTCATCACATGGCTGTCCTTTTCTGTTGCATTGTATTTGTAATCCGGATTAAGGTCATGCTGGAAGAAATAGGCAGATTCATCATAGGCATTGGCACACCACTCGGCGACATTCCCTGCCATATCATAGAGGCCGTACTCATTGGGTTCATAGGAACCAACCGAAGTTGTGGTAACCCCGCCGTCAACTGCATAGTTCCCCCTCAGGGGCTTGAAGTTTGCCAGGTAGCATCCTTCGCGGTTGCGTGTATACAATCCTCCCCAGGGGTACATGGAATTATCAAGTCCACCGCGTGCGGCATATTCCCATTCAGATTCCAGGGGCAGGCGGTAATCCTGAACATAAGCATCACCTTCCCGGCTCAGGGCATTGTTCAGCAACTGGGTCCTCCAGGTACAGAAGGCTGCTGCCTGTTTCCAGGTTACCCCTACCACAGGGTAATTGTCAAAGGAAGGATGCCAGAAATACATATTTGCCATAGGCTCGTTGTAGGAATAGGTAAAATCCCTGATCCAACAAAGGGTGTCTGGATAAACATTGACAACATCCTTGAGGATGAATGCACCCCGGTTCTCGATGGGTCGCTCATTTCCTTCGGAATCGATAATGGTACCCATGTATTCACCTGGTTCCTGGTCGAGATCACCTATATCTTCCAGGAATGCATTCTTGTATTTATTCCGATGCTTGGCGGCCTGCTGAAGATCAATCCAGAAATACCTGTAATTCAGTTTATGAACATTGATTTCCTTGCGGCCGAAAAACCTGTCCTCCACACTGTAATAAAGCAATTCCATGGCTTGTACGGCATCTTCATTTTCTTTCAGTCTTTTCATGTCGAGCTTTGTGTCCCAATTCAAATGGTATGCGCGTCCGAATATATCCTCCTCATAGTCATTACCCAGTGCATCCACCGAGATCCTGTAATCCTCTTCCAATACTTCGCCAAGAAGTTCCCTGATAAGAGAATCTCTTACCCAGAATACAAATTGCCTGTATTCATTATTGGTGATTTCCGTCTCATCCATCCAAAAGGGTTCGGTTGTGATCGTTTTGGTAAAATGGTTTTGTGCGAACGGAACATCCTGATCGCTGGGTCCAACATTATAGCTTCCCTGTGGAACGAATTGCATGCCGAACGGATCCGGCTCGAAATACTTCTTCCTGCCGGGCACTCCGGTGAGTTCTCCGCTATAGTATTTCCCACAACTGCTAGACATAGCCACTAATAGGCCAAACGCAAGTAACTTTTTCATAGCTTATCAGTTGTTATAGAACTATAATTATCAATTTTAAAATTTTACAAAAACCGGATACTCCTGTATTTTTGAGGAGACTTCTCGGTACTGAGACTGAAACAATATCCTAGTGTAAATTCATGTGAACCATCACTGTATTTTCCAATAGACGATGTTGTGAAATCATATGAGTAACCTACCCTGAGACCATTGAACAGTTCAAATCCGATAATCCCTGAAAGGGCATCTCCAGGTCTATAAGAAACGCCTCCCCAAAACCTTTTATTGTACCTTACCAGTCCACTTACATCAAATGAATTTGATTTACCATCTGTCTTGAAAATAGCTGATGGCATGATCTCAAACAGGGGGTTGGGAAGCTGGAACCGGTAACCGGCCACGGCATAATAATGCCTGGCCAGATAGGGGGTTGCCAATTCATATTTGATCTGGGGCTGCGTCAGGTGTGTTGTTGAGATGCCAAAGTACAGGTTGTCGGTATTGTAAAACAGTCCGAATCCCATATCGAAGGCAATGGTGCTCTCACTCTCCTTGGGGATGGATGGATCCTGGTCCGGACCCACCATATCTTCAATGCCATCGGGGATATACCAGGTGGCTTCCAGCGCCTTATTATATAGGCCAAGGTTTACGCCGATGCCAAGCGTACCGGGTCCGATGGATACACGGGCTGCATATGCCGCTGAAATGGCAAGGTCCTTATTAAATGCAAGATTGTCACTGAGTATGGACAGACCGACTCCACTGCTGAATCCGAATGGTTTGATCGCGGCATTGGCATTGAAGAAGGAATATGACGGAGCACCGTCAAAACCAACCCACTGCTGCCTGTTCACACCTGAGATACAAATTTTATCATGACTGCCTGTATAACCTGGGTTGAAGGCCGCCATGTTAAACATGTACTGGCTAAATTGAGGATCCTGTTGAGAGTACGAAATCATGGTCAACAAACTCATTAATATTATGCCAAATCCTCTTTTCATATCTGTCTGAAAACCAGCGCGTTACAACGTTTTTTTGCGCTCTTTGAGAATAGGTAAAGTAAGTAAAAATATTGCTTTCAAACAAACCGTATTAACAAAAAACTGTTAATAACTGCTGGGGTTTGACAAGCTTTTATACCTCATTTTCTAAATAAGGTTACGGTGATTAGGCTAAAATATTGTCTGAATATGATTAAAAAGAGCTGCCTGTTGCGTGTTTCATCAATTCAGTTTCTGGAAGGCATTCAACCAGCGGTCCGGAATTTCATGGTTACATGCCCGCTGATAATCATCATGCGAACATGATATCAGCACATGCCTGCTTCTGCTTTTCTGCAGTACCGGGACTTCAAACCACCATCTGTCTGTTTCCAGGCTTTTGTAAAAGATGATGTCATGGTCCATATCATTTGAGCTGACGATGAACTTTTTAAATGAATCGGGGGAGGCATGCGGATTCTCTTCAATCCGCTGTGATACACCATCCATGAAATACCATAAAAGCTGAGCGGCAAGATGGGAGGTTTGTTCCCCAAGGTCGGCTACCGGAAGGATGTTAAAAACTCCGAAGGTCTTCATGCTATTGCTCAATCCTGCGAAACGGCTGATCTGGCATATCTCCTCACCGGTGAATCCATTGGGGGAAGGTTGGATACAGCCTGGTGAATCTGCCTGGCGGATGGCGTTCATATCAAGGCTTAAGAATGCCGCATCCCTCAGGTAGGGTTCTACTTTTCCAGGGTCCTGCCTGAATTCTCCCAGGCGGATTGAATTATGGAAATTATCCCGGAGAAAATCCAGGTCGCCATGATCCACAAAATAGGTCTGATGCCCGATATTGGTATAAGAAAACAACAGCTCTTTTTTCCTGGAAAGAATGGGGATCAAATAAGATTCAGGTTTGATCTCATCTGCAATAACACCCATATCCAGCCGGGAGTCAACGGTAGCAAAAGAAAATTTCCGGTCCATCTTCTCATGGGCCAGGTAGATCCCATAGGTAAGGTCCTGGCTTCCTCCCATACATATGGTGATCAAGTTGCGTGAGGACATTTCGAGAAGGACATCCCGGAGGGCAAAATAGGTATCCTGATTGGTGTTACCGGTCTTCAGGTTTCCCAGGTCAATGATCTTCAGGGCAGGATTTACCCTGAAAAGCTGGTACAACCGGCTGCGGATCAAATCCGGTGCCATGGCCGGACCCGAAATGCTGGCGCCACGGTCTTCCGGCACCCCCATCAGTGCCAGTCCAAATTCCTCAAGCCGGACAATGGGTGAATCAGGGGTATGTATATAAATATTACGACAGAAGACTGCCTTGTCCGACAGATGATCATTGATGGGGCTTTCAAGACTGACAGGATCAAAATAATCATTCAGTTTCATTCGCCATAACGGGTTTAGGTTTTTTTCTTTTTAGCTTCTCTTGCTTTTTCTATAATCCGGAGGCATTCTTCATAGTTTAATTCCTCCGCTTTCTTGTTTTTAGGGATCCTGAAGTTTTCCTTGTCCAGGCTGATGTAGGGTCCCCACCTTCCATTGAGTATCTGCAAGGCCGGATTCTCCTCAAACTTCTGGATGATTTTTTTCTCGTTCTGTTCCCTCTTCTTGAGGATTAGTTCAATGGCCCTATCAAGGGTGATGCTGAAAGGATCATCGTTTTTCTCAAGGGAGTAGAACTTGTTTGAATGCCGTGCATACGGTCCGAATTTTCCTATTCCGATCGTTATCTCATTGCCTTCAAATTCACCAATTTCCCGGGGTAGTTTGAAGAGAGCAAGGGCTTCTTCCAGGGTGATGGTTTTAATGCTCTGGTTTTTCAACAATCCTGCAAAACGTGGTTTTTCTTCCTCGCTTGGCTCACCGATCTGTACCATGGGACCGAACCTGCCCACTTTGACACTCACCTGACGGCCGGAATCGGGGTCCGTGCCCAGGATCCTTTCTCCGGTTGGTTTCTTGCTGTTCTGGGTGGTCTGAACCACCTGATCATGGAATCCGGGATAAAACCTGCTGATCATCTGGGTCCATTCCATTTCGCCATCTGCGATCTTATCGAATTCCTTTTCTATGCTGGCAGTGAAATTGTAATCGAGGATATTGCTGAAATAATCCACCAGGAAATCGTTTACAAGTACGCCGATATCCGTTGGAAAAAGCTTGGCTTTTTCCTTGCCGAAAATCTCTGATTTATGCTCCCTGCGGATCTGGTTTCCTGCCAGTGTCAAAACCGTGTAATTCCTTTCGCTCCCGGTCCTGTCCCCCTTTTCTACATAACCACGGTTCTGGATGGTAGATATGGTCGGGGCATAAGTGGACGGACGGCCAATACCGAGTTCTTCCAGTTTTTTCACCAGGCTGGCTTCTGCATACCTTGCAGGGTACTGGGTAAAGCGTTCTGATGCTTCCATCTGAATGAGCTGAAGCGGATCTTTTTCCTTCATCGGAGGGAGCAATCCCCTGGGTTGCTCTTCTGATTCTTCGTCGCTTGATTCCATATAGACTTTCAGGAATCCGTCGAATCGGATGACTTCACCGGTGGCTAACAGGTGGTCAGGACGGGTAGAGATGCCTATCCTGGCAGTTGTTCTTTCCAGCTGTGCTTCGCTCATCTGTGAGGCGATGGTACGTTTCCATATCAGATCATAAAGCCTTTGTTCCTGCCTTTTGCCCCCTATGCTTTTTTGCTGGAAATAAGTCGGACGGATGGCTTCATGTGCTTCCTGGGCTCCCTTGCTTTTGGTGGAGAAATTCCTTGTCCTTGAGTATTCCTTGCCATAGTCCCCTTCGATCACATCCCGTGCGGCCGCGAGGGCAGACCTGGACAGGTTTACTGAATCTGTCCTCATATAGGTGATTTTCCCGCTTTCATATAATCGCTGGGCCACACTCATGGTCTGGGCCTTCGAGAAATTCCCCGGCTGATGCCTGGTCCTTCAATTTGGCAGGCAGTTCTGCCTGGAACCTATGGGTCTTGCCATTGCTATCCCTGAATTCAAACTGGGCTGCTATCCTGTAAAAGGAGGTGGACTGAAAACCATCGATTTCATTTTCACGCTCAACGATCAGGCGTACGGCCACTGATTGCACCCGTCCTGCTGAGAGGGCAGGTTTGACCTTTTTCCAGAGCAAAGGAGACAGTTCAAATCCCACCAAACGGTCCAGCACCCTTCTGGCCTGCTGGGCATTGACCAGGTTCTGGTTGATATCCCGCGGATTCTCGATGGCCTCATTGATAGCGTTCCTGGTGATCTCATGGAATACGATCCGCCTGGTTTTCTCCGGATCGAGATTGAGCACCTCGGAAAGGTGCCAGGCAATGGCTTCTCCTTCACGGTCCTCATCAGAAGCAAGCCAGATGGTGGAGGCCTTTTTAGCAGATGCCTTCAGATCTGCCACTATTTTTTTCTTATCCTCGGGGATAATATATTCAGGCGTATAATTGTTTTTTATATCAATGCCGTAATTGTCTTTTGAAAGGTCCCTGACGTGACCAAAACTCGACTGTACCCTGAAACCCTCTCCCAGGAAATTGCCAATGGTTTTTGCCTTGGCAGGTGATTCAACAATGACCAGATTCTCTTCCATCTGAATACCCATCCGTTTGGTTAAAAACACCACAAAGTAAAATAAATCGGGTGCTATCTTCAAAATTTTAATTCAAATTATTATTATTTTAGCCGCAAAATTGGCCTGGCATGTCAACAATTCAGCGGGATTGGAAAAAATACCTGATCATCTTCTGGTCGCTCTTCTCCATCCCTTTTCTGGTAATCATCCTCCTGTTTATCCTGCTGGCCAGCGGTAAGCTGGGATATGTCCCGACATTTGTAGACCTGGAAAATCCGAAAAACAATCTTGCTTCCGAAGTGTATGCGGCAGACGGAGTACTGCTCGGAAAATTTTTCCTTGAAAACCGGACCTATGTGGATTTCGATCAGCTTTCCTCCAACCTGGTAAATGCCCTGATAGCCACCGAGGATATCCGGTTTCACAGGCATTCGGGCGTAGACGCGAGGGGCACGGCAAGGATGTTTGTCCGGTCCATACTATTGAGACAGGATGCCGGGGGAGGGAGTACCATCACCCAGCAGCTTGCCAAAAACCTCTATCCCCGCGATACAACCTTTTACCGCTGGAAATTCCGCAGGACACTCAAGCTTGGTGTGGCCAAATTCAAGGAGTGGAACACCGCGGCCAAGCTGGAACGGAATTATACCAAGAACGAACTCATTGTGATGTACCTGAATACGGTGTCTTTCGGTCACAATACTTACGGCATTAAATCAGCCAGCAAGGTTTTCTTCGATACTTCCCCCGATTCACTTAAAGTGGAACAATCTGCTGTCCTGGTAGGACTCTTAAAAGCCCCCACAAGGTACAGTCCGGTAAAAAACCCCGAACGGGCCCAATTCCGGAGAAACATCGTACTGAGCCAGATGCGGAAATATGACTTCCTCTCAGATGAGGAATTTGATTCCCTGTCTGTAATGCCCATTGAGGTAAACTACAGGGTACAGGATCATAATGTGGGACTGGCAACATACCTGCGGCAGCATCTTGACAAGATCATGCGGGCAGCCTACCCGGAACGGAGTAACTATTTTCAGTACAGCCAGTTCCAGAAAGATTCCATTGAATGGATGGAGAATCCTCTCTTCGGCTGGGCTAATAAAAATATAAAACCGGACGATTCACCATATAACATATACAGGGATGGCCTGAGGATTTATACCACCATTGACAGCAAGTTCCAGCAATTTGCCGAAGAGGCGGTCCAGGAGCACCTGTCCGGTTTTCTCCAGGATGCTTTTTTCAAGGAAAAGGAAAAATCAAGGACGGCCCCATTCTCAAAAGATGTCAAACCTGAACAGGTGCAGAGCATGATCAACCGGTCCATGCGGAATTCGGAACGGTACCGCCACCTGCGGAATGCCGGGATATCCATGGATTCCATCAAGCGGGTTTTCAATACACCCATTGATATGACGGTTTTTACCTGGAAAGGAGAACGCGATACGGTCATGAGCCCGATGGATTCCATTATACATTATAAATATTATCTGCGTGCGGCCATGATGGCCATGGATCCTAAAACCGGATTTGTGAGGGCTTATGTGGGTGGACCGAATTTCAAGTATCTCAAATACGATCACATCTCCATGGGGGGCAGGCAGGCAGGATCTACATTCAAGCCCTTCCTTTATACCCTGGCCATGCAGGAAGGATATACCCCATGTTATAAGGTCCCCAATGTACCGCAGACTTTTATGGACCAGGATTCGACCTGGACACCCAGATCTGTTGGAGGCAAACGCTATGAGGGAAGGATGGTGACCCTGAAATGGGGACTGGCCAACTCGGTGAACAATATTTCCGCCTGGCTGGTAAAACAATTTCCCCCCCAGACCATAGTGGATGATGTGATCAAAAAAATGGGCATAAAAAGTTATATTATGCCCGTGAATTCTATCATATTCGGAACCTCCGATGTCACCCTGTATGAAATGGTGGGGGCTTACAGCACATATGCCAACAAAGGGGTGTACATTGAACCCATCTTTGTCACAAGGATAGAAGATAAGAATGGCAATGTACTGACCACCTTTCAGCCCAAACAGAACGAAGCCATATCAGAAAAAACAGCTTACCTGATGCTGAGCCTGCTGAAAGGCGTAGTGGACAGGGGCACAGCTACCAGGCGGATCCGTCATGTTTATGAACTGACATCGGAAATGGGTGGAAAAACAGGTACCACCCAGAATCACTCCGATGGCTGGTATATGGGACTTACCCCAAACCTTGTAGGAGGTGTCTGGGTTGGAGGTGATGACCGGTCCATTCATTTTGATGATATGAGCCTGGGACAGGGAGCCAGTATGGCCCTGCCCATCTATGGCCTGTTTATGCAGAAGGTATATTCAGACACCACCCGGGGTGTCCTGGTGACCGACGTTTTCGAAAAGCCGCCTGATTTCAACCTGGTCATTGATTGCCCGGAAGATATTGCCGGAGCAGTTATGTCCTCCGATGTCGAACTTTGGGAAGAGGATTTCCAGAGGCCCTGATAACCGTTTCCAAAGCCATTGTAATTCCCGGGTACTTAGGATTGGTTTGTGACCCTGAGGCTGAAAGTTATTCCAGTATGGCATCGATCAATTCCCGGAGGTAATCTGTTTCCGGATGAAGGAACAGGTCACTGGACGGACCCTGCTCCACCAGCCTGCCGTCTTTCATCACCAGGATCCGGGCAGCCATGTATTTTACCACGGCCAGGTCATGTGATATGAATATATAGGTCAGCTTCAGTTTATCTTTCAGCTCATTCAGCAGGTTCAGTATCTGTGCCTGCACAGAAACGTCGAGAGAAGATACTGATTCATCACAGATGATCAGTTCGGGACCCGTGGCAAGGGCCCTTGCCAGTCCGATCCGTTGTCGCTGTCCGCCTGAAAATTCATGCGGGTACCGGTTGAAGGATTCCCCCGGCAGACCCACGTCATCAAGCAAGCCCAGCGCTGCTTCCTGCCGTTGTTTCCTGGCGGAATAAATGCCATGCACACGCATAACCTCCATGATGGATGGTCCTGTCTTCAGGGTGGGGTTGAGGGAGGAAAAAGGATCCTGGAAGATGAACTGGACTTTCCTGCGGTATTCATTTAACTTTTTTCCTCTCAATTGTGTGACAGATTCACCCTTGTACTTTATCTCTCCTTTCCTGGCCCGTATCAATCCTATGAGGGTACGCCCAAGGGTCGATTTTCCACATCCTGACTCCCCGATGAGTCCGAGTGTTTCCCCCTGATAGACATGAAAACTGACACTGTCAACTGCTTCCAGGCTGTGTAATTGTTTTCCGAAAAAACTCTTTTTCAATACATATCTGGTATGCAGATCACTGACCTCAAGAAGGGGGATTTCCTCCTGCTGAGCTTGTCCGGGTGTTGCTGTCCTGGTTTCAGGTTTATTGACGGTCTGTCCCGGTTCAGGGTGCCTGCGGTCAGGCTGTTTCACCTCCTGACCGGACGAAAGAAAATCTGCCAGGGTAGGGAGGCGGGCCAGGTTGGATTCCAGCATTGGCCGGCAGGAGATAAGTCCCCTGGTATAAGGATGCTTAGGATCATCGAAAAGATCAACCACCCTGCCGGATTCCACTACCTCCCCCTGGTACATCACCAGGGCATTGTCACATATCTGTCGGATCACTCCCAGGTCATGGGAAATAAACAACATGCTCATACCCCGGTTCCTGCGGATCTCATCCAACAGGTCAAGGATCTTTTTCTGAACGGTAACATCCAGTGCAGTGGTGGGCTCATCTGCGATCAACAGCGAGGGATTTCCTGCCAGGGCCATGGCGATCATGATCCGTTGCCTTTGTCCCCCGCTTAACTGGTGAGGGTATTTATTGTAAAATACCATGTCGGCTGGCAGATGGACCTCTTTCAGTAGTTGCAGGGTCTGGCTGGTGGCCCTTTTGAGAGATGCTCCCGAGTGCAGGCTGACAGCTTCCCGGATCTGCCATCCACAACGCCGGGAGGGATTCAGGCTGGTCATGGGTTCCTGGAAGATCATGGCTATTTGTCTCCCGCGTATCTGCTGAAATCCTTTTTCTTCCAGTGTGGCCAGATCCACATCCCGGGCATTGGATCCATGCCAGCGGATCTGTCCTTTGCTTATATGCATCCCGGGTGGGAGCAGTTTTAACAGGGACAGGGCCGTGATGGTTTTACCGCTCCCTGATTCCCCGACAATGCCCGTGGATACACCCGGCTCCAGTGAAAAGGAAATATCACGGATGATTGTACGGGAACTGCTTCCCTCCCTGAGTTTTATGGTTAGGTTATTTACCGAACAGATCATGATTTCAATTTCCGGATGATCACCTTATTCCCTTCCAGTAAAGGTTCCCAGCCTTCATTCAGGTATCTGATAGCATAACGGTAATACAACCTGGAACGTATGGATGCTGTCTGGGTATCACGGGTTTCCTTGAATTCACCCGTGAATTCATAGGTATCTGAATGAACATGGTGCTCATGATATATCCGGATGATCTCGATAATGGTGGATATGATTCGGAAGATTTCTCCGCGGTTTGTCTCGGAGTATTCATCCTCAAATTCCTCATTCAGCACGCTGAAGTTAATAATGTTCCCCAGGTAATTGTCACGTTTCTTTCCAAATCTCACCTGGTAATGCAATCCGCTCTCCGTTGAAAAATAATAGGTATCCCCGCTCTGAATATCCGGAACTTTAATGGGATAAGGTTCAAAGATTGGATCATAATCCCCGCGCAACAGAAGATCCTGGCTCATGATCGGGTTCCTGATTTAAATAATTGTCTGAAAACTTCTTCCACCTTGCCGGCAAATTTTATACCTATCTGGTATTTTGAAATATCCAGGCCTTTCTGGTTGTATTTGGAAACAAAGATATACTGAAATCCAAGCTTTTCAGCTTCCCCAATTCTTTGGTCTATTCTGCTGACCGGCCTGACCTCTCCCGACAGTCCCACTTCCGCTGCAAAGCAGGTGTCCTTTTCGAGGGGAATCTCCAGGCTTGAAGAAAGGACTGAGACGATGACACCCAGGTCTATGGCAGGGTCGTCCACCCGGATGCCTCCGGCGATGTTCAAAAATACATCCTTTACGCCCAGCCGGAAGCCGGCACGTTTTTCCAATACCGCCAGCAACATGTTTAAGCGCCGGATATCAAAACCGGTGCAGGACCGCTGGGGTGTACCATAAACGGCCGAGCTGACCAGGGCCTGGACCTCGATAAGGAAGGGCCTGTTTCCATTGAGGGTGGCAGATATGGCCACACCGCTCATGGGTTCGTCCCGGTGTGACAGCAGGATCTCGGAAGGATTCAGGATCTGTTTCAATCCTGCACCGGTCATTTCAAAGATACCCAGCTCAGAGGTGGCCCCGAACCTGTTTTTGGAAGCACGCAGGATCCTGTAAGCATAATGCTGCTCCCCTTCAAACTGCAGGACCACATCAACGATGTGCTCCAGCACCTTCGGACCCGCCAGATGGCCTTCCTTGTTGATGTGACCGATCAGGATGACCGGTATCCCCTTGTTTTTTGTGTACTGCAGGATCCGGGAAGTACTCTCCCGTATCTGGGTTACCGTCCCCGGCGAAGACTCAAGCTGATCGGTGTAAATGGTCTGTATGGAATCTATGATGATCAGGTCTGGTTCAGTATGTGCTGCCTGGTTGAGGATGTTTTCCAGGTAGGTATCATTCAGGACCAGGCAGTTCTCATGCCCTTTGCCGATCCGGTCGGCCCTTATCCTGATCTGCTCGGCACTCTCCTCCCCTGAAAGATATAACACTTTTTTATCGCGGAGCAGCAGGGCAATCTGCAAAGCCAGGGTTGATTTTCCGATGCCAGGTTCACCACCGATCAAAACCATGGAACCGGGTACCAGTCCACCGCCCAGCAACCTGTCAAATTCCTGCAGTCCCGTTTTCATCCGTTCCCGGCTGACCGGGCGGATTTCGGTAATGGCCTGCAGCGTCGAATCAGTTTTAAAGGTACTTTTTTGCCGGGGACCGGTCCCATGGATGATCTCTTCGGTATAGGTATTCCATTCACCGCAGGCAGGACATCGTCCAATCCATTTGGCAGATTGCGCCCCGCATTGCTGGCATACATATTGTGTTTTCTGCTTGCCCATTTTGGGGATCTCAGGTGGGAATTTATTTTTTAACCTGGCCCAGGATCTTTGAAAAGATATCAGTTGTTGAGAATCCTTCCACAAAAGGAATGATTTTCACCTTTCCTCCTGTTTCCATCAGAGCCCTGTATTCAGGAAGTTCTTTATAATGTTGGTAGTCCGCGCCCTTTACCCAGTAATCGGGGCGGATCACCCTGATCAGATCCGAGGGTGAATCCTCGCTGAAAACCACCACATAATCGACGAATTCAAATGAGGCCAGTTTCATTGCCCTGGATTCCTCATCAACTGCAGGCCGGGATTCTCCCTTCAGGCGCCGGACCGATTCATCGCTGTTCAGCCCGATCACAAAGATATTCCCCAGGTCAGCAGCAGTGGTAAGGTACTCAATATGGCCCCGGTGCAGGATATCAAAACAGCCATTGGTGAAAATGATTTTTTGTCCTGCTGACCTTTTCTTTTCAAGGATCTTGCCCAGGGTTTCCCTCGGAACGATCTTGGATCTTACCTTGTCAATTGATTTCATTTTCCGTTACCGGTTTGGGGATGACCTGAAGTTTTGATCTCCTGCGCTGGACTGTAA
>LJUP01000223.1 GCA_001303955.1 Bacteroides sp. SM23_62 | reverse complement strand
AAGTTTGTTTTCATCAATGTCAAATGTCTCCAGGATCCTGCCTGACCATTTTCTCCGGGCAACGTCCAGCATGCAGGTGCGCGAGGCAATGGATAATTCGGAGACCCCTTTCCGGGTCAGGCGTGAAAGCAGATAATCCTCGGCCTGCAGTAATTTATAGGCTTTCCGGTAAACCTCTACGCGGTGTTTCCGGATCCACAGGATTTTTGACAATGACCAGACTGGATTGGCCACCAGTCCCGTAATATCATAGATCTCCTGTGCTCCCAGTTTCTCTAAAATTTCCTCCCCTTCCCGCACAGTTCTTCCATCCAGCCATATGATCATGTTGCTCAGGGGCAAAAAATCTTCATTCACAGGTACAATGCCTTCCCGCTGGCTGGTCACGGTGATGGTCATGATCTGATTTCGGATTGCCTGGTCCAGGCCGAGAAACTGATCTTTTATGACGGACCACCACGCGGCTGTATCCTGCTCTGCCCAACCAGGTTGTGGATGGATCAAGGGATTGTCCATTTTCCTTACCTCCACTACCCTGCCGGACAGGTCATAGATCGTATTGCGGATGCTCCCCGTACCTGCATCGATAACTGAAATCAGCTCCATTACATACAAATATCACATTTTTAAGCCAAATACCGGTCTTTCGCCGGACATCCAGATCTGCAAACCTGAAAATCATGATCACAGTTCATTATATTTGTAAAAGGTTTGGTGATTTATACCCTGCTGAGATTACAGATGCCTTGAAAATAAAAATCTTCATATTCCTTTTTGCCATTTGCCTGATCTTTTGTTTTTGTACGAGGGGTGGGAAAAGCACAGGACCGAACATCGTCTGGATACTTGCCGAGGACCTGTCGCCGGACCTGGGCTGTTACGGTAATGAACTTGTGTTTACCCCAAATGTTGACGAGCTGGCGCAGGAGGGCATGCGGTTCCTTAACGTATTTGCCACTGCTCCGGCTTGCTCGCCGAGCAGAACCGCCCTGGCCACCGGTATGTACCAGATATCCATTGATGCACACCACATGCGATATCCCGAAGACCTGAAGAACCCTTTGCCGAAAGAGGTAATCCCGATGAATGAATTACTACGCAAGAGTGGCTACCAGACGGTCAATGTGAAGGATGGAAGAGGGGAAATGGCGGGAATAGGAACCGGTAAAACAGACTGGTCATTCCGGTCGGAAACAGCGGCGTATGATTTAGCATCATGGGATGAGATCGATCCACATATGCCATTTTTTGCCGTTATAAATTTACGGCCGACCCATCGTCCTTTTGAACAAGACCCGGAAAACCCGGTAAACCCTGATGAGGTTAAGCTTCCTCCTTACTATCCGGATCACCCGGTATGCCGGCGGGACTGGGCATCATACCTGGAAACGGTGCAGGTAATGGACCGTCAGGTCGGTGTTATACTGGATGAGCTGGAATCCAGGGGCTGGTCGGACAAAACCATCGTATTATTCTTCTCGGATCACGGAAGGCCCTTCACCAGGGCTAAATATTTTCTTTATGACTCGGGACTCAAGATCCCACTGCTTATTTATTGTCCCGAACAGCTTGACTGGAGACAATACATCCGGCCGGGATCGGTGGATGAACGCCTTGTCAGTGCGATTGATATCACGGCGACAACCCTTTCCATGGCCGGTATCAGAAGACCACGGTATATGCAGGGAAGGGTACTGCTGGGTCCCAGGAGGGAAGAGGAAAGGGCATATGTTTTCGGTGCAGCCGACAGGATTGGGGAAACCTTTTTCAAGAGCCGGGGCATCCGGGGCAAAAAGTACCATTATATACGGAACTACAACCATGATCTTTCGGTGAATTCTTCAGCGACCGCCTATCGCAGGGCCACGCACCCGATCTGGCATGTACTTCGTATCCTGGATGAAGAGAAAAGGCTTGCCCCCGAGCAGCAGGCACTGGCAGATCTCATGGCAGAAGATGAATTGTATGATGTTGAACTGGATCCCTATGAAATCCATAACCTGGCCACCCTGCCAGCCTACCGGGATGTACTCGAAGACATGAAGGAAAGACTGGTAACCTGGCAGGCAGAGATCATGGATTACGGAATGTTTCCAGATCCTCCTGCCCTGCAGGAACATTTCAGGCAATACGGAATGACTTCTGAAGCGCGGCATGCAAACCGTTTCCGGGAGCTCAATGAACGGGTAAGAAAGGAAATTAAATGCTCAGCAAAATGATGCGGGATGCCCTGTATACGGCCTGTATCGTGGTGTTGTCGTGGCCCTGTCATGCTCAGGAAGATGCCCTGACGAAATCCGGCATGGCTTTCGGGCTGATGTTCCGGGACACCATCCCGATGGAAGTGGAACTGGACTTTGATGCGGACGGGCTGCCGGAAATCTACCATTGCCTTATGAATACACCGGTTTGTAGTGATGGTCTATGCCGGATGCTGGTATTGGATGTGTACTGGGACCTGCTGGGGAATTTTTCCCGCTTTGAGGTCCCGGGATCCCGTCCCCTGACCAAATGGGATAACCTGGAATTTACCCGGGAGGATTATTTGAAGCTGGAGGAGATCCTGAAGGATAAAAATTCTCTCCTGGGAACCGTAAAGGATGTCAATGCCCTTTTTGATCCAGCCACAAAAAAAATATCAGAAAAGGTGGACGCCGTAACCGGGGCCACCCGTGAAACCATAAAAAATGCAGTGGTACCAGGTGCCGTATACAGTTCTTATACGCTCTGGCATGTGGTAAACGGGGAGATCTCGTACGGCATCCAAAAATATACGTTACCCTACCGGGGCCCGGCCCTGATCAGGAAATTCCTGTTATCTGATAACTACCATTATCATTATGAGGCCCTGGATTACCTGATATCCATGGGATATGAGGGGCATCTCCGGGAACTTATCCAGATGTTGAGTAACAGCGATCCCTTTGTTATCCGGCGGGCAGTCAGCCAGTTTCCAAAAGCCTGGCTGGAGAATGAACAATTCCAGTCGGTTGTGACCGCCCTTATGGACCGGTTTGATTACCGGGCACAGGAAATATGGCTGGACAGGCTGATGTATGTTCAGGTCCATGGAACCACGCTGGAACATTTGACCAGCCATCCTGATCGGTTCAGCCAAAACCAGTTGTACCAGGTCCTTGAACTTTGTGATAAAAACCGGTACAGACTGAGCCACACCAGTGTTTCCCAGCTTGGATGTTGGCTACAGGATGACAGTGCTATCATCGCTCAGGGGACCTGCCAGATCCTTGAAAAACTTGCCAGAGAAGATAAGAACGCCAGAAAAATACCAAGTCATTATGAAAAAAGCCAGGACTTATAAAATACCCCGATTGCTGGGGATAATCAGCGCATTTTTGCTGTTTGCCTATACCGGTCGCGCCACTGACCATATTCTGGTAGAAGCAGAATCATTCGCTGAAAAGGGTGGCTGGGTGATCGACCAGCAGTCTTTTGATACCCTGGGATCTTCTTACCTGCTGGCACACGGGATGGGTGTCCCTGTACAGAATGCGGCAACGGAAATCCGGGTCGACCGGGCAGGAGAATATTATGTCTGGGTCAGGACAAAGGACTGGGCCCCCTTCCCCAGGGGGCCCGGCAAGTTCAACCTGGTCATTGACGGGGAGGCATTGGACAGGGAATTCGGTGCGGAAGGTTCGGATGAATGGCGCTGGTACCGCGGAGGGAAGGTGAAACTGAACAGCGGATCAGTGCGCCTGGAGCTGGAGGACCTTACGGGTTTCGAAGGGCGATGCGATGCCATCCTCCTGACCCTTGATCCGGGATTCAGGCCTCCCAACAGCAAGGCATCCCTGGCATCTCTCCGTGTTGAACTACTGGATTACTGGTCAGAAACAGAGGATCTTATGCCCTTCGATGTGGTGGTGGTAGGTGGTGGTATCGCCGGGATCACCACTGCTGTTCAATCCTCCCGCCTGGGTTTAAAGGTTGTCCTGATCCAGAATAGGCCGGTACTGGGTGGTAATAATAGCTCGGAAATCAGGGTACACCTGATGGGTGACCTGGACAAGAATCATTACCCCAAACTGGGGCGCATTGTCAGGGAACTGGACAACGGAGACCCTGAGAATGCCAATCCTGATGCCAGGGCATACGGGGACAGAAGGAAGCTGGAAGTGGTCATGGCGGAGAAGAACATATCCCTGTTTCTCAGCACCCATGTCCATGCCGTGAAGATGGAGGGAAACAGGATCGTGGCTGTTCTGGCCCGCAATATTGAAACAAACAGGGAATATCGATTCCCCGGCAAGTTGTTTGCCGATTGTACCGGTGACGGGACCCTGGGTTACCTGGCCGGGGCCGATTACCGCATCGGCAGGGAAAGCCGGTCAGAAACCGGTGAAACGATGGCTCCCGAAGAGGCCGATAATTTCACCATGGGTTCATCCAATCTTTGGAATGCCGTCGAGGAACCGTTTCCCAGTGAGTTCCCCGAAACACCATGGGCCCTGCCCTTCAGTGATGAATACCATTGGGAAGGTACACGCTCAAGGTGGACATGGGAGACAGGTTTTGGCAATTTCCATACGGTCTGGGATGCAGAGAAGATCCGGGACCATAACTTCCGGGCCATTTATGGAAACTGGTCCTACCTGAAGAACCACAAAAAAGAGAAATACGCAAACTGGAAACTCAACTGGGTGGCCTACATATCGGGCAAGAGAGAATCCAGGCGCCTGCTGGGGGACCATATACTCACCCAGCAGGATCTCCAGGAACATGTGATCTACCCGGACGGAATGGTTACCACCACATGGGACATCGACCTGCATTTCCCGGATTCAGTTAACAGCCGTTATTTCCCGGGCGAGGAATTCATCAGCTGGTACGAGCATCCCGGGATCAAACCGTATCCGGTCCCATACCGTTGCCTGTATTCACGCAATATAGATAACCTGATGATGGCAGGGCGAAACATCAGTGTGACCCATGTGGCCCTGGGAACCATACGGGTCATGCGGACCACCGGGATGATGGGGGAGGTACTGGGGCATGCGGCATACCTTTGCATCAAACACCAGACAAATCCCCGGGGTGTGTATGAAAAACACCTGGACGAGATGAAGGAAATGCTGGGTGAGCAATTACTGTTTAACCCGGAATAAAATTTACCAGACATGAAAAAAGCAACTTTCATGCTTGCCATCTGTTTCTGCTGGAATACGTTTTTGATAGAAGCCCAGGAACGCAACCTGTTGGGCAATCTGTGCGGTGAACAGGAAATCGAAGAATGCTTGTTACCCGGTGATGGCTGGATAGCTTTTCCGGAATATGATGACCGCGGGGCCTGGGAAGGGATCCCTGAAATTATCCGGGAAAAGATAATTCAGCGTGGGGAGGAGGCCCTGGATTTTGACTGGGGGGTGGTTAAGGCAACGGATTTCCTGGAATTTACAAGGAGCGGGGACCGCAGTATCATGCAAAATCCCTTCGGTGCACGGAGGAACGCCCTCCAAAACCTGGTGCTGGCAGAACTGGTCGAAGGCAGGGGCCGGTTCCTTGACCAGATCATCAACGGGATATGGGCCCTGTCTGAACAAACCACCTGGTCATATTCTGCCCATCTGTCCCTTCAGGATGCAGGACCTGGTTTGCCTGATGTGGAGGAACCCATCATTGATCTGGCCGTGGGCGAAGTATCCAGCCTGTTTTCCTGGACCCATCATTTCCTGAAGGATGAGTTTGATAAGGTCAATACATTGATCGCAAAACGGATCGAATACGAGATCAAGCACAAGGTGCTGGATGTCTATGATCAGCGGGACGATTTCTGGTGGATGGGCTTTGGTGACGACCGGGGGGTCAATAACTGGAATGTCTGGGTCAACCACAACATGCTAACAACCATCCTGCTTATGGAAGAGGACCAGGAGCGGAAGGCACGGAACATCTACAAGACCATGCGATCGGTTGACAAGTTCATCAACTATTACCCGTCCGACGGGGGATGTGATGAGGGACCTGGCTACTGGGGACATGCCGGGGGAGCCCTCTTCGAATACCTTGAGATGCTGCATATGTGCACGGATGGAAAGATCGATATATTTGACCAGGAGATCATTAAAAATATCGGCCGGTATATTTACCGCGCACAGATCGCTTATCCATACGTTATTAATTTTGCAGATGCCAGTGCCAGATCAGGCAGCCGGCCCGGTGTTGTGTACCGCTACGGGAAGATCATTCAGGATCCTGTAATGCAGTCCTACGGCGCTTTCCTGGCAGAGAAGGCAGGCTGGGATGAAAATATCCCCGGTGGAAACCTGGAAGCTACCCTGATGAACCTGTTCCAGCTTTCCGAGATCTACCAGGCCGAAGCCAGGGAGCCTTTGATATCCGATTTCTACCTGCCCGGCCTGCAGGTCTGCGGGGCCAGGGATACGGAAGGCTCTTCCGAAGGCTTTTTCTTCGCTGCCAAGGGGGGGCATAACCTGGAAAGCCATAACCATAACGATGTTGGTAATTTCATCCTCTATTATAACGGCCAACCTGCCATCATTGATGTGGGTGTGGGTACCTATACCCGTAAAACATTCAGCAACGAGAGGTATGAGATATGGACCATGCAATCGCAGTACCATAATACCCCTACCATCAATGGAGTACAGCAAAAACCTGGGAAACAGTACAGTGCGAAAAATGTCGCCTTTGATAACAGGGGAAGGGAGCTGAGGTTCCAGGCAGACATTGCCGGGGCATACCCGGAAGAGGCAATGGTACATAATTGGTACAGGACCTTCAGCTTCAGGCGCGGAAAGTCAATCACGGTCACGGAGGATTTCCGACTGAAAAAAAACCAGGGAGTTACTTCGGTAAATTTCATGACCTGCCTTAAACCGGAGAAGGTGTCAGATGAACTGGTGAGGCTGAAAGGTGGGGATTTTTCCCTGGTACTGAAATATGATCCAAAGAAGACAGACGTAAAAATTGAGAAAAGGCAAATCGAGGATGCCAGGCTTAAAAATAACTGGGGTGAGTCACTGTACCGCCTGGTATTCATCTACAAACCGGATAAATTAAGTGATCAGGTAGATTTTATGATTACCGATCAATAGATGAAATTAGCATGCTTTACGATCACCCGTTTACCAGGTTCAGAAAAAGCAGAACCATTGATGTCGGTGCACGTACAATAAGACTTCAAGCTATTCGATGTACTGGGCGAAGGGATCATTCCTACCGTATACTGGGTCGACAGCCTGAACCGCGATGTTTGTATTTTTACTGTAATGGAAGCCGATGTGCTTGCTAGATGATGTTGAAATACCCGAACATACCTGTTTCCTTTAACCTGATGGCAAAGCCAGTAGGGGCATTGTGCAACCTGGATTGCAACTATTGTTACTATCGCGGGAAGATGTGTATGTATGAAGACAGTCCCTACATGATGAAAGAGGAGGTGCTCGAGGAATTTGTAAAACAGTACATCAATTCACAGGCTTCACCGGTGGTCGTTTTCAACTGGCAGGGAGGAGAACCCACCCTGGCGGGACCCGCTTTTTACGAGCAGGCCCTGTATTTCCAGAAAAAATACGCGGGCAATAAAAAAATCGAGAACAGCATTCAGACAAACGCTACCCTGCTGGATGAATCCTGGTGCCGCTTCCTGAAAAGACACCGGTTCCTGGTGGGGATATCCATCGACGGTCCCAGGGAGATACATGATTACCACAGGCGGGGAGTAGGACAGACAAGTACCTGGGAAAAGGTAATGAGGGGGATCAACCTGCTGAAGGACTACAACGTACCGTTCAATACCATGACGGCAATAACCCGTCACAGTGCCAGGTATCCGGCCGAGATCTATGAATTCCTGAAAGACCTGGGCAGCAGCTACCAGCAATATGCACCAGTAGTGGAGAGATACCTGAAACATAAGGCAACCATTGAACCCGAACTGTCTCCACCCGAAATCAGGATTGGGGCAGCACTTACGACCTGGTCCGTAACCCCTGAACAATATGGTGAATTCATGGTCAGTATTTTCAATGAGTGGGTACGAAAAGATGCCGGGAAAGTTTTTGTACAGTTGTTTGAAACCACACTCGCAAACTGGCTGGGGGAGGATCCGGGACTATGCCTGTTCAGGAAATATTGCGGAAATGCCTTGATGATGGAGCAGAATGGCGATGTATATGCCTGTGATCATTTTGTTTTCCCGGATCATTTCCGTGGCAACATCATGAATGAACCACTCCTGGAACTGGCACTGTCGCAGGAACAGATCAACTTTGGATTCAACAAGCATAATGAGCTGCCATCCATGTGCAGGTCTTGTGAATTTCTTTTTGCCTGCCATGGTGAATGCCCCAAGAACAGGATCAGCACCACCCCGGAGGGAGAATACGGCCTGAATTATCTCTGTCCCGGTTTTAAGCATTACTTCAGCCATGTAGCTCCCTTCATGGATCATATGGCAGAACAGATCCGCAACGGCAGGTCCCCCCTGTCGGTAAAGAAATATGCCAGGAAACTATTGTCTCCAAAATAATCACATATCATGAAGCAGCCCGGTGAGCTTATGCAGGCAGGAACCTTACACATCAAATGGGTAAAATAATAAGCAGATAAAAAAAGGGAGAGATGGCAACTGTAATGGGAACAGTTACGGCTTTTAGTAATGACAACCTGTTAAATGCTGCGGTGATTTCCCAAAAAACCAAGGTAAAAACCCTGACGGATTCTCTCGGCCGGTTCTAGATTGAGGCCCCTGCGGGTGATGTGCTGACCCTCAATGCTAATGGTTTTGGGCAAAACCGGAGAAAAGTTCAAAAGGGCGCTGATCCTTTAGTGGTGAATATGATCCTGTTAAAGGGTGAAAAACAAGGGGGATCGCTGTAGCTTATGGACATATCAGTAAAGAAGACCTGACCTATGCGGTTTCGCATTACAGTCACCTCAACCTTGATTTTATGAAATACACCACCATGGAGCAACTGCTCCTGACCGAACTGGTGGGAGCCCAGGTTATAAATCATGGTGGCATTAAGGTCTGCCTCCGGAGGAGTGAAAATATTCCAAGCATGGGAGGAGCGACTTTTGATCACGTTGCTTTGTTTGTCCTGGACGGGACAGTCGTCGAATGGATTGACCACCTCAATCCATGGGATATAAAGTCTATTACTTCATTGAAGGGTTCGGAGACAAACTTGTACGGTTCACGAGGCGCCTATGGAACGGTACTGATCGAAACAAAATAGCATTTAACATAGATTCCGCCTCTCAGCTTTTTCGTTAATGCATGCCCTACCTGTCAGGATGTCTTCCCCACTGGTATCTTCGCTCCGGATCGAACCCAGGATTGGGAACCGGGAATTCAGCCTTCACTTCAGCCCTCCAGTCTTCAAGGAGGCGGTAGAGCTGATCCGTTTTTTCAGGATACTGCAGGCTCAGGTCACTGATCTCTCCAATGTCATCCGCAAGATTATACAGAAAACGTTTGTCATTGTGCAGATAGTGGATCAGTTTCCAGT
>LJUP01000022.1 GCA_001303955.1 Bacteroides sp. SM23_62 | reverse complement strand
AACATATGGACAGCCATCTGGAATTGACAAAAGAACATTCAAAAAGGCTTTCCGGGTATCATATCCCCAGGCATAATGCCGGGGTTGTATACAGAGGCAGTTACCAGAAGAAAGGCTATACGATAGGAATGTATGCACTGGAAGCAGATGACGGATATATTATCCCGCTTTTATTGGTTACTCCCGAAGGTCAGGGGCCTTTCCCTGTGGTTATTTATATCCACCCTGATGGCAAAGAACAAGGAATGGCTTCCGGTGGGATAATTGAAATCCTCGTAAATCAGGGATATATGGTAGCTTCTCCTGATCTGCTTGGCATTGGTGAAACAAATCCAGATGCAAGGTTTCCTGCTGCACCAGCCTTTGAGGCACTATTGATCGGGAGGAGTTTAGTAGGTATCCAAGCAGGTGATGTATCAAGGGTGGTAGAATTCCTTGCTAGACTTCCTAATGTAAATAAAAGTTCTATCCAGGCAGTCGCAGTTGGAGAGCTTTGCCCTGCCTTGATGCATGCTGGCGTTTTTGAACCTGGCATTAGTGGTGTAGCACTTATTGAAGCCCCGGTATCTTATTACAACATCACACAAACCAGACTGTATGAATTAAGCTTGTCATTTTCCTGGGGTGTTGCAGGTGCACTAACTGCCTATGATCTTCCTGACCTTGCTGCCTGTATTGCCCCCCGAAAATTGGCATTGATAGGATTACAAAATGCCAGGATAGAACCTGCTACAGAAAAGTTAATTGATAATCAAATGAGATTCCCCAGAAAGGTCTATGAAAATAGTAAACCAGGTAACCTTACCATAATATCGAAACCTTCCGAAGAATTGATTATTATCTTGTCAGATTGGTTGGAACAATAAAACGCATATTCCCTGCTAAAATGAATCCAGGTAAAGGGAAGATTCTGTACCCGGAACTGATAATCAAAAGATTTTAAAAGCTATATCGATGATATCAAATCTCTCTCCCATTAATTGAATCGAATATTAATCTGATATTTTTTCCGAATTAGGATTATTTGAATCATCTGCCGAAACATTATCAGCACTTAATCGAACTTTTGCTCTGGCTTACTAGCTCTTCTGAAAAAATCTTCATTAGAATGCAAAACAAAATATATTAACAATCAATTAGTTAATGAATTTTGTCAGGAACCAAGCCCATTTTTGTATTTTTTGTATGATACTTTCTCCGGTTCCACGCTCCATCCGGAAATAATTCCTCCGTAAAAGTAGAAAGTAACATCAAATACAACTTTACTGTTTTGTTCGGTTACCTGAGGTAGTGTTACATCGAGTGTGTCTAAGGATCCTGTTAGAAAGATAGACCTTCAGTACAGCCTGCAATACTGAAAATGCGAAATGGGCAACCGAACAACATATATGAATTGGATCTCACATTTAAACATGAGATTATTCCTTTATAACTTTGACCTCAATGTGGGATGGATACAAGGCATTGTTGTATACCCTGTGCGTAGCGACCTGGAAATCGTCCTCATTGCAATGATAAATATCAACGAACTTCTGAGGATTCCTGTCTACCAGCGGGAACCATGAACTTTGAATCTGGATCATTATCTTGTGTCCTTTTTTAAATGTATGGGCCACATCCTGTAATTCAAACCTCACTTGGGCTGTTTCACCTGGGATGAAAGGTTCAGGATTTTCAAATGAGTTTCTGTACTTTCCACGCATAACTTCTCCGCGGACAAGTTTCTGATATCCCCCCATGGGCACATCTTTGCTGTTCTGAGGATAGTCCGGCATCAGGTCAGGAAAGACATCGATCAGTTTAACAATAAAGTCGGCATCAGTCCCGGTAGTGCTCACATAAAGATGAGCGAACAACGGTCCCGTAAACGTTATCTCTTCGCTTAATATTTCAGAGGAATATACAAGGACATCCTGCCGCCTGGAGGCAAAGCGCTGATCGCCGGTCATGTATTGTGTAGTCCTTCGCAGATGTATATCTTCCTGGTAGGGTACTGGTTTCATTGGATCAGAGATGTATTCATTAAAATCCTCTCTATTTGTGGGCTTTTCAAATGATAGTCCTCCTCCCGGCTGGAAATATAACTGCCTCATATCTGTATTGGAAGGTGGCCATTGATCATAAGTCATCCATTTCCTGGTGCCCGTATTAAATATGGTGGCCTCCGCAAGGTCCATGTCACCTTCTCCCGTCAGGTAGTAGCTGAAGAATTTATATTCCAGTTCGTGGAAGTATTCATTGGCATCAAGACCCCAGAATATATTACCCAGGTTTTCAGCCTTGCCGGCGTTCCACTGTCCATGAGACCATGGGCCCATCACCAGCCGGTTGCTTATATCGGGGGAATTCTGCGTTTCTATGGCCCTGTAGGTCTTCAGGGGACCGTATAGGTCTTCCGCATCATACCAGCCACCTACTGTCAAGACTGCCGGTGTGATATTTTTCAGGTGTGGAAGGGGAGTTCTGGCCTTCCAGTATTCATCGTAATCCGGATGACTGACAAGTTGATTCCAGAAGGCAATGGTATCGCCAAAATATTTTTCCACAATGTTCTTCACCGGTCCCAAACGAATAAAAAAATTCGTAGCTGTCCTCCACAGGCCATGAAAATCCAGGATTTCTTTGTCTGGTTGGTTCAGGACGTGGTCTTCCATTATGGTAAAAGAAATTAAATGCATCCAGCAGGAAAAAAGCCCCATTATGATGCCAATCATCGCCAATGAACCAATCACCTATGGGAGCCTGTGGCGAAACAGCTTTTAGCGCCGGGTGAGCACCAGGCAGTGACATGGTGGCATAAAATCCCGGATAGGATGTACCCAGGATACCAATTTTGCCATTGTTGTTATCAACATGATTGATGAGCCATTCCATGGCATCATAGGTATCGGTTGATTCATCAATATCCTGATCACCAGATTTATCCGGTATAATCGGTCTGACATCGACAAACTCCCCCTCACTCATATACCGTCCACGAACGTCCTGGAAAACAAAGATATACCTGTCTTCAATAAAGGCTTCCCTGGATATCAAAAATAAGTTGAAACCTTCTTCTCTTGGTTCCACATTATAAGGTGTCCTGAACATTAGAATGGGATGTTCACCGTTTGAGTCTTTTGGTGTATAGATAGATGTAAACAATTTTGCGCCATCCCGCATCGGAATGTACACTTCCTGCTTCCGGTAGTGTTTTTAACATAGGTCAAACTGTTTTTGGGAATTTCGGGTTCTTTACGGGACAGAACGAGTGGTGTTGATCCACCATATTGTATGAAAGTACCTTTTATCTGAGAAAAATCAATGTTCGTAATGCCTGTGAAAGCTATATCGGCTGATCTTATTTGAAATGCGAAGTATCCGTTTTCATACCAGATCGTATCGACAGGAATTCCATATGCTGACTGGTCAGGACTATCAGAGGTTCCATGCAGACCCTGTTTATCTTGTTCAATGTGCAGTACTATTTTCAATGAATACGTATGAAAATCCAGATAACCATTCCAGGTCCCCGAGAGGTTCTGAGAATAGATGATGTTGAAACTCAAAAAGAATGGCAGGATAATAATAAACTTAATGATGAAAAATTTATTTTTCATAACCTGATCAATAGACAATTAATCTTGGTACAATGTGTAATAATGTAATGAATAAAATGAACTGGATGAGAATTGGTATGACTATGTGCTATGCGGTCGCTTAATACAAAAGATGATAAAACTAAACTAAAGGTAGATCAATATGGCTTAAATGTCAAAACGGTCATCAATTAACCTTATCGGGCATGATCGTGGATCAGTCTGAGCACGTTAGAATCGCGCATATTTCCCCGTAGATCAAATTATCTCGTTTACCTCCTGGAATGTTCTTGTCCAAAGACAATCAATAAAAAGTGATTTCAAACACCCTGTCTGAAAAATCAAGTGAAAGTGAATAGCTTTCTCAGGTATTCAACAGGAACCCCGTTCCGGACTAAAGTGGTTCTTCATCAATTTTGGGGAAGCATTAGCCCTTTTGAGATAAAATCACCTTCTTTCGCAATAAATCGAAGTGAAGGCTTACACTATTGGGTATACCAAACTACCACTCAATATAGATATGCCGAATTTCGGAGAAGGGTATGGACAATATGCTGTAATTCCATTAGAAACATGTTCTTCCCAAAGGTAGATTTTGACCCATTTCTGATATAAATGATGCAATTTCTACCAATCGGTTAATTATGAAACCATCAAAACTGCAATAATTCATTTTGATACCTCCTCTTTAGTAACAATCAATTATTCAGACAAGAGTTTTAGTTTTGTTCTCATCCAATTATTATTTCCTGCAAATAACTTCAACTGCATTGCATTTATCCATTTGAGTGTGACTTGTCTTTGGTCTACTTTTATACCTGATAATCAATAATTCACAGCGATGAAAGCGTTATTTAAAACCTCACTATTGGTATTAGCATCGTTTTTATGCAGTGGATGCGAAATAGATGATTTATTCATAGACTCAAATTTCTTATTAGCGGGAGATACTACAGGTTGTATTTATGTTGATTTAGAACCTGATATTGAATTTCCTTATCATCAGGGTGATACGATTTTTGATTCAATAAGTCTACAAAACAATGACACCTACGATGTAATCTTCAAACAAGGACCAAGAGGGGCTTTTGGTATTCATTATGTTAGAATGGTACTAAAGGATAATGTTGAAGTTGCATTTGCGCTTGCAAATCCTCCTAAGTCAGATTTTGACTGGGAAGGTGCCTTTTTTGGGTTTAACTATCCATGGGACGATGATACAACTGCATTTCTATTAAATCGTGATGAAGAGATATGTAATCGTTTTAAATGGAAATCAGATAATATAGATATATCTAGATCTGGATCCACAAAGCATTATGTCCCGATTAGAAGGAAGATAAATGGTGAAGTACGATATGGTTGGATAAAATTTATATCAATTGGAACCGATACTATGTTTGTGCGCAATGCAAGAATTGATGAATATGCAATACAGAAATCGGCAAGGTAACTCCCGGTTCACGCTGGGAGTTTTTCAATTTGAAGAAATTGATATTTCCTGTAAGAGAATACTATCAAACATCCCATATTCACCAAACCCTTCCACCAAAAATCGACGATCTCTTGTTCAGAGTACCAAAGTACCACTCATCATAGATAAGCTGAATTTAAGAGAAGGGTTAGGAAAGTAGTGCACAATATTGACCAGTGGCCTATCAAAAGATATTAAGGCTGTTGAAAACGGTATCAATATGCCCTGGAGCAATGGAGCCGTAGAAGGCCATGTCAATAGAATCAAGAGTATTAAACGGCAAATGTATGGTAGGGCAAGCTTTGAGTTGTTGCGGAAGAAGGTAATTTTGTCTCAATCAGGTTAAAACATCCCCAAATATGACGAAGAACCACCAAAGTGAGCAAGTGAAGCCGGATCAAACCGATCAGCCTTTTCCGGAATGATGAATGCAATTACAGGGTATTGATAATTTTTACGCCCGCTATATCCATCTCGTGATAGGCCTTTTGTTCATCCCCTGGCTGAGCTTCCACTCCGGCCGTTGCATTAGCGATAACATAAGTCTTATAACCTTTCCGGATGGCATCCAGGGCAGTCGATTTCACACAATATTCCGTCGTCAGGCCTGCCAGGTATAACTCTTTAATGTTCCTTTTCCTTAAATAGTCATCCAGATCATCTGTGGTGGCCTCGAAGGCCGAATAGCCGTCATCCATGTTGCCGGTACCCTTCAGAAAATCTTTTTCAATTTTACCGGCATCCAGTTCATCCGGATATGCAGCACCCAAGGTATTCCTGACACAGTGTGGAGGCCAGCGTTCAAAGTGTTTACTGTCCCCGGGATGCCAGTCCCTCGAAGCAAGCACGAGATCGAATTGATCCATTATCCTGTTGATCTCGTTGATGATTTGGTTTCCCCGGGGTGCCGGTAGTGCCCCGCCGGGTAAAAAATCATTTTGAACGTCTACAATAAATAATGCTTTCATGGCTGTTCATTTATGAATTGCTTTTCCTGTCATCTTCTGCCTCAATTCAAGCAATTGACTGCTGATTCCTACTTTATAGATATGAGGATTCATAAAACGTTTCTGTTCCCCGGGCAGGAATTGTAATCTGGATTGTGCGTATTCCGATATTTTTCCCGGGCTCTTTTTCCCGGATTCTTTCCTGCCTTTATTCATTACTTTATGAATGAGCTGCTCCTGCTTACACCCTGATATATTACTCGATTTTCCAGCTTCGAAAGGATGATGAATGATGTCAAAGTCGGTTTCTTCATCCAGCGCAATACCGTCTGCGGTAAACATTCCTTTGTCATCACGGAAACGGTACGATGACTTTTTCCCGGGCAATGTAATTTTCGTGATGTTATCGGATATTTTCAGGGTTTGTTTCCCATTGATCTGGCAGAGTTTGTAAACGCCATCAAGGGCCCCGGCACCCATTCCGGTCACCAGCGCTGTGCCCACGCCGAATACATCGATGGGTGCGGACTGTTCCATCAGACTTTTGATCACATACTCATCCAGCTGATTGGAAGCCACGATTTTTACATAATCAAGTCCCTCGCTATCAAGCATCTCACGCCCCTTCTTGCTTAAATAGGCAAGATCTCCGCTGTCCAGTCGTATGCCAAACAATTGCTTTCCTGTCCTTTCCATTTCCTTGCCGACTTTAATCGCATTGGGAAAGCCACTTTTCAGGGTATCATAGGTGTCTGCCAGCAAAATGCAGTTTTCCGGGAAGATATTGGCAAATGTTCTGAATGCGGTGTATTCATCCTCAAATGATTGTACCCAGGAGTGCGCCATGGTTCCTGCGGATTCCAGTCCAAAATGGAAAGCGCTGTAAACGTTCGAAGTTTTATCGAATCCTCCGGCTATGGCAGCCCTGCTGGCATGTATTCCGCCGAGGCCATGTGCACGACGCAATCCGAAATCCATTAACATCCGGTCACCTGCCACCTGTCTGATTCTCGCGGCTTTGGTGGCGATAAGGGATTCAAAATTCAGTATGTTCAGCAGCAGGGTTTCTATTAACTGGGTTTCAATGATGTTACCTTCAACCCGCACGCAGGGTTCGTATGGAAACACAACCTCTCCTTCCATGACAGAATAAACATCCGCTTCGAAACGGAAATCTTTAAGAAAACCGAGAAACTCCCTGTCGAACCCGATCTGTTCCAGGTGATCGCAATCATCCTTGTCAAAACGGTAGTTTTCCAGCATATCCAGCAGATCTTCCAGTCCGGCAAAAACAACATATCCGCCTTCGTACGGGTTATTTCTGAAAAAATAATCAAATACTGCCGGCATATCCCTCATCCCGCTCTGAAAATATCCCTGGGCCATACCAAGTTCATAGTGGTCGGTATACAAACCGGTGTTTCTATTCAATATTTGCATATTTATCGTTTTTGTTTCACAAAACAAGGTGCAGAGATTAAAAACAGCATATTACATCGATAGTTGTGAGATGAAGGTTCTTCATTGGCTTTTACATTTTAAGGATTGATCATGCCCACTACATCAAACTCGTAATCCGAATAACTTTTCATGGATCCTCTCAACCAGAGAAGGACCTTGTATTCCCTGCCTCCTTTCGGCATAATGGGACGTATATTGTCCTGCATGGAATTTTGCGTCAATGCTTCCCAGGACCAGGTTTTCCCCAGATCTGAAGTGGTACCCTTAAAGACCTCATAATGCCTGACATTGTCCCTATTGCTTGTCAGCGGGACTTCAGTTACAGGATCAGCATCTGTCGAAATATAAACAACATCAGGATTGTCCGGGTCCAGTGCGGCAAGCCCGCTGTAATCAAACTGGATCTCGTACAGCGCCCTTCCTGCAAAGGCGAGAAAGTGATCGTTCCATGCATGGCCATCCCACCTGGCATACCTGTATTGTATGTGATCAATATTGTTTCTTACCGAATATACGGTGTACGGAAAATTATCCTTATCGAGGTGAAGGTCAACGGTCCATGCATTATTCAGGCTGTCCCCCTGGAATACTTTTGTGGCTTCTGTCGGATGGATAGGGCCATCCTTTAAATCACGGATCAATTTACCATCTGAGGTGTAAACTCTTCCGTTCTCAAAATACGCATGATAAATGCTGCAATCCCAGAATCTCGGATGGCTTTCCGTAGTTACAAAATGTATTTTACTTTCCCCGTCAGAGGCATATTTGACATAAGGCCATTGCTTTTCAAAGGTGATCATTCTGTATCCCGCCTGCCAGCTGTTACCCAGGTCATCGGAAAAAACATAATAGGGAGACCTGTCCTTTCCCCTGTAAAAATCATATATCCTCCCTTTTGCATTATTATCTGAGGGGATGAAATGAAGGTTTGAATAGGAAACCTTGTCCGATCCCGCTACGGTCTGCTCAGTCTCCCATTCCAGTGCACTATACTGTTTTGTTAATCGATACCTGATCAGGCTGTCTTCATTGTGCTGTGTATAAACCGATAAGATGCGGTTATCCGGCAGGATAAGGAATGCCGGTGCATTGTGATCATCAGCCACCGATCTTTCGTGCAATACATAGCTACCCAGGAGGGTATTTGTTTCCAGGTCATAGGAGGTCACATCAATATTTCCATCAACCGCTTCGCCATTTTTACCATACCTGTCTGCCACGGATCCGAAAATCAACCGGTCATTGTGTATGATCGTCCGCTCATCCTGGAACCAGCACCAGGAACCGTTTTCCTTAAATGTAATTACTTCATTACCCTTGTCCTGACAGGCAGGTGCCAGAAATGATACAATAATCAACAAAATAACTTTGACTGAATTTTTCACGGCAGGATCATTAAATGATGACTAATCATTGATGTTCAAAAGTAGGGAGATATAAACAATATTCAGGTATAATCTGTAATGATATAATGAGAGAAATTGAACAGTATAGGATATGCTGCTTTGGTCAATCTCCACAAAATCCTGAAACTTACATCAATAACTTGCTTCACATACTTCAAGTCTGTAACTTGCATCTAACCAACCACTAAACTTGATGCCTGAGAATGCTAAAGATCCTCACTCATTTTTTCAGGAATTAAAACGCAGGAAGGTCATACGTGTTATTATTATCTACGCTGCTGCTGCCCTTGCCATACTTGAAGCCGTGGATATTATCTTTCCACGAATGGGTTTTCCAGATTGGACTGTAACTTTCGTAATATTTCTTCTGATCATTGGTTTCATAATTACAGTAATACTTTCATGGATCTATGATATAACTCCAGAGGGAATAGAAAAGACCAAACCGTCAAAAGAGGTTAAAGAGGGAGTACCCGAAAAATCTTCAGCAGTTAATGCATGGAAGATAGCAAGCATCACAAGTGTTGTTGTTATTGTTGGCCTGATTATATTTAACATTTTTGGTCGCAGGGGGAAAGTGGAAGACTTAGGCATACTGGACAAATCAATCGCTGTGCTTCCTTTTAAATCTCTGAGTGCTGATCCTGAGAAACAATATCTTGCTGATGGTGTAATGGATGCTATTCTGCTTCATCTATCTAAAATTAAGGATCTTAGGGTGATGGCCCGGACTTCTGTTGAACAATATCGTGAAACGGATAAAACAGCCACCGCTATTTGTCAGGAACTTGATGTTGCATTTTTACTTGAAGGAAGTTTTCAAAAGTATGGAAATCAAGCCAGGCTGATTGTTCAGTTAATTGAACCTGGAAGAGAAGGGCATATATGGGCCAAGGAATATGACAGAAACTGGACAGACATCTTTTCTGTACAAAGTGAGGTAGCTCAAGCCATCGCCAGAGAATTACAGGCTGTCATTACTCCCGAAGAAGAACAACTCATTGAAAAAACGCCAACCACCAGTCTGACAGCTTATGATTTTTACCAGAGAGGAAGAGAGGAACATTTTAAATATTGGTTGGATAATGATAATAGAGATGCCCTGAAAAGAGCTGAAGATCTTTATTACCAAGCCTTGGAGTATGATTCTGCATTTGCTCAAGCATATACAGGATTGGCGTGGGTATACATGAATAAGCATTATTGGGAGACTTTTTTAACTGAAAATTTCCTGGACTCTATGCTTATCCTGGCAGATATCGCTCTTTCATATGACGATCAATTATCAGAGGCTTATAGAATAAGAGGAGATTATTATAGTAGACATAATAAAAACGAACAGGCTATAAATGAATATGATAAGGCTATTAAATTCAATCCAAACAATTGGATGGCATACCATGGTAAAGGAAGTGTGTATGGTCATGACAACCTTGTTAATCATATTGATAATTATCACAAAGCTGCCTCATTGAATAGAGGATCCTTATTACCAGCAATTTATAGATCTCTTAGTAATGCATTGGCTATTTCTGGTTTCATAGAGAAAGCTGTATATTATGAAAATGAAGCTCTTAAACTGGATAATGATTCAGCAACATATTACAAGTCTTTAATGAATTATGAGGATTATAGAGGTAATTACAAAAAAGCCATTGAATATGGGGAAAAGTCCTACGCTATCGATTCAACTGATAGAAGGGTTATTTATCTCTTAGGATGTCACTGTATGTTCCTGGGTCAAAATGAAGAATCATTGGAATACTTAAAAAAATATGAAAGAAGATTAGAAGTTCTCAATATTCCAGAACCCACTCATAAAAACAGGATTGGATATGCATACTTGGCTAATGGATTCGAGGATAAAGCGAAATACTATTTTGAAGATGGATTGGAATTTCTCAATAAAATGATTGAAAAAGATCGACACGATCGTATGGATTTTTTCACCATCTATAATCTCGCTGCTATAAACGCAATCTTGGGAGACAGAGATAAAGCCTATGACAATCTACGAGTTGTTGCTAAAAATGAAAGGATGCCGTTATATATGACCACCCTTATCAATTCTGATCCTCTATTTGACGACATCAGGGATGAACCGGAATTTCAACAGATCTTTCAAGATATAAAAAATAAATACCAGGCTGAGCATGAACGGGTCAGGAAATGGCTGAAGGAGAATGATATGTTATAAATAAACCGTAGAATAGGCTGCGATGCCACAACCACCAACCAAACTATCCCAATTTTGGCAGGAGCTGAAACGGCGGAAAATCATCAAGGTGATTGCCATGTATGCCGCCACTTCTTTTATTATCATGGAGGCTGGGGATATCATGCTGCCGAGACTTGGTCTGCCTGATTGGACAGTTACTTTCATTATCATTCTGCTAATTGTCGGATTCCCCATAGCCATCATCCTTTCCTGGATATTTGATGTCACCCCAGAAGGCATCAGGAAGACAGAACCGTTTGAGGTAACTGCTGAGAAAGAGGTTGAGACAAAACCTGCAAAAAGAAAACTCAGGGCAAGCAATGTAATCATAGCGGTACTGGTTGTGATTGTTGTGATACTGGTTTATCCCAAAATTTTTAATAAGGATAAATTGGCTTCACTCAGAGATGAGGACGGAAGAATATCCATCGCCGTAATGCCCTTTCAGAACATGACCAATGATACTTTGTGGAATGTTTGGCAGGATGCCATTCAGGATATTCTGATCAGTTCTCTTTCAAATTCTGAGGAGTTGACGGTCAGACAATCAGAGTCCATTTACACGCTGGTTAAGAATCAGGAGATGGCCAGTTATGCTTCCATTACTCCCTCAGTTGCCGGCACCATCTCAAGGAAACTGGATGCAAATGTTTTTATCCAGGGCAACATCAAGCAGGCAGGTCCCACCACCCGTATATATGCCCAATTGATTGATGCAAATACGGAAGAGGTATTTAAATCTTTCCAGATAGAGGGCGCTGTCGAAAAGGATATAATATTCGATCTGATTGATTCACTTTCCCTGCTTGTAAAGGATTTCCTTATCCTTTCAGAACTCAAAAAGTCAGATACCTACCAGGCCAGTGAACTTCTGACCACCTCCTCTCCAGAGGCATACAGGTATTTTAGGTACGGTTTTGAAGCTTTCGCTGACAGGAATTATACGACAGCAAGGGACTGGTTCCTGCAGGCACTGGCAATTGATTCAAATTTTACTTCGGCACAAACTTACATCGCCACATCCTATGGCAACCAGGGATTATATGAAGAGGGGAAAAAATGGTGCCTCAGAGTTTACAAAAAAAGGGAATCCATGTCACTTAAAAATAAGATTCTCTCGGACTGGCTTTATGCTAATTACTTTGAATCCCATCATGAGGAGATTGAACACCTGGAAAAATTGAATGAGATTGATGATCAACTACCGGTTGTACATTATCTCCTGGGTTTAGCATATTATCATGTAAAACAATACGATAAAGCGATTCCCGAATTTGAAAAATCATTGGAGATATATGATAGGTGGAGGATAAAACCTACGTGGGTTTTCGGCTATACCTTACTTGGAAACGCCTACCATAAAACCGGTGAATACAGGAAAGAGAGAAGGCTTTACAGTAAAGCAAAACAGGTGCTCCCGGATGATCCCGTCCTGATTAGCAATCAGGCTGTATTGGCACTGTCTGAGGGCGGGACGGAAGAGGCAAATGAAACCATTGAACAGTACATCTCCATCCACAAGGAAAAATCAGCATCTGAGGCAGAAATAGCAACGGCTGTAGGGTATATATATGATGAAGCTGAAGTATATGACAAAGCAGAAGAATACTATCGTAAGGCGCTCTTACTGCAACCTGAAGATCCGGAAATACTGAATGCGCTTGCCTGGTTCTTTATTGATAAAAACATAAACATAAATGAAGGTTTGGAACTAATCGATAAGGCATTGGTATCAAGTCCTGATAATTATTATTACCTGGATACCAAGGGATGGGGATTGTATAAGCAGGGAAAGCATAAAGAAGCACTGGAGTACCTTGAAAAAAGCTGGGATTCAAAGCCTGTATACGATCACGAAGTATATCTTCACCTCGAAGAAGTGAAAAAGGCAATCAAATAAAAACATTACCCAAAGCGGGGCTCCTGATACTAAAATGGATCGTCAAGCATTCCGGGCCCGGATTGTTTTATCTCCAGGGAGGGAATATGTAGAAGCTACGACTTAGTCTGACAGTTAGGTCCATCAATACGGCCAGTTGCTCAGCCCTTTAAAGAACATGAGCTCTTTGTAGTAAGGTTCTGCCTTTTGTTCAATTGCTAGCATTTCATCTGCCGAAAGTTGTGCAAACTCCTTTGCGATCTGGATGTTTTTCTCGAGCTCAGCGACTTCTCTGATCCCAATAATAATCGTACTCACGGGGAGGCTTAATGTATAGCTCATGGCCTCCTTCATGGTGAGAATACCGTTATTATCAAATATCCTGCCCCTGGCGGGGATCTTCATGCCGATTATTCCCATGTTTTTCTCTACAGCAGTGGGAAGAAGTCCCTCGATGAAGGATCTGTAATATTTATCTGCAGCGTTGAGTGCCATCAGTACGGTATCAAAAGGATACCGGTCAATCAACGCTTTCAAGGGGACTGGACTTTCATGGCCGGTTATGCCCAGGAAGCGTACGATCCCCTGGTCCCTTGCTTCTTCGAAAGCCTTCAGGCATCCGGTATCTGAAAATATCTCATCCACGTCCTCATTGGCCCTTATGCTGTGCATCTGCCAAAGATCAATCTTGTCGGTCTGAAGGTTTTTAAGCGACTTATCAAGGTCACTCATGGCACCGTCGTATGTCCTGGAGAGGGTCTTTGTAGCCAGGAAGACTTCATCCCGGCGCGTCTTCATTACCTCACCGATATATCTTTCACTGATGCCACGGGCACTTATGCCATAATAGGCAGATGTGTCTATGTAGTTGATCCCCCGGTCTATGGCTCTGTTTATGATCCATGTTGCCTTGTCCTGTCTCCCGTCCACTTCCAGGGTACCCTGGCCACCCAGGCTGTAAATACTCAGCGATTCCCCTGTATTACCAAAAGTCCTGCGAGGGATCTCAGAGGTATCATCATCTTTAGGCGGATCCTCCTCCAGGGTGTCATCATCTTTGGAACATCCTTGAAGCGACATCAGGTAGGGGGCCATGCCCATCAGGGAAGTGCCAGCAATCAGCTTCTGCAGAAATCTTCTCCGGTTCTCTTCCTTGTTCTCTTTCATAATCAGTTATTTATCAAGTACATTTCTATGTAAAGGTTCGACCAATGACAATTATTGTTTCAGCAGGTCGATGGAATACGCCAATTGCTTGTCTATTCCGGCTTTTATGTCTGACTCCGTTTGTTCAACACGGATATCCGGGGGACAACCAACCCATTCCAGGGGCAATCCGTCATAGCCGCGCCAGTCGGTTGTGCCGACAAAGATTCTTTTCCCGCTTGGCAATTCATATTCAGCCGGAGCGGAAGATGTCGATCCGGATGATCCCCCACCTGTCGTATCCCCAACCAACGTGACCGTTGATATCTGTTTCATTACTTCCGGGAAAATGTCACCTGTACTGTAGCATACGCCATTAATCAAAACGACTACCGGATAAATATATTGGAAATCTCCTTGAGGCTCAAATGGTTCTAAAGGAATAAGCTCGCCCAGTACATAAAATTCGGGTTTTTCCAAAGGGGAGGTTATAAATCTGCTGACAACTGCCACTAAATTCTGATATGATCCTCCGTTATTATGTCTTATATCCAATATAAGTGCCTTGGTGTTTTTTACATATTCAAGGGCTTCCGAAAAATAGTTTAACAGATAATCATCGTCAAAAGTTGCCATGTGGATATATCCGATATTTCCCTGGATGATTTCATATTCGATCCTTCCTTCACCGGTAATTCTTAGTTCCTTATCGAAATAGTTCCTGACAACAACAGGATCATAGGCATATTTATCTTTTAACCATCTTCTGGGTGAATAAGTACTTATGTATTCGCCCCCATCGGTTTTTACATATACATGCCTGTCCTTTAGTTCACCCAGCAATTCAATCAGCAAAGTATAAATTTCATCCCCCCTGGCCCCTTCCGCCCTGGGCTTGTAGACAGTATATAAGCTATCCCAGTCTATTTGTTTGTATGCTAAATATGGATATACTGTATTTACTCTTTCCCAGGTGGCTTCAAAGTCTTCTGCATTCAGATTTGATGCTGCGGGATTGACGATCATATCCTGGCAGCCCGTTAACATAACAGCAAGGCTTATGATCATTAATGTCTTTATGTTAACCATGGTTAAATTCTAAAGTTTATGGAAATGATGATATAGTTACTGGCAGCCATATATGGGTCCCATTTATTGATACGCGAAAGATCAAATCTATAGCCCAGTGAAAGGGAAACTCTTTTTATCGGGTAATAGCGCAGGCTAAGGTCAGCATCAAGCCTGGTGGCAGTAAATACTGAAAGTAACGCTGGACTTGTTTTATCTTCATATTTTCGCTCGTCAATTTTTTTGCCGGCAATCGAGATAAGATTTGATCGCAAAAAAGCTTCCACTTTTAATTTGTTATTGACATGGTAAATAAAATCGGTATTTATTCCTAAAGAACCGATGGTTCCGCGCGTAGTCGGAGAAATAAATGTTCCGGGACTGACAAAATGGTAATAGATCTCATAATAGAAAAATTGTACGGAAGGTCCCAGATAGGCGTATACACTTTTGGAAAACAGGGAGAAGTTTCCAATGGGATAGAAAAAATCCTGATTGAAATTGAATTGCTGTGCCTCGGCTGAAATCTTGTTATTTGAAATATCGGTTGTTTTCCAGTACTCAAATTCCAATCGGTACCCATTTTTATTGTGAAATCGCACCCATTCCAGATTGTAATAGGGCATGGACCCTGAATATTTCTCTTTTGATATATATTCATCTTTCACAGCATATAAGCCCTGTCCGTATCCTGAAAAAATACCCGATGGAAATACATTTTTATTGTGTAGCGTATCCTGGGCTGGTGTTTGTAAAGTTATTATCAGAGAAATGGCAGAAATGATGATGCTTGATCTGGTTTTCACAGGTTCAGGGTATTTTGTGAAACTTCATGAAAGGCGGCTCATAAGGTAACAGTATTTTATCCTCTATCCGGCTGTGATTGCAAAGACAAGAAGATTATTAATCCAAGTTAGTTAAAAATCAGAAAGATTATAATTGTGATAAAGTATGATTTGAAAATGCTGTCGATCTATGGGCATTTTATGTATAGACAAAATGGCTATTGTGACCTGTCCCTTATGAATGATGAAATCCTGATCGGCTGTTCTTGGGATCACTTAATGTATCATAATCTTCCTTCTAAATCGGATACCTACATCATTATGAATCTTTGATCCGGATTTTGTTTTATCCTATCTAATTTACATAATTACAACATGTTCTATCCGGTTATTTGACATTTATCTGGAAAGAGAATTGGAGCTGGAAGAGAAGCCTGGACAGATACACTTTATGAAACAATATCGTCAGATATCATGATAAATCCTAAAAATGGCCAGGAATCGACATTTTTATGTGCCATCCAGGCTATTTGATTATGTACCGTATGATGAACAAAACAGCAAAAAGATAGATCACCCAGTGAACGTCCCTTCCCTTTCCGGTAACGAGCTTCAGCAGGGAATAGGAGATAAATCCGAAGGCGATCCCCTCCGTGATGCTAAAGGTCAGTGGCATGATGAGGATGGTCAGATAGGCCGGGATTGCTTCTGCCAGGTCATCCCATTTGATATAAACGATGCTTTTCATCATCAGAAAGCCTACGATGATCAGCGGGGGTGCTATGACAGGACGCAGGATCGCTCCGCTGTATTCAACACTGCCGGCAATCATGGCTGCCAGTGGACTGAAAAACAGGGCTATCACGAAAAGCAGGGACGTGAATACATTGGCAAGTCCTGTTCTTGCACCGTGGGTGATCCCGGATGCACTCTCGATATAGCTCGTCACTGTGGACGTTCCCAGTAAGGCCCCCCCAACAGTTCCTACAGCATCCGCAAACATGGCCTGGTTTGCCCGTGGAAGCTTTCCGTCCTTGAGAAAACCGGCAGGTGCACTCACGCCGATGAGTGTGCCCATGGTGTCAAACAGGTCGAGGAAAAAAAAGATAAACACGACCGTGAGCAATCCTGTCTGAAATGCCCCAGGAATATCCAGCTTAAAAAGTGTTGGCTGCAAACTGGGAGGAACAGCGACGATCCCCTGGAATTTAATCACTCCCAGCGGTATCCCCAGAAGAGAGGTGGCAAAAATCCCTAAAAGGATCGCACCCCTTATTTTCAGGACCATCAGCACAGCCGTCAGGACGACGCCAAACAATGCCAGCAGCACAGGTTTGCTCGTCAAATCGCCAAGCACAACAAGGATATCCGTTGTCCCTGGAACAGGTGGAGGTGCATTCACTACAATCCCCCCGTACTGTAGTCCCACAAAGGCAATAAGCAGGCCGATCCCAACGGCAATCGAATGTTTGAGCGAATCAGGTACGGCAGCGACCAAAGTCTTCCAGACACCGGCAATAGAAAGGATGAGCAGGATAACCCCGGATATAAAAACCGCGCCGAGGGTGACCTGCCATGAATATCCCATGATCCCGCAGACGATGATGGCAAAAAACACATTGTGACCCATGGCGGGTGCCAGGGCTATGGGGTATCTGGCCAGCAATCCCATGAGCAGTGTAGCGATCGCGCTCGACACACAGGTCGCGACCATAACGGCTCCCTGGTCCATTCCCGCGGCTGAAAGGATGGCGGGCTGCACAAAAATGATGTAGGACATGGTCATGAAGGTGGTGATCCCACCCACCATTTCCGTCCTGATGTTGGTGTTATTTTCTTCAAGCCTAAAGTACCGGTTCAGCCAGGCTTTCATAATCACTCCCTTACTGTTTAAACTGGATCAGAGACAGGATCCTCCAAGACATGAGTGATGTCTTTAAATCCTATGCCAGGTTTTGGAAAATCTTTTACCTCAAGGATTTTTTCTTTGACTTTATAGAGCATATTAACTCCCTTCAATCGATGGTTTTTGTAAATATCGTACGCGTATGAAATGGAATGCCGATCACCGCATCATTGAGTGCATTGTAGATCACATCAGTCACCTTAAGTTTCATATTATATGCATCTGTGTATTTGTTAACCCAAACTCCCACTATATAATCCAATGCAAAGTCAGACTGCATATTCCGGTGTAATTGAGCAGTCAAATTGTTTGACTTCAGCAAAACTTGAACTCTTGGGCACATAAAATTAAGAGACACTTTCATTATTTCAAACTACATTTAACAGGTTATTTTCCAATCTTCTTTAAACCATGGTTCTCTGCTTGGTTATTTCCCTTTTTCTGAGAATTTCTTTCCCACGACCAAAGAACACATCTGCAGGAGTGAGATTATTCATCGATTCATGATATCTATGGTTTTTGTAGTAATCAACAAATGATGCAATTTCCGTTTCCAGTTCCTCCGGAGAGTAATAGTTTTCCAGGAAGATAACATTTTTCATCGACCGGTGGTACATTTCAATCTTTCCCTGTGTTTGAGGATGATGAGGCTTCTCACGCACATTCCTGCATAGTTCCCAGGCAATGATATACCTGGAATAGTCATCAAGAATGTGAAAGGCCAACTCCCCGGGTGATTTCTCGGGGTATTCGAGGGCCGTTTCTACTACTTCCTGCCTTTGCTTGTCCGGAATCCGGTTCCACTGTCCTCCGCGATCTGCCCTTATAGCTTCCAATCCCTCAAAACCGTGATCAAGATATTGCCTGTACCTTCCATAAAAAGTGCTTTTGGGGATGTTAAGTTGATCAAAGGTCATCTTTACGGGCAGGCTGGATCCTTCAACGAGCTTAATGATCTCAAGTTTTTCGTTAGCTGCAAATCTCATACCTGAAGGTTTTACGATAAGCCATTCAGGCTTTTTTTAATCAGCCTGTTCTCAAGGTGGGTCTCCGCAAGAAGCTTCTTCAACTCTTCATTCTCTTTGCGCAGCTCAATTCCTCGCCGGTAGTGACCTCTCGCTGTGTATCCCCGCTTAATTGCTCTTACCAGCATCCAGAAAGCTTTTGCTCCAGCGATAATACAAGTTGAGATTTATGCCCTCTCGACGGCAAATAGTGGCGATGCTTTCTTCGCATTTTAGCCCTTCCAGAACAATACGGATTTTTTCTTCAGAAGTAAATTTACGCCGGGTCTGACGTTTGATTTCTCGAATAACTTGTTCCGGATTTTTTTTCTCCTTTTCTGTCATTGTGAACTCAAATTATCGTTAAGTTAAACATTTAAATGTCTCTCCTAACTTTTGTCTAATTGGAGTCCGAATTCTTTGAAGATTTACAATTCAGAAATCTTATTTATATCTTTACTCTGCAGCATGATTATTTGTGCTTGGCAGTACAATTAATATACTCAAAATCAGTATATTAACCTAATAATCGTGCTGCTTTTTTTAACTATTTCTGCTTGGTTTTCAACATTTTTTGCTAACTGCGTAACTTTGGTTATTTATATTAGTTTTGTAAAGTCCTATTATATTTTTAAGATGAAAATCAGCTGATTATTACCGCCCTGCCAAAAAAATGAATATATGGAACCCTTAATTTCCCTGGTCATACCATTATACAATGAGGAACACACCGTAGGACTCCTGAATGAAAGGCTGAATCAATTAATGGATACGCAAAAAAAGGAAATTGAGGTTGTACTGGTAAACGACGGGAGCCAGGACAGAACGGAAGAACTGATTTATGCAATAGGGATGTCTGATTATAGATACCAGGTCCTATCGCTCTCAAGGAACTTCGGGCACCAGGTTGCGCTCACTGCAGGTTTAGTATATGCAAAAGGAAGTGAGGCAGTAATGATCCTCGACGGAGATTTACAGGATCCCCCGGAGCTTCTTGAAACTTTCTATGAGTACTTCAAGAATGGTTACGATGTAGTTTACGGAATACGTAAAAAACGAAAGGAAAACTTTATCAAAAGGTTAAGTTACCAGTTGTTTTATCGTCTTTTAAAGTCATTATCACTGGTAGATATACCTCTCGATAGCGGTGATTTTTCACTGATAAGCAGGAAAGTGGTTGATCTGATCAATTCTATGCCGGAGGAAAGCAGGTTTATTCGCGGGATGAGAGCCTGGACCGGATTTAAGCAAATCGGAGTTGAATATGAGCGGCAGGCAAGAGCTGCCGGTGATTCAAAATATTCGTTGAAGGCCCTGTTTAAGCTGGCATACAATGGGATCTTTAATTTCAGTGAATTCCCGATCAAATTGATCACCCGTATCGGGATAGTGGCAATACTTATTTCCCTCGCATACAGCATTTACGCCCTGATTATGAAAATAACTTTTAATGCCGTGCCCCAGGGTTTTACAGCTTTGATTTTTGTAATTACCATGTTTGGAGGGATACAGTTGCTATCTATAGGAATCATTGGTGAGTATGTAACCAGGATATTTTTCCAGACAAAACAAAGGCCTCTCTTTATTGTGAAATCCAGGATCAGCGACCAGAAACTTCATGGATAGGGAATATTACAGGCAATATTACAATTTTGAAAGAAACCACTGGTGGTTTAAAGTAAGATCACATATTATCGGAAGAAAAGTGAAAAACATTTCGGGAGGCAGGGATGAATTAAGGATATTGAATATTGGTGCAGCATCCGGGCACACTTCAGAATTATTAAATCAGTTTGGCAGCGTAAAATCGGTGGAATATGATAAGGATTGTTGTGATTTCCTCAGAGACCGGCTAAACATGGATGTTGTCAATGCATCCATTACAGCATTACCTTTTGACAACAGTTCCTTTGACCTGGTTTGTGCCTTCGATGTCATTGAGCACGTTGATGACGATCAGAAAGCAGTTGAAGAGATGATCCGGGTGTGCAGCAATAATGGTTTTGTTTTCATAACTGTACCTGCATTTATGGATCTCTGGAGCAACCATGATGAAATCAACCACCATAAAAGACGATACCTGCTCCGGCAATTAAAAGAACTGTTTAAGAATAAACCGGGACAGGTCATTTTTAAGAGTTATTTTAATACCGTGCTTTTTCCGCTGATTTACGTCGCGCGAAAACTTACAAATACTTTTCCGAAGCTTTTTAAAACGGATAACAAAAAATCAGATTTTGAACTGGTAAACAATAAAATCATAAATTCTGCCCTGTATGGGCTCTTTTCAATAGAAAGAATATTATTACGCTGTATAAAACTTCCATTTGGAGTCTCCATATTACTAATGTTTAAAAAAAACTAGGCAGATATAACCTGATGAAGAATAAAAAGCAATATAAAAAGCAATACAAAAAGCAATATAAAAAACAAGATCCGAAGGCAAAAAAAAGTCCGGTTGAGAAGAAAAGCAGAGAGGATAGTTTAAGTTTCATCAACGATGAATTTATGTTGTTTTTTACTCTGATCCTGGCTGGTGTATATTTCCTTTATTCACAAGTCTCTGATGGGATGTATCAGCATGATGAAGCCGGTCATTTTATTTCCATGAGAAGTTTTTGGCATAATCCCAATATCATACTAGGTAACTGGGCAAAAGCCGGTTATAAATTAATCTATGTTATTCCCTCTCTTCTGGGTGAAGGATTTGTAATCATAGTCAATTGTGTGGTTGCTGCCCTGACTTCTTTCTTTAGTTACAAGGTAGTTAAACAACTCAATGGAAAGTTTGCCGTGCTTGCATTTATTCTGCTGGCTAGTCAACCCATGTGGTTTCAGCTCAGTTTCCGGAATTATTCTGAAATCATTACCGCATTTCTGCTTGTGTTAGCTTTATATATGTTCTTTAATAATAAGCTGATCTGGTCAGCCTTCATCGTATCATACATATGTATAATAAGGCAGGAATTTTATCTCATCCTCGGTATATTCGGTATCTATTTATTAATCAACAAACAATTCAGGGCTATTCTTATCGCCGCCATATGCCCTGTTCTCTATAATGTTTGGGGATTTATAGCAACCGGGGACCCCTTCTATCTAATATCACAGGTTATAGGAACATCCAGCATGTATGGGGAGGCATATCCCAGACAGGGAATTGGTCATTATCCCCTGGTATCAGAAGTCATTTTTGGAATTGCAATTTTAACCCTTGTAATTATATATATAGGCTCAAAATCATTGAACTGGAAAAGGTTAAACTGGTTTATTTTAATACCTGCCGTATTATTCTTCTGCATACACTGTATTTTTAATTCAAAAACCCTGGAAATTGGTCCTGCGAGCGGAGGAAATCTTCGCTATATGGCAGTTATAGCACCGTTGCTGGCCATCATAGGAGCCTTGGCCCTTGATGAGGTTAAGAATGTTAAGAAAAGATACAGGCTGCTCATATTCTTAATCCCCTTATTATTCGTTGCAGGCTACTTCTGGTCTTATGAATTTGAAGGGATACATCTGGGAGATGAAAGAAACTGGAGACCATTAATAGTCGGAGGTATTTGTTCAATATTTATTTTGCTGCCCGTTAAGAACAATACCATAGTCACCCTTGTATTTGTGGTCCTATCCATAACGAGTGCCATAAAAAGCATCGAACCCATACCCAATTCTCCCGAAAATGAAACCATGGAAGATGTGACCAGATGGTATGCCATGCAAATCAGAAGAAGCCAATCTGATAATAGCGTACAACATTATAAAATAGATGAAAATACCCAGATCTATTTACAACATCCGCTGTTCATGTACTATCAGGGTAAAACCACGTATGATTTCAATAAAACGATAAAGCCCGTCATGCATAATCACGTAGATACTGCAGGCATTGGTTCATTAATTATCTGGGACTCTCATTATTCCTATCGCCCCAAGTTAAGGGAAAAAAGTATTCCGGATCAATATTTTATTGACCGGCCCATTCAATATCATTTACTCAATACCTTTCAGTCCACCGACAACAAGTTTAATGTAAAAGTATTCCAGAAAATGAAGCAGGCTGACCAGAATTTTGAAGAAGGCATGGCAAAATTCAACAGTAAAGAATACACCGATGCATTGCCCCATTTTAAAGCCTCAATAAGTGTTAATCCAGATCATTATGTCGCCTGGTTCTTTGCCGGAGCATGTTATCAAAATCAAAGAGACCTGAATAATGCTTTAGCCTGTTACAATAAGTCAATTGAGATCAGCAATACTTACCCTAACACATTGTTGAACAGAGGTATACTGCTTAGTATGGCGAACCGAAATAGTATGGCTTTAAATGATTTCAATAATTATATCTCTCTTAAACCAGGTGATCCTAACGGTTTCATGAGAAGAGGAAACTTGTATTTCAGTCAGAATGAATTTGAAAATGCCATTAAGGATTATGCACAGGTGGTAAAATTAGCTCCCAGGTATGCCGAAGCTTATTATAATGTTGGTTTGGCTCAGATAAAGCTGCAACAGAGACAAAATGCATGTAATAATTTAGAAAAGGCAAAAGAGCTTGGATACAAGCAGGCTGAAAATGCCATTAAACAATTCTGTAATTAAGCAACTGTGACGGACATTTTCGGGAAAGACCAGATATACCTTAATGAAAAGGGTGAGTCTTCATGTTGTAAACATCAGCAGCGAACACAAACATGCATAATGTTATATAGTTCATTACTTCAAAAGCTTCATATTTAAAGCAGATAGCAGTAGAATATAATTTGGAAGATCTTATTCTTTCGAAATATCACTCTTTCCTGTGTTTTGTAATCGCAAAATCCTTCTTGTTCCCATAATTTCAAGTTTTTTGTTATACATTGGATTGAAGCATTGGTGTACATCTAAATATTCCAATTACCTCATTACGTAGCCTGTTGAAAACAGTAATAATTATCAACTTGAATGATTATTTGAAGGGTGGTTCAATTGAACCGGAGAAGGTGGCTCAGTTTGCACCGGACAGGTATGCTCAATTACAAGCGGATTGAATGGCTCAGTTTATCCGAAATTCCCACTCTATCCACAGGGCCGCGAACATGATGTAGAGTACTTTTTCAAAAGGTACCGCTATCTCTTGCATCCATGGAAGACAAAAGCAAAGAAGCATGTGATCTATCTTTTCCTCAAATATATAGATCAGAATGATGAATTGCCTGAGAAACTGCAGGTCGATAAATCCATGATCCGGGATTATGAGAGGGCCTTTTTTGAAGGACAAAGGATCGACTGGGAGGAAGCAGAAAATATCCTGTCCTTAAAACTCAAAAGAATGTTTTAAACAAATGCCGCCTGCTTGGGTAGTACAGTAAAAAGGGTCGAATTATCCAATCATGACCTGTCAGTCAGATGTCTGTGGTTTTATGTTTATGATACCAGCTAAGTGCCTTGACATTACTTCCACAGGTTGTCATACTGCACCAGCGACGCGATCCATTCTTCGATGAGTCATAGAACAACCACCCACAATTTGGACACTCCCTGATTCTGTTTTGTTTTCCATATAACAATAAATCATATGCATCTTTCAATATCGGAGCACTTATCAGATAGAGGCTATCGGGAGGATAGTTCCATTCTTCACGATAACCGGTACTGCTATGAATAATTTTCAAATGAGAGAAGTAAAGCGATAGCAGGTTATTGAAATCATCCAGATTTCTATCGGATATTCTTTTATCCCTGGCAATGCAAAGAAACAATGTATAGAGAATTTCCCGGAGGTTGATGGCTTCCACGAAAAATGCATCTGATTTGTCGGTCTCACCAAGGGCGTTCTGTTTTAATGTTTTCATTGTATCGGAATCAATCACCTTTGCTCTAAATGACCAATGGATCAAATCATTCGTAGATTGAAGATAATCCTTCCCTTGTTCCACCAACCTGTTATGTATCGTATTGATGTAATTAAGGCAAAGCTTGCCGCCATCAAAACGGATTTTCTCAATATTTAAATTTTTTACCATTTAAATTTGTTTTAATAGTAAAATATATTAATTTTACCTTCTAAATTAATATTACTGGTAAAGATAATGTATGGAAACAAATAATCCAAACAGACCTTCCGGGTGGATGTTGGTACTCGCATTCGGAGCTGTTTATATCATCTGGGGTTCTACATATTTAACGATCATGATAGCCCTTGAAAGTTTTCCGCCATTTACACTATCAGGTTTGCGTTTCTTAACAGCTGGACTTTTACTTACAGGTTTTTGCATGCTAAACCGGGAAAGGATCCCTTCATCGAGAGCTATTGTTCAAATCTCAATTACCGGAATCCTGTTACTTTTTTTTGGCACCGGTTCTGTTATCTGGGTCGAGCAATATTTAAACAGCAGTCTTACATCCATAATCTGGGCAACATTACCCGTCTGGTTGGCTCTCCTTAACAAAATTACATGGCCTGGAAATAATCTGGATCTTAAGGGTATAATAGGATTAGTTATTGGATTTACTGGTGTGCTATTGCTGATTGGTAATCAGAATGGATTAAACACACCCAGTAATTCCAATATACTGATAAGTATGATCATCGCTTTCAGCGGTACGATAATTTATGCTGGAGGATCACTTTACATGAGATATAAACTGGCAGGGACTACCCCGATGACAACAGCGTCCATACAAATGATTGCAGCAGGACTATTATCTCTTTTGGTAAGTTTTGTGATCGGGGAACCACATCAGATTATCCTGAGTAAAATCTCACTCAATTCCATCTTGTCCTTAATATATCTTATTTCCATGGGATCCATAATCGCCTATCTTTCCTATGTGTGGCTGATCTCAAGAATATCACCGGTAATTGTGGGGACCTACACTTATGTGAATCCCATTATAGCTCTTTTTCTCGGATGGTCAGTCTTACATGAAGCCATTTCAATCCAGCAGGTTATCGCATTATTATTAATACTATCAGGAGTGGTTTTAATAAATATATACAAATCAAAAACGTTGAATCATGATTGCAAGAATGTGGCAAGGTACGGTACCTAAAGAGAAATCAGTGCACTTTCATGAATATGTGAAGCAAACTGGTTTGAAAGATTATTTCAACAATGATGGGAATATTACTGCCTTTTTATTCGCTAGAAACGAAAAAGATGTAACCCATTTTTTTGTGCTGTCAATCTGGAGAGATTTGGAAGCCATAAAAAAATTCGCAGGGGAAGATTATGAAAGGGCGGTATACTACCCCGAGGATGAAGAATTCTTACTGGAATTGACTCCCTGTGTAAGACATTTTGAGGTGCTTGAACCATCTTATTGATACGTTGATCAATTAGCACTTAACATAAACGAATAAGGTTGAATGATGATAGCATCAGATTGGCTGGATCAATACCTCAACATTAATCAAACCAGGTTTATTGATGAACTGTGTGATCTTCTCAGGATTCCTTCCATCAGCACAACTGCTGATCATGGTGAGGACATTATCCAATGTGCCCTTTTGGTGAAAAAGCTTCTACTCAAATCCGGTTGTGAATTTGCTGATGTTTTAAGCACCAGCGGAAATCCGGTTGTGTACGGTGAGGTAATCCCGGACCAGAATAAGCCTACAGTATTGGTATATGGCCATTATGATGTTGTGCCTGCTGATCCGACCGATCTTTGGGAAACAGATCCCTTCAAGCCGGAATTAAGGCATGGCCGGCTCTATGCAAGAGGTGCCTCAGATGATAAAGGTCAGTTTTTTATGCATTTAAAGGCTATGGAAATTCTTATCGGGAAAAAAAAATTAAATACCAATATCAAATTCCTTATTGAGGGAGAAGAGGAAACCGGATCGCCAGGTTTAATGCCATTCATGAGGGAAAACAAGAATTTGCTGCAATCGGATATAATACTTATCAGTGATGGCGTAATGTTAAGCAAAGAAACCCCGTCAATAGAGACAGGATTCAGGGGCTTTTGCGCAGTAGACCTGGAAGTAAGTGGAGCCAGCAGGGAATTACATAGCGGAGGATTCGGGGGGATTGTTGCCAATCCCATTACCCTTTTATCAAAAATGCTGGCTTCGTTGCATGACGAACATAACCGTATTTGTATTCCGGGCTTCTACGCTGATGTCCTGGATCTTACTGACGAAGAAAGACAAAATCAGCATACATCAATTGTTAATGAGGAGGAGTATGCCAGGAAGATAGGCGTAAAAGAATTCTGGGGTGAGGAAGGATTCAATCTGACCGAAAGAATAACCATAAGACCCACACTGGAAATGCATGGTATTCTGGGCGGATATACTGATGATGGAATAAAATCCATAATACCTTCAAAAGCTGAGGCAAAAATATCTTCCAGGCTGGTACCGAACCAATCATCCAGGGTGGTTTCGGAAATAATCACCGATTATTTAAAGTCAATTGCACCGTCTGCCATTGAATTAAAAACAGTTTGCCATCCTGGATGTGAACCATATACAATTGATATCAACAATCCGTATTTTAAGATTGCACAAAAAGCGATAGAGGATGTCTATAAAAAGCCTCCGGTATTACATAAAGACGGAGGAAGTCTACCTCTGTGCTATTGGGTTGAAAAGGAATTGGGGATAAAAAGCATCCTGATGGGATTCGGACTTCAGGAAGATAATATGCATGGCCCCAATGAAAGCTTTGATCTGGATAATTTCAATAATGGAATCAAAACAATATTAAGATTTCACGAATATCTAGAAAGGGGCAGTATTCAAAAATGCTGAAATTCTGTATGTTAGGATCCGAACAACCTCTTACGCGGGAGATATTGATAAGGAAGCAAACACGGATTAATAATATGATTCGAAAACAATTGATAGGAATTGTTTATGAAATCCTGAATTAATGAAAATTCTCGATGAGATAGCCGGGGCAACAGGCCAACAGGTATGGAATTAAGGACAACTAGGTGCCCATAACTTTCCAATTTTAACTTCAATTCACTACGAAAACTAGTGCTGTCTAACATTAATAGAGGAAGCAGTATGCTTTGGACTAATCCTTGTTTGTGATAAGTGAAAGACTAGTATGTATTAAGAATCCAAATTGGATAATAACTTTATTCCCTAAAATAAGTAATAAATTTATTACCTTCTTAATGGTAAAGTATGATGAACTGTTCAGATTAAAAAAAAATGATGGTTGGATAATAGTCCGACAAAAAGGAAGTCACATTATTTTAAGACATCCAGTGAAATCTGAACAATTGACAATCCCATTTCATCCCGGAAAAGAAGTGAAGAAAGGATTGTCAAACGCAATTCTGAAACAGGCAAGTATTAAATGCAAAAAGCGATGAAGAAGCAAGCGGTTAAAATAAGGGTGATTAAAGAGGATAAGGGATATAGTGCAACAGCAATTATTGATAAGCATTTTATTGCTACTGAGTCGGAATCTTTTGAAGAGCTTAAAACAATGATTATACAGGGATTAAACCTGGCGTTTGAAGATGATGGAATTGAATATATGTTAGATGATTTAAAATTTGAATATGATCTTGAAAGCTTTTTCGATTTTTATGAAGTCATAAACGCCAAAGCGCTTTCTGAACGCATCGGGATGAACCAGAGTCTTCTGGCACAATATATCAAAGGCATTAAGAAACCATCGCCGGCCCAAACCAAACGAATTCTTGAGGGTGTTCAGCAGATCGGCAGGGAGCTTTCTGAGGTGAGGTTTTTGATCTAGTGTGCACCTTGAGTCTTTAAAATCATCTTTCCATACATTACCATCCTCGCCGATGGAATAGCCATCCGGGATTCCTTCTCTCCACATTAATTGAGGCAATATATCCTGCGGAACATTTCGGTGTTCTTCAATGATCCCTTTATTCCCTTTTTCACAAGCAATATGATTCATCGGATACTACAAGTGAAGTTTCGGTTTCTGGATCGTTGATTTGCATCAATAGGCTTTCCCCATCCTGGGCATTTAACCGGAAAAATCCAACAACACGCAACCCTCAGCCCTTCTTTATCGTCAATAAATTGAACCTGTTAATTTCTGATCATGAAAACAAAGTTGATCCTCCCCATAATAACCCTCTTGGTCGCAGGGCTCACAATCTCCTGTGAGAAATCCGGACCGGTGCGGAAGGATCCTGCCAAAATAACACTGAATTATAAATCTGAGGAGATCATTGAAGCGGACCAGCAATTTGCCTTCGAGCTGCTGGGTAAGGTCAACGAGCTTACTGAGGAGGATAATTTCATGATATCCCCCTTAAGTGTATCCTATGCCCTGGGGATGACCATGAACGGAGCCGCCGGGACCACGCTGGATGCTTTTTATGAGGT
>LJUP01000222.1 GCA_001303955.1 Bacteroides sp. SM23_62 | reverse complement strand
GGAGCCGTGCGCGAGAGGAGTGCGGGACTCATCAAATTTACCACCGCTTACCAGGACATCGCGAAGATCCCCCCGCCCGTGATTGAAAATATACAGACCAGAGATTTGATCAGCCGCCTGAAGGCCCTTTTCTCGGCTGAGATGAAGCAGGCGGGCATTGATTTTAGCATCCATTTCAGCGGATCTCCCTTATATTTTAAAGCGGACATCAACCTGCTGGAGCAGGTGATCATCAACCTGATCCGGAATGCCCGGGATGCAGCTGCCGGGTTGGAGAAACCGGCTATCCGGGTGATCATCAATCCAAGGGAGGGCCGGCAGGTATCCATAAAGGTCCGGGATAATGGACAGGGCATTCCGGAAGATATCCTCGACCGGATATTCGTGCCTTTTTTCTCCACCAAGGAATCGGGAACAGGCATTGGCCTGAGCCTATCCCGTCAGATCATCATCATGCATAAAGGTACGCTTGAAGTAAGTACCGGGGAAGGTAAAACCATCTTTGAGATCATTCTCTGATAGATTCAACCCCGGTTAATAAATAAACATGAATATATTCAAAGGGATGAAATTAATCCCTGTTTTTATATTAATTTAGTCTAAATAATAACTATTATCCTTTAACAATTATTTAAATTCGTTATCCTTCATGCATGCTTATTTTTAAAAAGAAAAATTACCATTAAGTCCATGACAAAATTCAACAGAAGAAATTTCCTGAAATCATCCTTGTTTGGCGCGTCCGGAATGCTCGTGTCGGGCAGTGTCAAGGCCAGTACTGCCAGATCGGAAACTGCCATGATCATCCGGACACTTGGCAAGACTGGTATTGAACTTCCCATCCTGAGCATGGGGGTCATGAGAGCGGATACTCCCAACATTGTGAAAGCCGCCTATGATTCAGGCATCAAACTTTTCGATACGGCCCACGGATACCAGCGGGGAAAGAATGAAGAAATGCTGGGTGAGTTTTTTAAGGACAGGCCCAGGGATTCATTTATCATCGGTACCAAAGTTATTCCTGCCGGGATAGACAGGAGAACGGGTAAACTGGGACCCGATTTCACCAAAGAGGGATTCCTGGAAATGGCCAATACCAGCCTGACAAGGCTTCAGATGGATTATGTTGATATTTTCTACCATCATCTTGCCCAGTCCCGGGAAACATTACTGAATGATGGCATGCTTGCTGCGCTTACACAGCTCAAGCAGGAAGGCAAGGCAAAACATGTGGGCGTATCCACCCATAAGAACCAGGCTGAAGTGATCCGTGCCGCCATCGAGGGCGGGGTCCACGAGGTTATACTGGTGGCCATTAATTTCACCATGAAAGATGACAAGGACCTGATGGATGCCATCGAGGAAGGGGCAGCTGCAGGCCTGGGCTTCATCGCCATGAAGACCATGGCCGGGGGATTCCATGACGAGGAAAAAAAGATCCCCGTAAACGGCGTGGCAGCCCTGAAATGGGTCTTTCAGAATCCCCATATTGCCACTGCCATTCCTGGTTTCACCAAATTCGAGGAGCTTCATACCGACCTCGAAATTCTGAACGGGCTTGAAATGACCGAAGAAGAAAGGGGAAACCTGCTGGCCGGCGGCGGACGTTCCGGATTTTTCTGCAGCGGATGCACCGGATGCCAGCATCAGTGCCGCAAGGGCCTGCCCGTGTCTGACCTGATGCGGGCCTACATGTATACCTATGCCTACGGCAACCTGGAAAAGGGCAGGGAGATCCTGGACGAATACGGGGTGGATGCCGATCCGTGCAGGGGATGCCCCGGCTGCACGGTTACCTGCAGCAGCGGCTTTGCAGTGGCCGAAAGGATCGCGAAAGTGTCCAGGCTGAAGGATGTGCCGGAGGATTTTATCACCTGAAACGGAATCTGCCAAAATCCTCGTACATTTGTTGAAAATCTGCGAAAAATGAAAAGATACCTAATCACCATGATAGGCCTGGCTGCCCTGGCTTCCATTACGAGCCATGGAGCCGAAAAAGATGCTGTTACTTTCCCTGAAGTGAAGAATTGGAAGCTTACTGTACTACCTGACGTTTATACTCCGGGGAACCTCTGGGACCTTATCAACGGGGCGGCCGAATCCTACCTGAGCTATGATTTTGTGGACCTCCACCTGGGAGATTATATGAATGCTTCCGGAACGGTTATCCATGCAGAATTGTACCGGCACAGTTCGCCGGTCAATGCCTATGGGATCTACACCTCGGAGCGAAGTCCGGAATACATGTTTATAGAGATAGGTGCACAGGGCTACCTGGAGGAAGGGGTGCTTAACTTCCTGTCCGGTCAGTTCTATGTTAAACTTTACTCCACTGATTCAGGTGATGAGGTACAGGAAGCATTACAGATAATCGGGCAGCAGATCAGCGGGCACCTGGATCAGGAAGACGGACTGCCGGAAATGATCTCGGTTTTTCCCCCGGCTGGACAAAAGCCTTATTCAGATCAATATATACGGGAAAACTTCATCGGTTTTGAATTCCTGCATTCTGCATACACGGTTGATTATGAAGGTGGCTTCAAATTATTTGTAATCCAGGGAAAGGATGAGGCAGAGATCCAGGAAATGGCCAGACAATACCTGGCTTTCACCAAGCAGGACATTGATCCGGCCAGCAGTTCGCAGCTGACTTTCAAGGATCCTTACAACGGGGATATCCCTGCCGTTATATCAGGTAAATATATGGCTGGCATTATTGATGGAAGTGACAAGGATGATGCCAGGATATTGATGGAAGAACTGGCAGTCTCCCTGGCTAAATCATCCTTTCTGCCCGGGGTTCAAGATCGGTGAGTTCACCTATCCTTACGGGCTGGCCGCTTTCGATGCTCTTTCTGGCGGCGATGCCGATCAGGATGGACATGGCCCCGTCACGGGATCCTGCAGGGCGGTCATAGGGATCTTTCCTCTCCGGGTTTACAAAAATCTGGTCATGGAGCCTTTCATCCCCTCCGCCGTGTCCTGCCCGCTCTGATTCAACCTTAACGGTATCAAAATCTTTCCAGAGCTTGTGTACGATGACCACTTCCTGGCCTATTTCATCATCCCCGGCCTGGTCCATTTCTGCCCTGTGCAGTTCGTCCTGTCCGATCTGCATATCCTTGAAATAGGGGATGTCCAGCCAGGCCTCCAGGCGTCCGTCCATGCCGTTGAAGGCGACTTTCCAGCCTTCATAGGGAGAATAGGTAGTCAGGGAATAATTAACGACCACATTGTTCTTGTATTTTACCTGTGCCGACATCTTATCATAGATATTGATCTCCCTTCGGAACAGGCAGTTATCCCGGATATAACCGTCATATTTCTCATTGGCCACATACAGGTCCATGGCGCGCTGGTCCTGGGTGATATCCCAGTAAAAGGCACATTCTCCCTTATGCTCGCAGGTCCTGCACTTGTCTCCCCTGAAGGGCCCGTTTTCACCATAATGTTCCAGGTCCCCATAGGCAAAGACTTCCTCGGGATCGGAATCTATCCACCAGTTAAGCAGGTCAAAATGGTGGGTGGCTTTATGCACCCAGAGTGATCCGCTCGACTGTCTGAGCCCGTGCCATCTCCTGAAATAGGAAGCCCCGTGGTAGGTGTTCAGGATCCAGTGAAAGTCCACCGACGTAACTTTGCCGATCACCCCTTCCATCAGTAATTCCTTGATCTTGGTCGTGTATGGGCTCCAGCGGTAATTGAACCCCACGATCAGGTTTTTTCCCGAGCGCCTTTCTGCGTCGATGATTTGCTGGCACTTGTATTCATCCGTGGTCAGCGGTTTTTCGGTGAGGACGTCACATCCCAGGTCCAGGCCCCTGATGATGAATTCATGATGGGTTGAGTCCTTGGTGGTCACGATCACCAGGTCGGGTTTGGTTTCAGTGATCATCAGCTCAAAATCTGTATAGGTGGGACAACTGACCCCCATGTATTTCAGCGCATACTCCAGCCTCCCGGGATTGATATCGCAGAGTCCCACAAACTCGAGTATTTCACTGTACTGGTCCACCAGCCGTTTGCCCCAGAATGAGGTTCCCCTGACCCCGGTGCCGGTAAGTACGACTTTCAACTTTTCATTTTTCAGTCCCCAGTTAATGGAAGGAACGGCAAAAGTACTTCCTGCAGCCAGGAGACTGATCTGGGTTAAAAATGCTCTTCTTGATGAATTCATGACTTTGAATATTTGTTAATATCTGTTGGCGACAATCGATTTTATTTTTGGCCTGGCGCTGATTCTGCCTCATCGGCTTCCCATTCCGAATTGGCCAGTTCCCAGATATTCAGGTAGCCGGCCTTGATGATGTTTACCATCTTGTCCCAGTTGACCAGACCGGTATGATCATCAGGCTGGTGGTATTCGGGCGGGAAACCGGCCATGAAATAAAACACCGGAACATCTTTTTCTGCGAATGGTGTATGGTCACTGCCCCCGCGGGGACGCTCTGACGGCCGGTACCTGATATCGAGCCCGAGGCCGTAATGATCGTTATGATTATCCGTTATCTCCTTCAGTACGGAGTACTTTTTTGTATAGACCATGCTGCATTCTACACCCAGGCTGTCATCCCTGCTGTCACGCGAGATCATGTCATAATTCAGGTTGAGGATCATCTCAGCATCTTCATAAGGATGATCGGTAAAATATTTTGATCCGAGCAGCCCTTTTTCTTCTCCTGTCCAGGCGGCAAAAACAATGGTTTTTTCCGGTTGCTGCCCGGTTGCCATGCAGGCCTTGGCTGTGGTCATGACACCGACTGTTCCGGAAGCATTGTCATCGGCCCCGTTCCATATCCAGCCGTCATGTTTGCCAAGGTGGTCGTAATGCCCGCCCACCACAATGATCTCACTGGTATCTTTCCCCGGGAGCACACCAACCACATTCCTGGCCCTTATTATTCTTGATTCCACTGAGGTCTTGATTCTTACCTTCTTTCCAGCAATCTCTTTGGAAGCAGGCTTCAATGAATTTTTTACATCCTCGGCAAATGCTTCCAGATCTATGCCTGTGTTTTCTAAAAGTTCATTCAGCACCCTGTCCGATATGGTAACAAGCGTCGGTTCCTCGGCCACCTTGTGTCCCGGCAGCTTCATCCGGTACTCATAAAAGGATGCCCTTGGCACATCGCCTTCATAATCCTCTGTATTGTACCTGAACGGCAGGTTATCGGCCCAGTTCCTTGTGACATCCCTGCCCGGATCCACTTCAATGATGGCAGCCACCCCAAGACCGGAAGCTTTCTGATTCTTCTCACGCCTGAGTCTCCAGCCGCTTCTCCTGCCATCCGGATTGAAGGTCTTATAGGCTTTCGATGTGGTATCTGCCTGACCAGGATATCCTGACAGGCAAAGGATGATCTTGTCCCTGACAGCAACCCCTTTGTAATCATCATACCCGCTTTCCCTGTCAGTGAACCCGTAACCGACAAAAACCACAGGCATTTCGAGATCCACTGCCACATCAGAGGTGAGGACGGAGAAATCTGTGCGGTAGGCGAATTTTGTGGTCTTTGTTCCGGAAGCGGCATTGTTCACAAGTAAAAATTCATGGTCCCCGCCGGCTTTGTATTCAATAAGGTCGAAGTTTTGAAAATAGGAACGGTAAGGGGTGGGTCTCTTGCCCTCCCTTCTCTCTGCCCGGCTGGGATAATCCCATTCCGTATCACCTCCCGGCTCCAATCCGTATACCTGGAAGAGGCTTGCAATATAATCTGCTGCCATATAGGCACCCGGCCTTCCGGTATGCCTTCCCTCGGTCCAGTCTGAAGCCAAAAACTCAAGCTGTCCCCGGACCGCCTGTTTGGTTATGGCCTCCAGTCCCCTGTCCCTGGCATCCTGGCCATATGACGGGTGAAGTGTGAATAGGGCAATGGTAATCAGAAATAAATACTTTACGCTTTGCATAAGGGTTAAAAATATATCAAATCAGGCTTCATTATTCCGGGACAGGTATGAAATAATTCATATATGCCTTATTTAGACACGTTCTTAGTTCATCTTCAAGGAAATCACCGGGAGAGGGAAGGACCGGGGACTATTCAAACAGGCTGGAATCCCGTATCAGCAGGAGGATAGCCGAGTGGGGGACAATCACATACCTTTCATTCTTGAACTCGATCTCATAGCCGCTTTTCTGAAGGTATACGGCCAGGTCACCTGTTTTGGGCTGCAGCGGCACATACTTCACTTCTTCTGCCTTGTTTTTCCAGGGTTCATCAGCTTCATGAATCGCCGGTATGGGATAGCCCGGTCCCACTTTCAGAACATAGCCAGAGTGGATTTTTTCCTTCTCCTGCACGCCGGGAGGGAGGTACAGGCCTGTTTTTGTTTTTTCCTGGGGAGATTTCGGTTTGATCAGCACGCGGTCACCCACCACGATGAACTTTTCCAGATCTGATTCGTCAATATCCAGTGGCATATTCTTGTTTTGATGGCAAGATACAAAAGATTTAACTCAAAGATTTTTCTGCCAGTACCATGATCTCATATTCATCGAGGTCCAGTTGCTGCTTGTGCCAGCTGCCGGCGGTACCACCCCAGATATGGATGATATTGAATCCGGCCCGGTTCAGCAAATGATGCAGTTCTCCCGGAGTGAATCCCTTTTCCCTCAAAGTCATTTCCGTGGTTTTCCCTGATTCCTCCACATTCATCTTCTCGTAGGTGATCAAATGCACCGGATCGAATACCCCGTTTTTCACATCTTCGGCAGTATGTTCCCTGGCTTTTTTATATCCGTTGAGCACTGTCAATAAAAACTTGGCGCCAGGAATGAGGCAATTGTAGATGTTTCTCAATATGGACAGATCCCTTTTACATGGGTCATCATCTTGGCCCAGCAATCCGAGTGAACCTTCACACAGGCTGATGGCATGGTCGAACTGCTGGGGAAGTTGAAAATTCGTGGCATCTGCCTGGATCAGTTCAACCCTGACCTTCTCCTTCTCGGCATATGCCCTCGCCTGTGCCAGCATACCTTCCGACAGATCCAGACCGGTCATCGTGATCCCGTACCTTGCCAGGGGGATGGCATGCCTGCCCGTGCCGCAACCGACATCCAGCACCGCGTCACCGGGTGTCAATCCCAGTTCATCGATGATGAATTTGACCTCGAATTCCGTGTTTTTGGTAAAAACATTATCGAGGTAATCAGGGGCATGACCATCAAAAAAACTTTCCCAGTTACTTTTTACCATAGGGTTACCTGTTTCAGATAACCTAAATTACAAACATTTCAGGTTGGAATGATTCTAAAGTGCGGGAGCCGGGACGGATCACTTGCCAAACTTGAAAACAAAATCCACCATGGGGATCCCGATGAAAATTACTTTGGCTATTTCAGGGTGGTTCAGGAATACCAGGTCGAAGGAAATACGTTCTCCCATGAACCGCATACCGTAGATGAAGATCGCTTCGAGGCCATCGACGGGGACGATGTAATTTTCTGTCACCAGCCCGAATCTCCTGCCCGGCCTGGTCTGCCCGCTGATTACAAATACCGGCCTGTCCGCGGCCTCCTTTCCTGCCACCCCGTAGCCTATCCCGGCGGTAATATTATGGTCGTTATTTCCATAGGTGAACTGGGCTGTCCCGAGGAATATTCCTCCGGCCAGGTCAGTTTCAATATCATTGTCCCCGCTCAGGTCAACGATGTTCAGATACCTGACCGTGGCACCGGCGCTGAACATATCACCGATGGGAAAACCCGCCTTGGTGGATAGAAAGAAGATGGGTGTATGTGCTCCAAAAGTAGACAGGAATTCAAATCCTCCGCCTATGGCTATATTACGGGTGATCCCATAATGTGCTGAATTAAAGAACACCCAGATATTCTGGTAGTAGCCTTCCCCCTTCCGGAGTGGCTTAGCCGATTGTCCCAAAAAATACCGGTTATAACTGGGATTTTCGAACCAGTATTTACCCTTTCGCATCCTGTCGGCACTGATATCCTCAATCCGTTCAATATTGACGGTCGGAACCTCGAGTGTACCCAGGTTCATTGTTTTCAGTCGTATAATACCCAGTTCCTGGGAAATGATCTCACCCAGATAAACAGATCCGTCCGTCATGGTTATTCGTACCATGCTTCCCGCGGCAGGTACTGAATTCGGATCAATTTGTGCCTGGACAGACTGGTATGATAAGCATCCGAAAGCCAGGATCAATAGTGCAAGGCATAGGTGTCTCATAGGAAAAATTTTTAATTTATAAACTGTTCAACGATTTAATCAATCGAAAGTTACATGAAGTACTATGATATTGCCTGCTCGATATCATGCAAGAGATCATCCGCATCCTCAATGCCAACGGAAAGTCGCAGCAGGTTGTCACTGATCCCCTCATTCTTTTTTTCCTGGGGACTCAAATGGCGGTGGGATGTAAGTGCCGGTGAACAGATGATGGAATCCACACCGCCCAGGCTGACCGATGGCCTGATGAGTTTCAGGTTCCGCTGGAACTGAACCGGGTCGAGGTCCCTGATTTCGAAGGAAAGCATGCCCCCGAATCCAGACATTTGCCTCCGGGCTATTTCATGCTCCGGGTGATGGGTTAATCCAGGGTAATAAACCTTTTCGATAGCGGGATGTACGAATAACTTTTCAGCCAGGAACTGGGCATTGCGGTTGTGCTGCTCCATCCGTAATGCAAGTGTTTTTATGCTTCGTTCGAGCAGGTACACTGTCTGGGCATTCAGGCTTCCCCCGAGTCCGCGTGCCATATCCCTTATTTTCAGCATATTCTCTTTTCCTGAAACGGCGGCGCCGGCACATATGTCTGCATGTCCGCCCAGGTATTTTGTCGCACTGTGGATAACGATATCAATACCAAGGGGGTAGGGATGCTGGTTGATGGGACTGGCAAAGGTATTGTCAATTACCGTGAGCAGGTTATTTGACCTGGCCAGGTCTGCAGTAGCCTTGATATCCGTGACCTTGAGCAGTGGATTGGAGGGTGTTTCAATATAGATCAACCGGGTATTTTCCTTTATGAGGCCTGCAAATGTAGCGGGTTCATTATTCACCGAGATATCATACTCGATGCCGAACCTTTCCAGCCGGGTCGTCACAAAGTGGAAAGTCCCGCCATACAAACCCGTCTGGAAAATGGCATGGTCCCCCTGCCGCAGGAAAGCGAAGAGCACAGAGGTAATGGCTGCCATCCCTGAACTGAATACCATCCCCGAGTCAGCCTGCTCAAGGGCGGCTATTTTTTTCCCGAGGGCTTCTGTATTCGGGATATTAAAATACCTGGGATAAACAGCTTCATCCAGGCCTAGATAGGCAAAAGAGGTCGAGGTATAAATGGGGGAATTGACTCCCCCGGTCTTCTCATCAAAGAGGGTGCCGGCATGTACACAGGCAGTTTTGGGCGAATTCATGAGGCAAAGATTTAGTGAAGGTTGAAGATAATCAAATTGGTTTATTTGCAATCAGTCTGACCACACTTGATTGGCCGGTATGGTATTTCCCTTCGTAAATATCCAGTACTTTTTCTTCGCAGAGATCAATGTCAAGGTCATTAAAGTCGGAACGTAT
>LJUP01000221.1 GCA_001303955.1 Bacteroides sp. SM23_62 | reverse complement strand
GTTGATCATCCCATCGAATATCCCTGAGCTTGCTGCCGGGGAGACTGCACTGTAGGATCTTTGGAGGCAGTGATCAACCTCTCTCTCCTCGTCTCCTTCACCCCTAAGTCTGTAAAAGTAAGGCAGGAAGAGTGGTTCAATTCCCGGATTGGGATCATAAACGAATATTTCATAGCCCTCTTTTTTAACTTCATTTAAATGTTCAAAGCCTCCACTCCCCCAGGCGTCAAGTACCATACCAGCTGGTGGATTGATATCTGCCCCGGGAATGTATTGCGCACTCCAGGCCATGACCGTGCGACCTTCCTTCATCAGGGGACTGGCACTGCGGGTGATAAATTTTGTCATCATGGCATGTTTACTGGTCTTCTCCAATTCAGCCTGGCAGCCGCATTCAACCCCCTTTCCCAGTTCATAAGATTCATCTGTTCCTATATGTAAGTATTTAGAGCCAGGAGTGGCTTTGATCGCATCCTGCCAGAGATCGTTCAAAAGCTCATAGCTGCCTTCTTTCTGCGGGCAGAATTCCCAGTTGGATGCAGGTATCTCCCGCAGGTGGCTGTGCTGGGGCCATTTCAGGATATAACTCACATGGCCCAGTCCCTGAACAAGGGGTACCAGCTGCACATGGTATTGCCTGGCATACCGGGTGATCTCCTGCATTTGCTCCATGGTGAAGGCACCCGGGGCACCGATCTCGGGATGGCTGGGATACTCGAACTTGTCCTCCCATTCCCAGACCAGCATATTGATCTTGTACCGGGCAAGGTCACGGATGAAACTTTCCACATACTCACGTTTGTCCTGGTGATGCTTGGTATCATAATGACAGGCCCGTTCACCAATATCCGGCCAGTCGGTGATCTCCATGCCGGGAACAAATGCTGCTCCGTCCCCGTTTTTAATGATCTGCAGCAAGGTCTGGGTGCCGTAAAACAAGCCCGCTTCTCCCTTCGCCCGGATGACCAGCTGATCTGCTCCTGCTGTCAGCTGGTAACCCTGCAGGGCTTTCTTTTTCGGCAGTCCCGTAATATCTTTGGAAACCCCCTTATGTGTCAGGATGATGGATTTGCCGGAGGCAGCACCGGTGATGACAGCCTTTCCCCCCCATTCTTCCTGAAGCTGCACAGCCAGTTCCGCGGCTGCGAACCTGTCCTGATCCGTGGCATTTTTGTCCAGTACAATGGACAGCTTACTGTCCAGGACAAAATCCCCGCCCCCGAGGCTTACCTGCTGTGGATAGGGGATGAGGCAGATCCCTTCATTGAAAAGGGGGGTTGTGTCGGCTGCTGCCGGGAGTGCAAATGATATCAATAAATACAAGGAGGATAAAAGCAGTATATGATGCTTAAGGTTCCTGGCTTGCTGGCTTTTCGCATGGATATGATCATTCATGGTTTAAATATTTCGGTATTGTTTATTGTTCTATTGTAATGTGGACCGTTGCGATTTCAGAGTCGCCTGCACCGTCATTAACCTTCCAGGTAATGATATCGCTACCGGTATATCCTGTCACCGGGGTATAGGTCTGATCGTTCCCAATACCTGACAATTTCCCATAGGATGGATGGATGATAATTGTTGTCTCATAGGGACCGGGGCCACCGTCCGGGTCATTATAGGTGAGCTGTATATATACCGGTGTATTTTTTTTCGTGGTGATCCTCTGATCCGGTGCAAGCGGTGTGATATTCGGAGTATCCTGCGTTGTGATGGACTTCTTTCCAACCGTACCGGTATCTTGCCCTTGTGTACGCGCTGACCCTGGTTTTTCTTTCCCGTCCGCCCTGGCAATATACAGCGCCACCTCGTCTCCCAATTCCCTGGGTTTCTTCCATGATTGCCTGCCCGAGGCTATCGTTGTATGGTCTTGCTGGATGCTTTGTCCGGATATACAATCGTACCATCGTATATGATAACTCCCGGAAACCATGTCCTGGAGTCCCAGTTTTTCTGATTTTTCCGATGAATAGGCAATGTAACTATAGCCTGGCGAGGCAAGCACATACTGTGTTCCGGCATATTTAAGCTCGTCATGGGGAGCCATGTTGTTACAATCAGTGGATTCGAAAAACTGTTGCAGGCGGCGGCAGTCCTGAAGCTGCTCTGCGGGTGTATTGATAATGTCCATACCCAGCACCATTGCGTAGCTGCCGGCCATGGCTATGGCCCAGTTATGTTTCCTGATCCCTTCACGGTCACCCGTTTGAGATAGCTCATCATGGGCCCTGTGTTCAGCCATGTTCAGGTTATACCTGCCTCCGGCATGGTTCCAGGCTTTCACCAGCCAGTTATGGACGCTATCCGGACTGCTGCCTGTTTCCCAGTTACCCTGGATGGCAAACTGGTCAATATTGGGATCATCGGCATGGTAAAAAACATTGCCACCAAGCTGGTGACTGGCAATGACATGGTTATAATCATCAGCTTCACGGATGGTTTCCGCGATTTTTGATATATGCAGCTGCCATTCCTTCCCGATTTCCTGGCCTTCCTCCATGATGCACCAGACAAGGTTCCTGTGGTGCTCGAACTTATTAACCATAGCCTGGAGGAATTGTTTCTCACCGGGATGGAGGCCACTGGCTTCATTCAAATGCCAGCCGAGTTGTTCTCCAACACGGATGGCATCGTCATACAAAAACAGGTATATGGTGATCCCGTTTCTGTCCATTTCAGTAAACCATCCTTCCCACTGGTCCAGTATATCAGGATTCAACCCATAAGCAGGGTCCTGGCCTACCCATGGATTGTGTTTTTTATCCGGATAATGCCCGGGATCGCTTTCAGCATTTTTCCATGCATCCCCGCCATGGGTCCTGACAGCCATCAGGTAAAGGCAGTTGCCACCGTTCATTCTGATCTTGTCGATCAGGGCTTCCTGGTCACCATTCCTGGTACCGTCCAGAGAGCGTGTTCCGCGGTAGAGAAATCCTTCCGGGTCACCCGGACCGCACAAGAAATAAGGATCCGGTCTGCCATCCCTGTTCTCATCCCGGTTGTAAACCAGCCATGAAGGATTTTCCGGATCAACCATCACCTGTCCGTACTGCGGCCCATAGGTGTTCTCGACCGGCAGTGGCAGCTCCCAATAAAAGATCTTTTCTCCTCCCCCAAGTTTTTCAACCCTTCCGTCAGGATAACCCCAGGAGGAGTTTCCTTTCCGGGCTTTTTCATCGTTATCCGGGCCGCAAATCTGGTTGGCTATCAATCCATGGCAGTTTGATTTTACACATATGGAGGAAAACCTGTCGAAGGATGAAGCATCCTTATCCCCGGCTATCAGGATGAACAGGTCGAGATCATCCTCTTTTTCAAAGCTGTTCCACCAGTTGGTTTTTGCCGTTTTACAGATCATCATGCCCACCCGTCCAACGGCTGTTTCAAATACCGAATGTGTGATTCCGGCCTTGGTCCATGCCATTTCAGCATTCGAAGGGAATACCTTGTGCTGCTTTCCGAGGACCGTTCCATCGGGACCGATGAACAGGGCTGTGTTGTAAACAGGTTTTTCCCGGTCTCCCGATGGTTCCCTGAGTCCGATTACCAGCGAGATATTCAATTCAACGGCAAGGGCGGAGAATTTGTTTTTCAAAGCATCATATGAATTGGCCAGGTCGAGCATGGTCACGCCATCCTGTTCCCAGGGTTCGTACCTGTAAAAACCTGTTTCAGGCGACACTACCAGTCCCGCTCCCCGGGCAGCAGCTTCCCTGATAAATGATTCCAGGCGTTCAGCATCCACCCCCACCTTGTTCGGATCCTTGATCTCATACTGGATGACAGCTATCTTTACAGCGAATAATGTACTGCTGACAACAGCATTAAGAAGGATCATTATGAAAAATCTGAAAAGCCTGTTCCTTGTCATATCATTCGGTTCCTGAAACCAATTCGTTTAAATCAAGCAGGGCCCTGGCCGTAACGGTTGCACAATTGAGCCAGCCTGTCCACACCGTATTGGCATCATTGTCACCCGGCAGGTCCATCTGGTTTGTCGGGTATATACCGCCTGCCAGGGACTGCGCAACGGTTTGATTATCAGCCAGCGTAATGGCTTTTGCCAGGTATAATTGCTTACCGGTTATTTCATAGGCCTTTTTATAGGCAAGGATGGCGCTCGCCGAACTGGCATCGATCGGCGTGTAGTATTCATATTGTTCCAAGACGCATGGTGTGAGCCACAGGTGGCTAAGATATGCATAACTGGGGATGGGCCTCCCGGGGGTGCGAAACAGCTCGCGAGGCAAGGGATGTTCCCATACGACGAACTGGTCCTCTGCGAACCTGATCAGGGCTTCTGCCATTTCAATGTAGCCAGGTTCCTGTGCGGAACGCGACAGCAGGATTACGGCAAATGCAAATGGTTTACCCCTTTCCATATTGCTGTAATTCTTACTGTACCCTACGTCCTCGAATTGCCCTTCCCAATGGAATGTCCTCATCGGATTCTCCATGATCCAGTTGAAGGCCTTTTCACTGTTTTCCCTGAATTGATTTTGTCCATAATCCTGTACAAGCCTGTCGAGAAAATTAATGATATCTGTTGGTACACACAGGTTTTCCTCGACAGCCTCTCCGCTTTCAATCCAAACCATCAACGGCCAGGATCCTTCCGGCAACTGTGTTTTCGAGTAGGTTTCGGCAATCCTTATGGATGCCTCTAAATATTGATTGTCCCGGGTAGCATCATAAAGATCCAGGTAGGCGCTTCCCGTGATGGCGGGATAAAACATCATCAGCTGGTCTTTCCTCCTCCGGGCAACGCCGGTACTGTTGGGACGGTCCTCATAGGTCGGGGGGAAATTCGCCAGGGGGGAACCGGCAGGCATACTGATGCTGAGCAGGTAACTGGCGGCGTTCCTGGCCATGCTGAGTGCATCTTCCCTGTCCTTTTCCGAAAGACGGGCATACAGGGTCATGGCCTGAATAATGCTCCCGATAATTTTTGATGGATAACAATAAAGTCTGTAATCATCGCTGGGTATACTATCCGTTTTCCAGCGGCGGTAATGCTCCTGTTCCAGCAATGACTCCATATTCCGGATGACACTTGATTTGTAATCAGCGACCGGAAGGGTATAAGGCCCGTTGAATGCTGCGGCTTTGTAAAACATCCGCTCGCCTGCGATGCCTGTTGTATAATTTTCGTTATCCAGGCCTTCCACTTTAAGGTAGACGATGCCTGCCGGAATTTCCTTCCAGACTGGTGATGGAATTCTCTCCAGTCGGCTGTGTCCCAGTTGCTTGCCGGTCCATTGGACCAATAACCGGGAATCTCACCGGGGTGTTTTGATCCCTTCTCCGGAGTACAGCTGAAGCATACAAGTGAAATAATGATTCCACAGGAAAAGATGAGTTGATCAGTGTTTTTTTTCATCGCATCGGTAATCAAAGGCGTTTTCAAATATATCAATATTCATTGATAAAAACAGGCAGATTCTTACTCTTTTTGGAAAAAAACTATATGTTTCCTTATTCTAAGAAAAATAATCCTTTACGAAACCTTTTTATTATGATGATTTTGCCGAGGTTACAATTATCAGTCCAAAGATGCATTGATATGGCTGGAAGAATTTTTTGAATCAATAGTGGTAAACATCCGGACGCAAACCGGTAAACCATGGATTTTCTTCCCGGATTTGTGGAACCTCGCCAGGATTTACATCACCAATGATAACTCCTTCCTTGTTCCATATTTCTGCAATCAGTTCTCCATTTGCTCCTGTGATGTTACTTCCTCCCTCGCACTGATCCCCCAGTTCATTTAATCCGCAGCAACAGGCCGTGGGTATAATCATGGAATTCCTGTAGGCGAGATCTTTCACTTCTTCATGTCCCCGGCTACCCCTGTTATTCATCCAGAAAAGCATCTGACATCCAAGGTTTGCATAGGAACGGGTCATTTCCGGAAAATCACCGTCATAACAGATCATGATCCCGCTTTTATATCCTTTGACATCAAATGTCACAAGCTCATGGCCGGGTTTGTAAAAGGTGGGCTCATGGCGCAGGCCTTCAGCCTTCCACCAGAGATGGGTTTTGCGATAATTCCCAATGACACCATCTGCTGAAACAACCGGGGCTGAAATATAGTAGTTATCATTGTCTTTTTCTGTAAGGCCGTAAATGACCAGTGCACCGGTTCCCTGCAGCAATTCCTGAAAGGCCATGCTTGCAGGTCCATTTACAGGTTCAGCCAATTCCCGGGCATTCTCTGCGTAACCTACCAGGAGTTCTTCATGGAACAGTATCACATCGGCATTCTGATCCAATGCCTCTTCAGCAAAATGCAAGGCCTTTTTCAGATTGACACTTACCTGTCCGGGATTTCCATCCTGCTGACTAACTGCAATACGGACTTTTTCCCTATGGAGAGACCCTTTCTTTCCCATATCCCCTAAATTACCATATATCATTGAATCCCCAATATGGCTTAAAGCATATGTAGCGAGCATACTTTTTTTAACGAAAGATCTTCGTTCCATCTTAATTGATTTATTTTTTACTTTTCAGTCTGTGTTGTAACATTTAGCTGCAATATAGATAATTATTAATTTTATCGTATTCCCACCCGCAATGTACAATGTGCCTTTAAAAAATTATAACCTATGAAATCATATCAGATTCTCCTCATTCCAATTGTTTTCTTTACTTCTTCCTTTACGGAACCGGGTGTCCAGGAAAAAATATCTTTAGAACCAGAAGTGTTCGAGTGGACTTATGCCCAACCGGAGAGCCAGGGAATGTCATCTGAAAGACTGGATGAGCTGGTGAAAGATCTGTCGGCAAGGGGTACAAAAAAGCTCCTGGTCATAAGAAATGACAAGGTGGTCTGCAGTTTTTTTGCCCAGGGGCATGAAGATTCAGCGAGAGGCCATTATACAGCTTCTCTTGCCAAGGCCATCGTTTCAGGAATGTCTTTACTGACCGCCATGAATGATGGATTGATTCATCCCGACGAACCGGCCTGCAAGTATATTCCGGAATGGAAGGATGATTACAGGAAGTCCAAGATCACCATCAGGCAGCTGGCCGGTCATACATCCGGAATGGAGGATGCGGAAGTTCCGGGTCTGGACACGCATATGGCTTTACCGGGCTGGAAAGGCCAGTTCTGGAGACAGGAGCCCGATCCCTTTTCCGTGTCACGTGACAGTACATCCATACTGAGCAGTCCCGGACAAAGATACGCTTACAGCAATCCGGGGATAGCCATGTTGAATTATGCAGTGACAGCGGCCATCCGGGACACCGAACAGAAGGATATCCGGACCTACCTGAAGGAAAGGATCTACCGCCCTGTTGGTATTGATGATGATGAATATTCACTGGGCTATAATAAAACGTATATGATTGACAGCCTGCCCCTGGTACCGGGCTGGGGCGGTGGTGGCTTCACGGCCAATGCCGTGGCCCGGGTGGGCCGTCTGATGTTGCGCAGGGGAAACTGGCAGGGGAAGCAGTTGATCGATTCATCGCTGGTAGAAAAGGCTGTCAGGTTTGACCCGGCAAACAACAGGGAGTTTGAGCACGATGTCCTGAACAGCAACAATCCTTTCCTGGAGACAACCCTTGGCTGGTACAGCAACCATACCGGCATCTGGAAATTCCTGCCCCGCGATGCCTTTGCAGGTGCCGGGGCACAGAACCAGCTGCTGCTGGTCGTGCCCAGCCTGGATCTGATCGTTGTCCGGTTTGGAGATCAGTTGTATGGCAGATCCAAGGGAGACAGCGCACATCTGGGCATAGAGAGATTTCTTTTCAATCCTGTTATCGAAGCCATTTCAGCACCTCCCTATCCCCGGAGCGATGTGATAAGCGTTGTGGAATTTGCCCCTGCGGAAACCGTATTGCGATTTGCCAGGGGCAGTGATAACTGGCCGGTCACCTGGGCCGGGGATGATTACCTCTATACCGCATATGGTGACGGCAATGGCTTTCTTCCCTACACGGATATAAAACTAAGCCTGGGCATTTGCAGGGTGGCAGGGGATCCCCCCGGTATAAAGGGGTCAAATATCCGGACCGCAACCGGAGAAAGAGTAGGGGATGGGATGTACGGACCGAAAGCGAGCGGCATGTTGATGGTGGAAGGGACCCTGTATATGCTGGTCCGCAACCTTGACAATGCACAGCTTGCCTGGTCGGATGATTATGGCCAGACATGGGAATGGGCGGACTGGAGATTCACTTCAGGATTCGGCTGTCCTACCTTCCTGAATTTCGGGAAAGATTATGAAGGGGCCAGGGATGAATACGTATATATCTATTCAAATAACGAAGAAAGTGCCTATAAGGCAAGTGACGAGATGATCCTGGCGAGGGTTCACAAAAACAGCTTAAAAGTAAAAGACTCTTACGAGTTTTTTGCGGGATATAGCGGTTATAACACACCTGTCTGGTCAGGGGATTACGCAAAGAGAAAAGCAGTATTTTCCAATCCGGGAAAATGTTACCGTTCGGGTATTACCTATAATGCGGGACTGAAAAGGTATTTATGGTGCCAGGTCATCCAGGTTTCAGACAGGGGGAGGGGGGGTGGACCGAGATTCAAGGGTGGACTGGGCATTTATGAGGCCCCTGAACCGTGGGGGCCTTGGAAAACCGTATACTATACGATGGACTGGGACATGGGTCCGGGTGAAACAGCAAGCATCCCTTCAAAGTGGATGAGCGAGGATGGCAAATCCTGCTATTACCTGTTTTCCGGGGATGATTGTTTTTCTGTCCGGGGAGTGAATTTCATTACGGACTGAGGTAACTGGATTTGTACCAATCAATATAATCCGACAGGTCCTGGATATATTCCTCCAATCCCAATAACTCCTCGTCATAGGTCATAAACGAAAGATCCGGGCGGCGGTTGGCAAAATTACGCTGCCGGTCCCTCGCATGCAGGTATTGCTTACCTGGAAGTGACATGCCTTTTGGGAACTGATGTTTTTCCCAGGTATTTTTGATCCGGGTAAATACCTGTTCTCTTTCCTCAAGGTTGTCTTGAGCTATCTGCCTGGCACGGACAAGCGCATTGTATGCAGAATCATGATCCTGGAAATGGAACTGATGGGCTTCTTTAATGGTATTTTCAAGTGCTGAAAATGCCAGGTAGGTGCTGGCGGTGTGCCTGAAAAGTTCCGCTATGCCCCTGAAAAGTTCAAAATCATAAGGCTGTTTGGCATCGAGGTTCAGGTTTGTCTCGCAGATCTCCAGAACCCTTTCCATATGCTTCAATTGCATAACCGAACGCTTTATCATGCCGTGGTATTCGGTATTCCAGAAAGGATCGTATTCAATATCGTCCCTTGGCAGGTCCGGGAGATGGGTTTTTCCCACTTCCCCCCAGTGCCAGACCTTGCGTTCAAAAGCATCCATATAGAAATAACTGGCTTTGTTGAGCAGGATGAAAAGTTCTTTGACATCCTGGCTCTGGGGACCATAATAGCTGACAAAGTATTTGTCCGTGAATTCAGGAAGATCCGGGAAACTGTAGCTCCATGAATATTCTGCAGCGGTAATATACCTGAGCATCCAGAGCTGGTTATGTACGCCGGAGCAGTTCCATGAAGTGGACACCATACCCTGGTAATGGCCTGATGCTGCAGCATTCGTAATGGATTGGTACGATCTTTCAATATGGGATTGGGTTTCATTGTCCCCCCTAAGCCTGTAGAAATAAGGCAGGAACATGTGCTCTATGCCCGGATTCGGGTCATAGATAAATATTTCATAACCCTCCTCCCTGGCCTGTTTAACATATTTGAAATCATGGGTCTCATACCCGTAGCTTTCTGTCAGCACGAGGTTTTTCAAAGGTTCTATCCCTTTGGCCGGGGACCTGCCCATCTCCCAGCCCATGGGCCTTTCCCAGCACATCACTTTCCGGCCTTTCTGCTGCAGATGTTCCCCTGACCTTTTGATGAATAGATGGTACAGGCCGCTGATCCCGATCTCCTGCGACCTGGGTTTGCACTTCTCGCAGGAACCCAGTTCCCAGGTTTCATCGCTGCCAATATGAATATATTCCGATCCTGGAGTTGCCTCGATGGCATCTTCCCAAAGATCGAACAACAGATCGTAACTGCCGTCGTTCAGGGGACAGATCTCCCAGTTGGAGGCCTCGATCTCTCTCAAATGCTTGTGCTGGGGCCATTTCATCAGGTAACTCACATGTCCCAGTCCCTGCACCAGCGGGACGATCTGGATGTGATATTTCCGGGCATAACGGGTCAGTGCCTGCACCTCTTCCATGGTAAAAGCACCGGGTGCACCTATCTCGGGATGGCTGGGGTAGGCAAACTTGTCTTCCCATTCCCATATCAGCATATTGATCTTATAACTTGCCAGCGTCCGGATGAAACCTTTGACATATTCAAACCGCTCCTGGAAATGTTTCGAATCATAATGAACAGCCCTGTGTTCAATATCCGGCCAGTCCTCTATTACCAGACCCCTTACAAAAAGGACATCTTCTTGTTTTTGAATCAGCTGCAAGAGTGTTTGCATGCCATAAAACAGTCCCGGTGCGTCACCGGCCTGGATGTTGATCTGTTCCGGGGATACTGATAAATGATAGCCCTGTGTTTTAATGCTTTCGGCAGCGTCCAACCGGCCGAGCATGATGCCTTTGCCGGGTGTGCCCGTGGTAATGTTTGAGACAATATCATACTGCTCCTGTAACTGGCGACCCAATTCATCGGCCGTAAACCTGTCTTCAGAAGATGCATCCTGTTCAATAAAAATGGAAACCTTTTTCCCAATTTTAAAATCCCCATTTCTTATCTCAACTTTTTGCGGGTAAGGAATAAGGGGAATGCCCTCGTTCCATAATTCAGTCAGCTCTGCGTCAGCAGTTGTACCATCCACAATTAAAAACAGGATGATAAGCAAGGAAAGGATCTTATTGGCCGGCATAGTGATCGGGTTTGATTAAAATATGTTTCCATTGCAAACCTAATATTCCCTGGCCTTGAAAACAACTATTTTCAAATGATTTTGAAAATAAACACGCATTATATACAATGAATTGCTAAATTTACGATTAACAAACGCTTTTATATTCTATGTTATATAAATGAGAATAACGATATGAAACTTTTAATTATTCAATGGCTGATAGCCACATTATTTACAGGTATGGCAAATATAAATGACGGATCACCGGGGAAAAAGTCCGGTAACGATGCTGTCATCGTTACCCAATGCGATGATTTTACAGTTTCCGGTGATGGATCTTCAGAACAGTGGGACAAAACCCGGTGGATTGACATTCCGCAGCGAGCCCAAAAACCGGTTACATATAAAACAATGGCCAAAGTCCTGTACTCTGAAACCGGCATCTATTTTCTTTTCGACTGCCAGGATAAGATCCTGAATGCAACCATAATGGAAGACAATATGAATCTGTGGGAAGAGGATGTGGTTGAAGTATTTTTGTGGACTGAAGAAGATTTCCCCGTCTATTTCGAGTACGAGATTTCAGCCCTCAATTATGAACTGCCCATCATTGTACCGAATTACAATGGTGATTTTTATGGCTGGCTTCCCTGGCATTATGAAGGGAACAGGAAAACCCAGCATGCAACCAGTACCAGAGGAGGGCCCAAGGAACCAAACGCAGAGATCGAAGCATGGATGGCCGAAATTTTCATTCCCTACGAACTCCTTTCACCCCTGCAGAATGTACCCCCGGAACCCGGGACAAAATGGAGGGCGAACATGTACAGGATAGATTATGACCAGGGCCAGACCCAATTCACCTGGCAGATAATATCAAAGACTTTTCATGACTATAAAAAGTTCGGCACTTTTATCTTTGAATAGGGGAAATATCATTCCCCCCGGCAATGTAAAAGATCCACAATGGTCATTTCGGACACTATGTCCCTTATCCTGTCTGCGGGGCATTCGAGCAGGTCATCTGAAAGGTTCGCCATACTAAGCAGTCAGCATCATTTATATTTTAAATGAAAGATCGGGACGGCTTCAGGATCTGGAAAACAATCCCTGTATTAATCCCACAATATTCAGATTAAAGGCTCCTCTGCTAACAGCAAGCATGTATACATACCAAAGGACCAGGCTCATGATCACCATCTCCCCGGCATCTTCAAAGAAACTCAGTCCCACACCATACAGACTGAAGGCCACATGTATGATATCCACGACTGCGCCAAAGAAAAAAATCAGCAGGACAAAGAACCCGAGGTCGATTGAGTTCTTCCTGTAGTTTTGATCTCCCCGCAGATATGTCCAGAAAATAAGCCCCATAAGGGCCAGTCCGCACAAAATGAAATAAACAAATGCTCCTACATCACTCCGCGTGAGGTCCAACGGAGGGTCAAAGACAAATTTCCTGCTGAGAGCGGAGCCAAATAAATGGTGCAACTGGAAGGCATCATTGAAGAGGAAAAAGGCGAACAACAGGATCCAGGAGAGGTATTGCGGGGTTTTGGTAATCAGGAGTATATAACCAAGCAGGATCATGATCCAGGAATATTTGAGGTATTGGAAGAACTCCGCATATCCCCGGTCCCTTGTCAGGCAGAAAAGGGAACATTCCATATCATGGGTCAGCATGTAATAAACATGCATGACCATAAAAATGAAATCCGCGCTGAGCAGAAGGAACAGGAAGATGGCGAAATTGAATTCAATCTTTCCTTTGTGCTGCTGGATGGTTTCCATGATTTTCAACATAGCGCCAGGCCTTTTCTTACATTAAATTAGACAAATCCGATGCGAATATAATACAATTCCCGCGGTTGGTCCCTCACCCTCGCAAGGCATGGTTCCACCCTGTGGATTTTGACAGGGGAAAAACGGACAGCTAACCGTTCCAGAAAAACGGAAACAGGATGCATTTTTTTTGTGCTGGATTGGTAATGATCAGGCGTATCATTTCCCGCCCGAAGAGTAGACGATCTTTCCCCCCACTATGGTCATTTCAGACTCAATGTCCCTGATCCTGCCCACGGGGCAGTCCAGCAGGTTATCTGAAAGGATGGCCAGGTCGGCCAGTTTCCCCGGTTCTATGGATCCTTTTATGGATTCTTCAAAGCTGGCATAGGCATTGTTGATGGTGTACATGCTCAGTGCTTCCTCGCGGGTGATGGCTTCATCCGGCATGATCACACTGTTCCGTTCCGTGGTCCGGGTGACCATGGTCCACATGGCCAGGAAAGGATTATAAGGATTGATGGAAGCATCCGCATCCCATTTTACCATATGGTCCGAACCTCCGTTGACCACCACTCCCGCATCCAAAAGTGAACGATAAGGGTGAAAGCTGGCGATTCTCTCTTCACCCAGGATCTGCTTCATGGCATCCGCATCCTTGTAGAACCAGGCCGCCTGCATATCTGCATAGACCCCTAGGTCACTCATCCTTTGTATGGCCCTGTCCGTAAAAAAATTGCCGTGAATGATCGAGAACCTCCTGTCCCTGATGGATTTTATTTTATCTGCTTTTTCATAGGCATCCAGCAGCATATCCACCCCTCCGCCGCCGGTGCAGTGGGCGGTAAACTTCCAGTTGTTTGTATTGGCAGCCGAGACGATGGCGAACAATTCTTCGGGACTGAAATTGACAACACCGCGGTAATCCGGGTCCCTGACCCCAAAAATACTGCCGGCCCTGTCACCCCAGGGTTCCCGAAGGTAGGCCGTGCCTGTCAGTATGCCGCCATCCAGAATAACCTTTAAGGCACCAATCCGGGCCCATTCATTTCCGTCCCCCGTCACATATGGGAATGCGCTGATGGTATCAGTGAGTTCAATGGTCCCGGGAATACCATTCAGTCTCAGCCTGATGTTCTGATAGATCCGTGTGGTTAGTTTACCCTGATTTCCCAGGTCCCGGTACATTTCGAATAATTCGAAACTCCCTGCACCTGAACAGAGGCTGGTAATTCCATATTGATTATATCGTCGCAACATGGCCAGGAGTGCCTCCTCCTGCTCCCGGGGGGTAAGGATTTCTCGTGGTGGAAGTTCCAGTAATCCAAAGGCTGAAGCGCGTATGAAGCCGGTTAACTTTCCGGTAATTTCATCCCTCAGGATGCCTCTGTGAGCGGTGTTTTCGTCAATGCCTGATACGCTCATGGCTGCCGAGTTTATCATGCCGCCATAGGATCCGTTCAAAAACACAGGATGGGACGGGGCAGCACTGTCAAGTTCTGACAACCGGGGTTGCCTGAGGTCTATCAATCGGGTGAAAAACATTTTGGGAAAAATAATCCATTCACCCTCCTGCTTTGTTCTGGCCTGCCCTTTTATCCAGTCCAGGAGTTCACTGATGCTATGTACATCGGGTATTTCTTCATCAATTTCGCTGATGGATGCCATTTCCGGATGGAGGTGGGCGTCAATCAGGCCGGGGATAACCGTTTTCCCCGCAGCATCAATAATCTCGGTTAGGCTGTCGGCCATTTTCCGTATATCACTGTTTGATCCAACAGCAAGGATTTTATCTTCTTTGATGGCCACCGCCTCGGCAATGGAAAATTGAGCATCTACCGTCAGGACCTTTCCATTGATAATGATCATATCCGGAGAATCTTCCATAGAACAGGCTGTTATACTAAAAACCAAAGCGATCAGCATAGGGTATATACTCCCGTGGTTTCTTTTCATAGTGGGAATTTCTTATTGTTTAAACTTATGAAAATACCATGAAACAACCTTTTCCCTTATGGAATCAAACCTTTCGGGGGTCCAGTCCCCGAAATCATCGGTGATTTTCCCCTCATCAAAATCGCACATACTCCGGATTTCATCGAGAAACTGCTCAGCCTTGGCAACCTCTTCCGGATTTTCTGCTGACTTTTGGCTGCACAGTTTTTCGAGCTGATATATATACCGGATGTCATCAATCCCCTCCCTTACCGCTTCCCAGTTCGGGGTTGGCAAGGGCCCTCCGGGGTGCGGGAAGAAAATGAACCAGTCACTGAACTCACTGTCAAGGTCTTCAAATGGATCTCCCCGGGAATTCTGTGTCGTTCCGGGACCCCAGCTGCTCATCCCATCCAGGTCCTGTCTCCATGTATAATAACCATAAATATACCTGCTGTAGGCAGGATTCAGGCACTGGATCGCTGTATTGTTATATTCGCAGACTCTTCTGTCCGACTTTCGTTCTTTAACTCCAGGGGGAAGAGGCTTCCGGTGCCGCTGGCTGTTGTACTCAATATCCAGGTTTTTCCCCCCAATATCAGTGGTGCTCATAACCCTCGCACCGGGGACTTTTTTTATTTCCTTAAAAAGGTCGAGCGCCATTTTTTGACGCGAAGCGATGCGGGGCTCGTCAATGGGCATGAAAACCAGGGGTGGTCCATCGAGCTGCCGGTTCAGGTCCAGCGCTGTTTTAACCAGGAACTTTGCCCGTTTAAGATGCACCCTGGGGTCATAAAGCCGGATATTGCCGGGATGCTGTCCCTTTGCGGTCTGGATATAATGTCCGAAATACCAGTTAACCGGATCGGTAAACCCGACTTCTTTTGCCCCCAGGATCATTGCTTTGAAATGTTCCATCTTCGCTGAACCGTCTTTGTTCCATTGAAAATAGAATGGAGAGGCAACATTCACCGTGCTCATGCCATGGTTTTTATAATCCCGGAAAATATCCACCCCGTCCCGGTAAATTTTTTCCCTTTCCCGGGCTGTCCAATCCTTGCTGTCGAGTTCGTAAAATTCATAACTCATGCACATACTGTACTCAATTCCCGGCACAGGTTCAAGTTCTATCGGCAGGACTTTGACCGCAAGGGGGATGGTCGACGAAACCTCCTTGTCAGCATCAATCTGAATGGATCCCGAATAGGAGCCCGGTAAAATTGTGCTGTCAGCATGCACAGTTAACCAGAAGCGGGTAGTATAATCAATGGGGATACTGGCATGGTTTGCCCTGTCAAGCAGGCGGGGAACAAGACTGTATTCACCGCCGCTGCCGGAACGTTTTTTCATTGTTTTTACAACATGTACCTGAATATCTTGAGACGGTATTTTATGGCCGCCTAATCCGACCAGGTCGCTGACAGAAACCCTGACATCTCCCAGATCCCTGATCGGATATATGGAAAATGTGAGGGGTTCAAAATCATTCTGTCCCATTTTTACACTCAATGATTCTGCCCGTTCCTCCTCGGCCGGTATGGTCCATGGATAAACATAACGCTGGAAGTCCCTCGAGAAAACCACATATCCCTTCTGAACATCCTCGTCGTTCAGAGGAAGAGGTTGCTGCTCCCGGCCTGTCAGTTGCTGGATGAAGAATTCGGGCGGCGGAATGGTCAGCTTGCTGGAAATATGTTCACCGTCTTCGCCCCAGACAGGGATGGTAAAAACACTTTGTTTTGCCGAACCACTGATAACTCTCAGCGTTATCGGTACTGCTCCATCAATTTCAGGATCGGAGCTGTTCCTGGTTGAATAGATCCGCAGTCCTACACTTGATTCTTTGCCTGGCTTCAGGATCAGACTCAATTGATTCTCTCCTTTTTGAATATTCAGGTGGGAAAGGATGTCATCATCATTGAGCTGCCAATCAATCATGTTTTCCGGAGGATAACCTCCAGGAAGGCTGAACCCACCCAGGCTGATCCCGTTCAGTTGTACTTCGATTAATCCTGGTAAATCACTGCCCGTGGACATACGTGCAGCTATTCCCAGGCCTTGCAGTCCGGTTAAATGTTCATCACTGCTGAAATGGTAGGTGATGTTCCCGTATCCCCGGCAGTCAAGGTGAGCGTATGGTGTGGTAAAGTCCCAGAACTGGATGGAACGCTTAAAATAAGGTCCGAGTTCGCTGCGGTCATAATCTCCCGAGAAAGCATCCAGCACATTTCCCTCTGCATTTACTATTTGTATGTCCAGATGGTATGTGCCTTCCGATATATTGTATGGAAGGCTGAAACCAAGATTACCGGCTGATTCGTCAGAGAAATATGTTGTATCATATGCTGTAAGACCTTCCTGGTGGCTCAGCGTGCCGAGTGCAGCTCCTCCTTTGATGCTTGACAGCGGGAGTGCAGATTTGAAAGATACGTACATGAGTTTTTTCATTACCAGGCTGTCCAGTACGACTGCACGGTCGCGGAGAAGATAGGAAGGTACAGTTATTGTATTTTTCAGATGGGTTTCCTGAGGAAATACGATACTTGAAAAAAACATGATGAATATGAAAAGGGAGACGCTCGATTTTTTCATCCTGATTAAATTAATTCGACTTTTGAGATCAAATCGGCATGGTCAAGGACTATTTCTTGTATCTTTAAATAAGCCAATTTAATGATAGGTTGAATTTTAGTAAAAATACTGAATTCCAGCGGATGCTGTTATTATTAACAACCATATTAACATCAGCGTTCATATATTCCTGCATCAGTCCGGATCCGGTTCATCCACATCCCCTGCGATCAGTGGTAAATCTAAGCATCGGCGAATCGCAGGATGTTCGTCTGGTAAATGGGGATAAGGCAAATATCAAATTAATCGACCTTGTAGAAATTCGTGATGAACTCAGGGATGCGGTTCGTGAGGCACATGTAAAAGTTTCTGTAGACGGACAGGAAGTCACCATAATCTCAGGCAATTATTATCTGCCTGTAAAGGTTGGGCATCTAAAGATTGATTGTCCTGTTACGGGAGGTTATGTAAAAAATTGCAGGATTGATGATTACGGATTTGAGGAAGATGCCAGGATCCGGGTCTGGCCTGCAGATTCACCTTTCATGACGCCAGGCACATTCGTATATCCGGTAAAACAGAGATGGTTTGCCGATAATACGCAGATGGGGAATGAACCTGTATTTGTAGACTGGGGTGAACATGTCTGTGAGAAATTGATCCAGTATCATCCCTGGCTTGATTTTGGAGGTGCCGAGGAAATGGTTGAGGTTGTTGCTGCCGTGGCAGGCACAGTGATCATCTCCGGAGAGGATGTGCTGGAAGGATACGAAGATCTGCCGGTAGAACCGCGTTATGACGTGATTGTAATAATGGATGAAAAGGGATGGGTTTACCGTTATTCCCACCTGTTTTCCAGAGAGCCTGCTGTTTTTCCTGGTGCAAAAATTGAGATGGGACAAAAGATCGCTGTTCTTGGAAAAGAAGGTGGCAGTGGCGGCTGGGCACATCTTCACTTTGCTGTATATTACCGGCAATTATCGGGGGAATGGGCAACTGAAGACGCATATGCATATATCTGGGAAGCCTATGTCAATCAATACAATCCGCCTGTGATTGCAGTTGCCCGCCCGCATCGCTTAGCTTATACCGGACAATCCGTTATGCTGGACGGAAGAAAGTCACAAAGTTTTGCCGGTGAAATTGCATCATATGAATGGACCCTCAGTGATGGTTCGATGGCCGCCGGTCCTGTTATCGAAAGGAAATATGATTTTCCCGGCACCTACAGCGAAATTCTGAAAGTAACGGAGGCAGATGGGAACATTGATTATGATTATACGGTTGTTCAGATACGCGACCCGAAAGAACCCGAAAAAATGCCGCCCACTATACATGCCACCTATCACCCGTCATTTGATATAAAACCAGGTGATCCAGTTACTTTTAAGGTGCGCACTTTCCGCTCTGAAACCGGGGATGAGGTATGGGACTTCGGGGATGGCTCTCCGCCTGTAAAGACCAGGTCAGTGATGGAAAAATATATTGAATCCGAAAGCAAGGGGTTCATTGAATACGGATATGACCCGCTCAAAGGCAAATATGCAGAAACGGTCCATGCTTTTGCCAAACCCGGTCACTATATTGTTCAGGTGGAACGCTCAAATGAACATGGTTATAAAGCAACGGCACATTTGCACGTTGAAATTACTAATGAATAAGGTTACTTTCTTTCCTGGTATTTTTACCTGTTGTTACGATACTGCCTGACAGGCCTTTGTTGACACGGTTGTTGGTAATGATATTGTAATCGGAATCCCCGTTTTCTTCAATGGCCGATTTCATATTTTTCGCTTCCATGTCATCCATAACGATGTTATTGCTGATGATACTGTGCGAAGTATTGTGAATGAATATACCGGAATGCATACCCTGATGATTGTAAGACGGACTTTTAATGGTGTTTCCGGTAATATTAACGTACCCGTTTTGATCGCCGAGAATATAGATTCCGCCTTCCAACGGCTTTACTATCGTGTTCCCTGATATGGCAACATCATTGACATTGCTCATCACCATTCCGTAAATTCGATTTACGCCTTCTCCGCTTCCGCTGAAAATATTTCCTGATACAGTGACAAGTTCGCTTTCCTCCACTTCCAGGGCCGTACTCTCGGAAGCGTCAAATGCGTTGCCTGTGACAACGACTCCCTTGGTTTTGAAAACAGACAGCACACCGGGCATTCTGAACGTATTTCCTGTTACTACAATGCCATTGCATGCTTCATCCAGTATAACGCTCTTTCCCTTACAGTTTTCAAGCATGTTCGCCGTAATGATCGAACCGAGCGTATTTACAAAATAAATGCAGTTCCTGATATGGTCATCGATATTATTACCGGTAACCGTAGCATTATACAGCCCTTTTCCATAAATGCCGATGCCGTTTTCCTCCATCTGGTTGGCGGAAACTACAATATCGTGGCACCCGTCGAGTTTTACTCCCGTCTCTTTGTTGTAGGCAATATTATTGTCATATACACGCGGATTCTCGTAACAGTAATCAAGATATATACCCGATCTGCCGTGGTAATCAATCCACATATCACTCAGGGAAATTTCGTTGACCTGTTTTGCATATATGGCATTTCCACACTTTTCATTGCCTTTCATATGCATGTCGGAGACCTTGACGCGCCAGATCGGCACTTCCTCTGTCCCGATCAGTTCAATCGTGTTTTTCCCGTCTTTGCTGGTATTTAAAAGTATGGTCCCGGTACCTTCACCGATCAAAGAAACATCTGATTTCTCAACCATAATGGGCTCGGATATTTCATAAAGACCTGCGGGTATAAAAACCGTTCCTCCGGCTGAAGGAAGCGCATTGACGGCCTCCTGGATGGTAGCGTAATCTCCTGCACTTACCCTGTTATCCGATTGCGAATATCTCAGTAAGCCAGATAAAGATTGAAAAGAAAACAACAAAATTAAAAGTGCATACATGACTATTATTTTAATTAAATCACTCAATAACCGGCAAGACGATACACGATGGGTATTCCCTGCTGTGATAAATGGTTTGCGTGGCTTTCTCAAATGTCGTATCGATGGCCGGGAAAATTCCTGTATTCAGATTACGGTCGAACCTCGGGAAATTACTGCTGGAGATCTCTACACGGATCTGGTGACCTTCTTTGAATAGGTTGCTGGTTGACCAGAGGCTGATATTGTATTTATAAACTTTGTTCGGCTGGATGGCTGATGGAGGAGCTTCTGGGTTGCGGAAACTGGCCCGTATGATCCCTTCACACAAACGGATGGCTCTCCCGTCGGGGCAGACATCAACCAATTTGGCTGTAAAGTCCGTATTCATTGCCGAACTTGAGGCATACAATATGACCTTAACCGGACCTGTAGCTTCGATGCTTTCTTTCAATATTCCAGTAGAATACACCAGTACATCTTTCCTGGCTTCAACCTCCCGCTGGTCAATCGGTTCATCTCTTCCGGGGGTGATAACAGGGTCCTCAGGATCGTAAACAAAGGTGTCAGGGGGTTCATTTCCAGGGACATCTGTATCAATGGTACCATCACCCGAAAGGGTATTGGCATTTCCATTGCTATGGAAATAATACTTCCGGTAATCTGTCCGGGCCAGTGGCCATTCGTATTCGTCCCTCCAGGCGTTTTCCCCCATCACAAATATCCTGACCGGGGGTTCCTGCATGATTCCGTTGGTTATCCCTTTTAACTGGCTGTCGAACCAGCGCAAAGTAAGCTCCCTGGTATCAAATTCTGCATCCTCTCCAAAATCCAGGTCTCCGGTCAAACGTGATTCCGAACCGTGTATCCAGGGCCCCATCAGCAGTTTTTGTTCAGCCCTGATTTCAGGATCGATATCCGGTGCTGTCATTCTCATAAAGTTGTCAAGGGTACCTTGCTGAAAGCTATCGAACCATCCTCCCAGATGGAAAACCGAGGTCCTGATATCAGCATAATGATCCCCCACCCTTGACCTTTCCCAGTAGAGGTCATTTTGCGGGTGTGCCAGCCAATCCCTGAGAAATGGTATTTTCCATCCCAGTGATTTATCCTGTTCTATAAAAGGGATTGCCCGGTAGGCACTGTCGGCTGAGTTTTGCACAAAAGACCTGTCAACATTATCCGGACGTGACATTTCATAGCTCCACGGACTCCATCTTAAAATTCGGAAAGCTCCTCCCATATATGCTTCCCTGTAAAAATCTGAAAAAGTTTTCGCAGGGACCATGGTGGTCAGGTAAGGGCTTGCGAGCGGGGCAGGCATCCATTGGGTAAATCCATTATATGACCCGCCAAAAGTCCCCATTTTCCCATTGCACCAGGATTGCTCCCCGATCCATTGCTGGGTATCATATCCGTCGAACGACTCGGACTGAAATGGATCAAAAAGACCTTCCGACCCATACCGGCCCCGTGTGTCCTGGATTACCACCACATATCCGCGCTGGGCAAAAAAATGTCCGTCCTCATCGCCCTCTCCTCCATTGCCATAGGGGGTTCTCAAAAGCAATACGGGGAATTTGTCCTGTGCATCCGGCCGGTAAATATCGGTAGACAACCTGACCCCATCCCGCATGGTCACTTTGACGTCCAGTTCCTCAATGACCCGGAAAATGGGTCGGGATAGTTCCTGTGAAAGGCAGGGAGATGATGCCAAGCAGAACAGTACCAATGTGATAGTGAGGCACTTTGGGACTGTTTTGGCATTTAATATTAAAACCATTTCTTTTACCATATTTTTTCCAGTATCTATTTAATCGTTTTGCATCACACGGATCAACCACCTCAACCTCCTCAAGTTTTGCATCAATCGGGATCCTCAGCAGCTCGGCTTTGGCCTCACGCCAGAACCGGTCAAAATTTTCGGGCAGTATACCCGCAGGGCGGATCTCCTCCACACTGAAACCACATCCACACGCAGCATACAGCGTATCTTTCCCGACGATGCAGCTTACATCGCAACGCAAAAATCCCGGCCGCTCCAGTGTGGCCTTGATCCGGCCTTTTCCCTCATCGAGGTCAAGCCTGCCCTCTTTCAGGGTAGTAACCCCATTCAGGCTTAGCCTGTAATTGATCCCGGTTGCATCAGAAACGGCTCCCGGGGTAAGGACATTGATATTCAGGACGGCCGATTCGCCTGTCCGGTATAGATAATTGCCGTCTTGTGGAACAATTTCAATGGCCAGATCCTCTGATGTTTGCGCAAAAGAAAGGCAAAAACCGGCAGAAACCGGGATTACCAGGACAAGGTATGAAAGTAGTTGTTTCATTAACTATTCTTCGATTGGTTAATGGACTATGCGCTTCCTTATTTCCCCTTTCTCTGAGTATTCGATGATCATCTTCGCATTCTTCTCTGATCCGGCTGCGGAAAAATCACCAATCTCGCCTGTGCCCCACCAGGCGAGGACTTTTTCCTCTCCCACCTGGAATCCCTTTACATTACCGTAATCCAGTCTCTTAACTTCCGGCAGGGCATCCGCATCTTTTTCAGGGTGTAGCGGTACCATCAGAACCAGGAAGCGCATTTCATCGGAGTCTGCGACAGTACTGCCTTTGAAATGCCATTGATCCGGCGCACCCTCGTATCTTTCTTCAGGTGCGACGGGAAATTTATCGGACTGCCGGAAATCCAACGCTGACGGGGAGAGGAAATACACATCCAG